>CAJQHR010000023.1 GCA_905478225.1 uncultured Crocinitomix sp.
GAAAAAATGTCACCTATTGAGTATGCCAAAATTAATTCTTCTGAGTCTAGTCTCAGAAGAATTAAAAACAATAACTATATTAAAGTTTTAGAAGAATAGATGGTTCTAATTTGGGGAAGCTTACACTAATTTGGGGAAGCTTACACTGCGATCTGTTTCAAAACTATAAAGGGCGAGTGAAATTCTATTTCCGTTCTCAAATTCGTAATAGGTTTTCATTTCGCGGTAATTGAGAATTGAACCATGACCCGAATATTGAGAATACACTTTTTCGCCAGAATCATTTGTGTATAGAAAATAATCTTTCCATTTCTCTGATTTTCACGAAATTCCGTCAGAAACATGCATTATTCCTAAAAATAGATACATGCAGGCAATTATGGAAACAACAACTAAACCAATTGTTTTAAAAATTTTATTTGCTACGTTAATGAGACTTTTTATCAGCAGTATGAAAAAGAAAATGAGGAAAACAGCAAATAGTAATATTGCAATTCGCTGATGACTGACTAACTTAAATTCTAAAGGAGAACCAATTCATAAAAAAATACATAGCAATAAGATTCCTACAATAAGATATGCGTTTCTAAGATTCATTAATAACCCTCCAAAGAAATTAACGCCAAGAATAATTAAATATAATAGAGACTAAGAATTAGTGGTTAAAATTCATCTTATGCTTCTTGAAAAACTCATCCCAATCCCATAAAAAATTCATCATAATTTCATCCATTCGTTTAAGGAATAACGGATTCGGAGTGTGCATGTTTTTGAAATACGACTCTTGATGATCGTTCAATTTAAACTTGTGGAATACAGCCTTTGACATCCCGTAAAGTGTGTTCTTAGACGGGTGGTTTACACGTGAAACAAATGCGCCATATTTTTGAATGACTTGTTCAAAATCATGCTCCTCTATTTCATAGATGTTGGAAAATTTCCGTACTATTTGAGTGCGAATTTCACGCGCCTCGGTCACTTCAAAGTAAGTGTCTAAAAAACGGAGGTTACCAACAATTACAACCAATAAAAACCGATCCATTGAATCGTCATTCACTTCTGGGTAGGAGACGAATGCGCTATCTTCATTAATCATTGCGCGCACATCCTCAAATCCATTTTCGGTTGCCTCTAAAAGCGAATTCACAAAGACATTTGCGAGTTTGTTAGCGTTTAATTTTTTCTTGATCAGTCGTCCAATCATAATGGGGGATATTGTTTCTTAATCAGCTAAGATAAACGAATATCGTAGTAGCTTAGGGGGAGATTTGTTTAGTTTTCCACAGGAAAACGTTGAGATACGTCCAGTTATTGGCGTTTTTTAGCTTCAATTCCCATTTGATCAGCCTGCTCCAACATAAACGTATATGCGTCGTTATAGTTGTTTCGAATTTTACCTTCCAAAATAGCTTCCTTAATTTCATTTTTCAGGATTCCGACATCTTTGCATGGTTCCATTTGAAAAATATCCATGATTTCTTTTCCAGAAATTGGCGGCTGAAAATTTCGGATATTATCCTTTTCTTCAACCGACTTGAGCTTACGACGAACGTTTTCAAAGTTACGGCGGTATTTCTGCACCTTCATTTGATTTTTTGAGGTAATATCGGCATTACAAAGGGTCATCAAATCATCAATATCATCTCCTGCCTCAAACAAAAGACGGCGCACTGCTGTGTCTGTTACGCTTCCGTTAACCAATGATATTGGTCGCAAATGTAGACGCACCAATTTCTCCACATATTTCATTTTGGCATCCAACGGTAGCTTCAACCGTTTGAAAATTTTGGATGTCATGCGTGCGCCCATTTCTTCGTGCCCATGAAATGTCCACCCGACCTTTTTATCAAAACGTTTGGTAGTTGGTTTCGCAATATCATGCAAGATAGCAGCCCAACGCAACCAAATATTATCGGTGTTTTCAGAAATATTATCCAATACTTCTAAGGTATGATAGAAATTATCTTTATGTCCTTTATTATCTCTAATTTCTGCGCCTTGCAAGGCGATCATCTCAGGGAAAAACTGATGTAGTAATTCGGTGTCAAATAGTTGTTTAAAACCACAAGATGGAGTATTCGAAAGAATGATTTTATTCAGTTCATCCGTAATTCGCTCTTGCGAAATGATATCTAATCGTTTGGCGTTGCGTTTAATGGCAACGAATGATTCATTCTCAATTTTAAAACTCAATTGTGAAGAAAAGCGAATGGCCCGTAACATCCTTAAAGGATCATCAGAATAGGTGGTGTCAGGATCTAATGGCGTGCGAATGATTTTATTTTTCAAATCTTCCAAACCATTAAAAGGATCAACCACTTCACCAAATGAGCTTTTGTTTAAGCTAATTGCAAGCGCGTTTATTGTAAAGTCACGGCGGTTTTGATCATCTGCTAAAGTGCCGCTTTCTACAATTGGTTTTCTTGAATTTCTTTCGTAGGATTCTTTTCGGGCACCAACAAATTCAATTTCAAGATCGTCAAACATAAACGCGGCGGTTCCAAAATTCTTGTAATAAGCTACTTTTTTAACGCCGAGTTTATTTGCCACATGTTCGGCAATTTCTAATCCGCTTCCCAAAACAACGATATCAATATCTTTTGATGGTCGTTTCAAAATTAAATCACGGACAAAACCACCAATAACAAATGCTGAGGTACCTTTTTCTGAGGCAACTTCGCTAACGGCGGTGAAAATTTGATGCGCTATGTGTTCTTTTAAATTCAATTTATTTTCTAATTATTGTGACTCCGCTATCCGCCCCAATCTTAATGATTTGTGATGGTGGCTGTTTGTCATTTTTAAGGGGTAAATTTACAATATAATCTGCATTGTCAGTAATGTCTGCTGGCAATTCCTCTATCTTATTGCTGTAAGCTTGATTCGAAATATTTGCCGAGGTAGAAATTAACCCATGTTTTAATTTTTGTATTAACTGCGCACAAAATTCGTCCTTTGTAAGTCTTATGGCAATACTTTTTTCTAGCCCCAACACTAATTTTGACACATATTGTCCATTCGGATAAACAATCGTAAGCGGTCGCTCAGCATAATCTAACAGGTCAAAACAAACATCCGGAATTTCCTTTACATAACGTTGCAAAAGACCTTCATTGTTTACAAGTACGATTAAGCTTTTATTCTTTGCTCTTTTTTTTATCGCTAAAAGTTTTTCTAGCGCCTGTTCGTTGTTCGGGTCACAGCCCAACCCCCAAATCGTATCAGTCGGATAGAGGATGACTCCACCATTCCTAATTGCCTCAAATGCTTTTTGAATTTCTTCTTTCACGGTACAAAACTAGTTAAATTTTCACCTATGCTTTCAATTTGGCGCATAAAAAAGCGCTCGTCCCAATGAAGAGACGAGCGCCAATATTTTGATTAATTCGCTAAATTATTTTACAACGAATTTTTCAGTTCTTGTCGCAGATCCCTTGGTCGCTTGAACGAAGTAAACGCCCGTGCTTAGTTCAGATACATCTACATTAACTTGTGTTCCAGGATTGTTGTAAGTGGTTACAACTTGTCCGATAGAATTTAAGATCGTTAAAGATTCTGTTCCTTCAACAGTTGAAATTGTTGTGAAGTTACCAGAAGCAGGATTTGGATAAACTGTTAAGTCTAATTCCGCTTGAGTTGTTTCTTCAACACCTACTATCTCAGTGATTTCATCAATTGAATATACCGCAGTAAATCCAAAATCTCCGCCGGCTCCTAACTCAGCCAATACTGATCCATGGATGAAAATTGCCATGTTGTCTGCAGAAATATCATAATATACATAGCTCTCGCGTGTAATAATTGCAGGAGAACCTAAGATAATTCCTTCAGACACCTCAAGTGTATGAACACGAATTACGTCTGTATATACAGACGTTCCAATTTTCAAGACACCTGTTCCATCACAAGTAATTGTTGCAGATCCGTCAATTGCAACGTCACCAGCTAAAGGTAATGTAGCAGTTCCATTGATAGCATCATCATAAGTTGTACCCAATGTCATTGGAAACTTTGCGGAAATTAGTGGATCAATATCATATTTAATGATGAAATCATTTGATAATTCTTGGAAAACAAAGCCGTGAACTATTACTTCACCAGCATCTGCATCATTCGAAAAGAATGTGTTGATACTGTTTTCAAAGTTTTCAGCATAAACTGAAATTGGATAATCATCTGAGAAATCACTTGTTTCTGCAGGAATTACACTGTTGATATTCGGAGCAATTCCGTATCCGCCGATTCCTTCATAATCCCATGTAACGCCTGCTCCAACTACATCTGGATAAGCGGTTGCATTACTATCAAGCACATAGTATGTTTGAGAATCACCGGTCGAAAGTGTATCCGAAAGGTTAATTGTTTGTGCCGATCCGCAGAATCCAGCAGAAATTACCATTAAAAGTAAAGGTGTTTTCATAAATTTCGTTTTAAATTTGTCAAAATTTTTGATTTGTAAGTTCAAATCTACAATTTGTTAACGAAATAAGAGGCACATAGGTTGGTAAGATTTAAAAAAATTTCAAAGCTCGTACTAATAATAGTAACTTGCATCTCCGGATTCTTTCTTTATAATGTCCAAAATATTGGCTTTGATTACGATTTTGAGGCGTTTTTTGCAGAGAACGATCCGTCAACAGAATTTTTAGCGGAACATAGAGAACGGTTTGAAACAGACAATGACTTTGTTTTTATTGCGCTTGAAAACGAAGGATCTGTATTTGATCAGGCATTTTTAGAAAAAACAAGGCGCTTTGTAGATTCCTTGGCGGAGGATAGTTTGATAGAGTCTGTTCAAAGTTTAACACATATGGAAGATTATGTGAAGGCCTCTTTTTCTCCTAAAATATTTAAGCGCCCTTATTTAAATATTGATGATCCCTCAAAATATGCCGGAGATTCAATTCGAATTTTTCAACGACCAGAAATTGCGGGAATAATGATTCGGAAGGATGCGGGTGCATTAATGCTTCTAATTAAACACCGCCCTTATCTGTCTAAAGCCGATTGTGATGTTCTAAAATCAAGCATTGATGATATGCTTGGTGATTTCGAGTTTACGAAATATAAATATGCTGGGCGTGCTATTGGCCTTGGATTCTACATTGAAGCCATGCAATATGAAACCATTTTATTTATTGGCTTGTCTTTCATTTTGATCACGCTCTTTTTGATCTTGATGTTCAAATCGGTCTGGGGTGTGCTAGTTCCGTTAGCAATTGTTTCAACATCAATGCTTTGGATTGTTGGTTTTATGGGGGCGATAGGGCAACCAATTAACTTAGTTTTAACCGTGCTTCCTTCAATCATTTTTGTAGTTGCCATGTCTGATGTTATTCACTTGGTGACAAAATATTTTGATGAATTACGATTGGGGAAAGATAAACTTACTGCCGTAAAAGTCGCTTATAGAGAGATAGGATTTGCGACACTGTTAACTTCAATTACAACTGCCATTGGTTTCTTAACGCTCTTAACAGTTGGAATGAAACCCATTCATAATTTTGGAATTTTTATTGCTCTAGGGGTTATGATTGCTTTTGTTTTGGCTTACACCATGTTGCCAGCAATGCTCATTTTAACAAAGCCGCCTAAAATTGTTGACATCAGTTATACCAGAAACACTTGGTATCCAATATTGCACAGTAGCCTCAGGTGGGTATTAGGTAATTACAAGAAAGTTGTAGTCATATTTATTGCCGTTTTAACCATTAGCATTGTTGGTTTTATGAAGGTGGAAAGTAACTATTTCCTACTGGAAGATCTAAAAGAAAGTAGCAAACTACGGCAGGATTATAAATACTTTGATGAAGAATTTATGGGACTTCGTCCATTTGAATTATCGCTGAAAATTGAAAAAGAAGGGGCCTCAATGTATGATTATGATGTGCTTTCTGAATTAAATAAACTGGACAGCTTTTTAACGGAGGATTATGGTTTGAAGCAATGCGCTTCCATTGTACAAATTCTAAAAATTGCAAATAGAACCGAACACGGTGGAAATTCGGCCTATTATACTTTCCCAGATGAGAAAGATGGGAAAAGCTATGTGACGCGATTTGAGAAATACGATAAAACAGGTATGTTGCGTTTGTTTGTTGATTCGACAAAACAATACGCGCGATTTTCTAGCACCCTTGGAGATATTGGATTATACGCCGTAAGTGACAAAACGGAGCGCTTTGAAAAATTCTATGAAAAGGAGATGAATTCAGAATTACTGTCTTATGAGTTTACAGGAACAGGACACCTGCTTGACAGGAATATGAGTAGTTTATCAAGAAATTTAACAAGGGGATTATTGCTCGCTGTACTTATTGTTTCATTGATCATGGGCTTTTTATATCGCTCCATAAAAATTGTCTTAATCGCTTTAATACCGAATATTTTACCATTAGTTATGCTGGCCGCTATTTTAGGTTTTACAGGAATACAACTTAAAGTGTCTACTGCAATTATATTTACGATATCCTTTGGTATAGCAGTGGATGACACCATCCACTTTATGAGTAAATTAAAGATAGAACTCAATAAAGGCAAACCATTTTTATACGCCTTAAAACGCACCTATATGTCAACCGGCCGTGCGATAATTTTAACCACTTTAATATTGTGTTCCGGCTTTTTATTGTTGATGTTCTCTGATTTTATGGGAACCTTCTACGTAGGCTTATTGATTAGCCTTACGCTTCTTTTTGCTTTATTGGCCGACTTATTTTTCCTACCCGTACTTTTGATGATTTTCTATCGGAAAAACGATCAGGTAAAAACTAAAAAGAGTCAACCAATAGCAGAGAATCAATCGACTTCAGAACCCGAGTAATTGGGTATATGTTATTCGAGCGTTCGTAATTGGGCGATTTTTTATATAAATAATAAAGTTGCTCAAAGGAACTACTTGCAAAGGTTGAATCATTGGCTTGTTTGTATTCGAAGTCAGTTCTTAATCTAGGATCATTCTTTAGCATCTCGGCGGCTTCATCCTCAAAAACATAGGCAGAAAACCATTCTTTTTGTTGCAATACGGCATCAAAATAATTCCATGCAAAATAACTATCCGGTGCATGTGGTTCAAGTGTTTCAATGATAAAACGGATGTTTTCATTCTTAACGGGCACAACGTAATCTCCTTTTCGGTAAGTCATGTTCTGTTTTACTGCATTCACCTTTACGTTGGAGTGCAGATAATGCCCTTCATATGGTGACTTTTTGGTGTCATAATCTAATATTTCGTATAATTCTACCACCAATTCCGTTTCTTCTTTCAACTGATAAACCGCGATTTGATTGGCTTTTAGTCGCTCAATAATTATATCCCATGTTTGCGGAATAATATAATATTCAGGAGCGTCAACAAATGTAGTTGGTATATAGGTATGAAAATATCTAATGTGCTTTTCAAACGGAAGATCACGATTATAAAATAGGCGATCTATTCCTGTGACGTCACTTTTTTTGTATTGCGCCTCGTAACCTAAAAACGGAATCGTGTCAAATTCGACCGTGTTTAACATCCAATTCAAAGCAAAACGCTTTGTTTCAATAATGGCTTCACGTGATTCTTTTCGTGCGGCTTCTAACTCTATATGGTTAACCTCTGCATAATTGATCATTTCTTTTAATAATAAATAAGTTGATTTAACGCGCTCTTCGTAGGTTTTAAGCATGTGCGCTTCAGCTACGTAGCTAATTGTGTTAAACAGGTTCGTATAGCCTGTTGAATAACGTGGCGTTTCTAAATAATCCTTAATTCCGTTGTCTGGAATTCCTTCTATAGTGTGCACATAGGGTACCATTGGATAGTTGCCTTCGGCCATTTTTTCAAATAAGTACGGATTAAGCTTGTTTTCTGTATAATTAGCCAAGGCAGGGTTCATTTTATTGAGCTGACTCGTTATTAAGGTCATGGTGTGTTGATAATCGGCTCCGTTTGAAGTATGTGTATCAATAAAAATGGAAGGGTTCAAATAATGAAATATTTTATAAAAAGCCAATGTGTTTTTACTGTCCGCCTTAATAAAATCTCGATTCAAATCGAGGTTTTTGGAGTTCCCACGGAAACCATATTCTAATGGGCCGTTTTGGTTCGCACGGCTACAGCAACTTCGATTGTGCGCTCCACCAATATTATAAATAGGAATAATGGCAATGATGACGTTCTTCGGTAATCCACCCTCTAATAAATCTTGTGCTAGTTGAATCGAAGCATCAACCCCGCAGGGTTCGCCCGGGTGAATAGCATTGTTAATAAGGATGACACTTTTTAAAGCGAATTCCGCGGCGGTGAATGTTCCGTTCTCATTTAAAATGAATAGAGGTACTGGAATTCCATAATCTGACGCTCCGAAATCTTGAAAACGGCATTGCTCGGGATACTTTTCAGTAAGCGCCTGATAAGCATTAAATGCAGAAGTAAACGTATGCGTTTCATTCTTTAAGTATAGTGCCGATTCTTGCGCAAAGCTGGTCCCAGTGATTAAACACAGTAAAAGTGCAATGAGTTTCGTGTTGAAGCTTGAAAAAATTATCATATCCTTTTTAATAAGCTTTAAAGGTATACAAAATTCTAGGATTGCTCAGTCGAAGGGGCTACTTCAATTTTGGGCATAAAAAAAGGGAAGAGCCAACCAATAACCCTCTTCCCTCCGGGCAATATAGATTGCTCTACTTTGCTAACTAGTTAATATTTGTTTTGCTTCGGGTTATGTTAAATCCAACACTCAATCCAGCCATTCCGCCACCTTTTTGTGAAGAGTAAAATACATTTACAGGAATGTTTAAAGCACCCGAATGAAAGGTTCTTCCTACAGCCATAATCCAGCGCGTGTTGATGTCAAGGCGACCTCTTTTATCAAGGTTTCTTGTATATTCGTATCCATAAGTAAAAGGGTTGTTCTCTCCAAACTCTGAACTTTCATAGTCTTGTTGAGTCCAATAACGCGCTTCTTTTTCTCCTAATAAGTTTTTGTTTGCATCTGTGAAAAATCCAACAGACGTTTTTGTCAGTCCAAATGATGGTCCAAAGGCAAACTCCCATCCCTGTTTTCCAAATCGAAATCCATTCAAAATAGATAAACTTGGAATAAATTGACCTTGCTCTAGTCCGGTGAAATTTATCAATCCTTCAAAAAGTGCAGAGAAATTTTCAGTCCCAATATATTGCGCTTCAAATTGGTATCCAAGGTTTGAAACAAGTGGTGAAATCTCAAGTCCACCGTATTCTTCAGGACGTGTTGCAAACTCATTTAATGTTCCTACCATATAGGCAATTCCCATTCTCGGACCTCGGTTACTCGCTTTACCAACATTGTTTGAAGTAATTAATTCATTGTTGAACATGAGTTGTTTTTTCAAAATTGGATCTACATCTACGTCATGCATTTCTTTAATCACTATTCCGATCATTCGTTGTAATTCTGCTTCTTGATTATCAAATTCAGAAGTATGCGTCTTTACAATCATTTCAGTCTTGATGTCGATTAACTTTAGTGTGATTACAATTTTGTTACCCAATCCATCAATGTTTCCAGAAAGGATATAATCAACATTTAGTTTTTGTCCATATTCTATTAGACATGCTTTTCCGAAACAAGATTGAAACGATTCGTAATTGTCAATTTCTCTCATGTCAAATCGATCTAACACTTGATATTTGTCCAATTTAACGAGTTCTAATCGAGCAATAGTTGAAGCTGTTTCTGTTTCAGCAAAAATGCCGAATGTTTTTAATGGACCAACTCCGATTGATGCGGCAAAGCTACTTCCTGTGAATAAGAATAATAGCGCAATAAGTATAATTGTTTTATTAGTTTTCATAATTTTTAGTTTAAAATGCTGATACCAATCAGGATAAAAGCAAAGATTTGTACCAGTGAACCAACTGCTGTTCCTCCCATAGTCGAGGATAACTTTTTGGATTTAATTGTTTTTTCCGTTTCTGTTCTTAATTCATGATCATTTACTGCAACGTAAGTGGAATCTGAAGTGATGTTTGATTGAACTTGTTTTTCTTGTTTTGAATCAATCAATACGTAAGGAATATCTGGCACTAAGCCCAGGAAATTCATGAACAGACCAGTTGTAAATCCAACTGCAAAATCATTTCCACTTTTATATTCACTTGCCACTTTCTGCCTCGCAGATTCAATCAAAATCTCTTCTTGTTCAAAGGTTAAAAGTTCATCCGATTTGGATTCAACTTCCTTGACAATGATCGTGTCCTTTTTAGGTTGTTCTGCAGCTGTTTTAATGGTATCTTTTTGTTCAACTTTTTTATTTTGGTTGCCCCATGGATTTTTGGTGTTTTTGTTTTGCCATGGATTTTCTTGTCCGAAAGCAACCGAAGATAAAAATAGGATTATAAATAAGGCTTTCATGGTTTTTTAGTTAATGTTCGTTTTACTTTTTGTCACATTGAATCCAACACTTGTTCCAATTGATCCACCGAATTTATTGTAAGAATAATACACGTTAAAAGGAATATTTAGTGCTCCTGCCTTAAACGTTCTTCCAACAGCCATTAGCCAGTTTGTATTGATTTTAACATCACCTCTTTTGTCTAGATTTTCTGTAAACTCATAATTTGCAAGGTCTAAATCATCATTTATAAATCCTTGGCTATAAAAATCACTTCTTGACCAATATCTGCCAGCTTCTCTTCCGAAAAGTTTTTTCCCTTGTTGTGTAAAGAAACCATCTGACTCTCTTCTAAATCCAAAGCTTGGTCCGAATGCAAATTCCCATCCTTGCGTTCCAAATCTAAAACCATTCAATAAGCTTAAACTCGGTAGAAATTGACCTTGTTCCATTCCGCTTACATTGAAAATTACTTCAGCAAGTGCCGAGAAGTTTTCAGTTCCAATATATTGTCCTTCGAATTGGTAACCTAAGTTGGTTGTGATTGGAGTAATTCCTAATCCGCCTTGCGTTTCACTTCTTCTAAAGAAGTCATATAAATCACTTTCGTGTAAAAAAGCAATTCCCATCCGTGGACCCGAGTTATTCATTTTACCTACATTATTAGAAATAATTACCTCGTTTTTAAATGCTAGGCGTTTTTTTACTTCTGCGTCAGGTTGAATGCCATGCATTTCCTGTAAGATAATGCCTAACATTCTTTGTAATTCTACTTCTTGATTATCAAACTCCATTGACCTTGAATCTTTAATGGTTTTTGTTTTGACATCTACTAGTTTAATACTGATGACAATTTTGCCTGCTAAACCGTCTACTGATCCAGAAAGAATCATAGGAACATTTAATTTTTCCCCGATTCCTACTAAGCAACTTTTGCCGTAGCAATTCTCCAATTCGTTTTCGGCTAAAACTTCATTCATGTCGGCTTCATCCATTACGACATATTTGTTCGTTTTGATTAATTCGAGTCGCGCTAGTTTGGCGACTATTTGTGGTGTGGCATAAATACCTGTAGTACTAAAATCAGAGACGGCTATTGTCTGTGCATTTGCTTTTGTAAAGCTTATCCCCATTATTAATAGGGTGATAAAAAGTTTAATTTTCATGATTGGTGTTTTAATTATTACAGTACAAATCTAAGGTGAACTGATTCGGATTAATAATTGAAAAACGCGAGTTTAGAATGTTATTTGCGATTATCACAAATGACTAAATCAAGAAAATAACTGGTGTGAGGTAAAGTTTGGGAATAAAAAAAGGACCGTTTGAAAAACGGTCCTTGGTGTTTTTTGAGGGGAGGTATCTTTATCTCAGTAATGTTACTGTTCCTCTAAACTCTATACGTTTATCCGTAGTTCCTTCTTTCGCTTGTACTACCCATACATAAGCTCCTTCTGGAGCAATATCCGAACTATATGTTCCATTCCATGTTGCAGAGGCATCAAATGATTCCCAAACGATTTCTCCCCAACGGTTGTAGATTTGACAATTGAAATCATAAATATCAATTCCGTCGATCCAAACGCTCCAACCTTCGTTGTATTGATCTCCATCTGGAGTAAATGCGTTTGGAGCATAAATAATTACATCTGTTAAAACATTTACTGTATGTACTTTAGTATTGAAACATCCATATTCATTTGTAACGGTTAATGTTACTTCGTAGTCATTAGGAACTCCTTCTGGATAGAATACTGTCGGCGTTTCATCAGTTGATGTTGCAGGCGTACCTTCTGGCATTGACCAATCATAAGTATGGCCTGAACTCAAATCAGAAGGTGTTAATTTAATAGTTGTATTAAATATTGTTGTTGGATTCGGATTGATGTAGAAATCAAAGTGCGGAACGTCTACAATTTCGAAATAATCAGAAGCCGTAATTTCATTTTCACATCCCCATTCGTTGGTTATTTCTAATGTAATGTCATAGAATCCAACTTCATCAAATTCATAAGAGACATCATCAAGGTCTGTAAATGTACTACCGTTGATTGTCCATACTGGAATATCTGAAGGAACAACTGTTGCTTCGAATAGAGCCGTGGAAGGATTACAACCTGCAGTAATGTCTGAAGTGAAAATTGGCACTGGTACTGGATGAATTATCGTTTGTGTGCAAATTGTAACAGGAGTTGTTTCACAACCGTCATCCACAGTTACACAATAAACCGTGTTTACATCTGGAGTAGTTGTAATACCGGGAGTGATATCTGGCATTGCAGCTCCATTTTCTGTCCAAGTGTAAGTAAATGCTCCGTCGCCACCTGCTGCAATAACTGATGCTCCTGAACCAAAGCTCGGACAAATAGAATCGTTAACACTAATGTCTAAAGTAATTGGATCACGTAATGTGATTTCAATTGTCTCTTCAACTGACGGACAATCGTTTTCATTGATCACTGTAACAGTTACAATGTAAGGTGAATCTTCAGGCGAAACATCTTGCGTTCCAGCATCATCTGCACCAGGAATACTCCAAACATAAGAATATGAAACACCACCAGTTCCAGTAGCAGTTACTGTAGCTGTTCCGTTTTGACAGATGAGTGTGTCCGCCGAAACGGTTATACCCACTTCTTCTGGATCAAATAGTTCAATATCGCTGCTAAATTCACAGCCGGAAGCATCTCTTGATATTACCGTATATATCCCTGCAGGTAAATCTGTAAATACGTTTGAAGGCTGCCATGTTGCACCACCGTCAATGCTATATTCAACTGTTGGCAGCATTCCTGTTCCTGTAACTGTAATGGTTCCATCAAATACTCCAAAACATTGTGGAGATTCTGCTTCTAATTCATGGCTAGCTACTGTAAATATTAAAGTTATTGTATCACTTTGATCAGGACAAACATTATTTACATCCTCTGTATATAACACAAAATCATAAGTTCCAGGTAAGCTCACAACAACGCCAGATAATAGTTCATCATCATCTGGAGAATATGCAATTAGTGGAGTTCCACCGCCGTAAAACTCATCCATTTCCCAATCAATAATTAGTTCAGTTTCGTCTATGTCAACTGTTGCAGGGAAAAGGTAAGGAGTTCCTATATCGTGACAAACAGTATCATCTAATCCTGCAAAAGGATTTGCAGGATGAATTACGTATACATCAATTGGCACTAACCAAGTACTATCTGGAGATGTAATTTCGCAAACATAATAGGTAGTATCGTCTGGCCAAACTTCAACTGTTGGTCCAGCAGTTGCATCAGCAATTGCAATATCTGGTGTCCAGCTATATGTAATTGGTCCAGGAGGCATTGTTCCTAAATCCAATTCAACTGTATCACCTTCACAAATTGTTGGGTCACATGTACCAACAACAACGATATAATCTTCCGTTTCGCCATACGTTTGAAAATCGCAAGGATTTATTGCAGCACCTCCGGAAGCATATTTACTTCTTACACGCATGTTATATGAACCTGGCGTGGCATCTAAAGGAATTGTAAAAGATCCCGTATAAACTACATCACCAAAACCAGGAGAGGCGTAAACTTTTTCAGCTAAATCAAAAATATCATCAGTATTCCAATCGATCCAAATTGCGAATCCCTGATCAAATGCATCTATCTCACATTGTACATTTGTTTCAATGGTTTCACCAGCACATCCGTGAACTTCCAATCCTGTATACCAGTAATTGTTTGGTAGTAAACAACAATCAGTGTCCATGTTTGTGATGTCTGTTACACCACCAACTGTCCAAAAGTTGTCAATTAAATCTTCAGTAATAGCGCCACCTCCTGTGAAACACACTGTTCCGAAAGTGGGAATACAGACTTGCGCCTGTGAACCAAATGGGGCTGCAATTACCAAGGCAACTGCGGCAATAAGTTTATTTAAGGATCTCATTTTCATTATCTTAAATTGGCTGAATTTCAAATTTACTCTTTTTAATGGTAAAATTCAACAATGTATTGGACGAATCTTAACATTTGGAAAACGTTTGATTTCGCTATTGGGTTGCTTAATTTGGGTGTAAATTCGACTAATCCCTTAAACCCAAGGCTAAAAGGATTTAGATGCCCTAATGGGATTCCAATATTAGTTCAAAATTAGCTTGTTTTCTTGGGTGCGCCGACCTTATCTAAAATTACGATTAAGACAATACCTGCGAGTGCTAAACCAATACTAATCCACAAGAAGCTTTCTTCGGGTAGATTGGTGCCGTTTAGCAAGTTGTATTCTTGGGCAGCAGTAGGGTATGAGCCGGGTGAAATATTCTGTTGAACTAACGGAACGATTTCTTCATTCGCTTCTCCTGCGTGTTTTTTGAACGATTCGAGTGTTTTTTTCCAAGGCCAAATTTTATTCAATGATCCAATTAAAAAACCGGTAAGAATGGCTACTGTAAAATCATGCGCTTTTTTAAATAGCCAGTTGAGGATGCGTGAAAAGCTAATTAATCCAACTAAACAGCCCAATATGAAAACAAAGAGTAGGAGCCCATTACTGAATACAAGATCCCAATTTGATGCTTTGATCGCTTCGATTAATCCACTTACTGCTCGTAAAACAGTGGTGTAAGCGCCAAGTAATAATAAAATAAAACTACCCGAGATTCCTGGAAGAATCATAGCGCAAATGGCGATTGAACCGCAGATAAAAATATAAAAGAGGTGGCTACTTTCCTGAGTTGGACTGATGGTGGTGATGAAATAAGCTGCAACTGTACCAAGAACGACACCGGCTATGTTCTTAGCGTTCCATTGATTAACGCTTTTACCAACCAGCCACACTGAGGCGATAATTAAACCAAAAAAGAAAGCCCATAAGTGAATAGGGAAGGTCGCTAAAAGATATTTAATTGCAATGGCAAGTGATGCAATACTAATTATGATTCCGGTAAAAAGCGCAAAAAGAAAACGGAAATTCCCTTCACGCCACATGGCCTTAAAGCCTTCTTTCCGCCACGTTTTTAGAAGACCCAATTTTAGTCCGCTAATTGTTTCGAGAAGTTCCTCGTAAATTCCTGTTATGAATGCAATTGTTCCACCAGAAACACCCGGTACGACATCAGCCGCACCCATTCCAATGCCACGGAAAGCAATTCCTAAAAAACTTTTTTTTTCTTTTCCTTCCATGTTTACTCGGCGGTTTGCTTGAGTTGTTTCTCAACTTCGTCAGGCAAAAATTCGAAGAATGTATCTCCTCTTAATCCAAGTCTGAGACATTCTAACGGAATCATTTCATTGGGGGCAATATTCCCCAAGTTTACATTTGGTCCAAATAAACGAATAAACCATACTTGTTGTGTTTTTTTAGGCGCTTCCCAAAGGATGCGATTCGGATCTATTTTGGCAATAATTTTATTAATCAAATAGGTATGTGCTGTTCCGTTTGGTCTAAAAACACCAACCGTTCCGCTTTCTCTACCTTCAGCAATTACTTTCCACGAGCCAGCTTCTAACTCTGTGCTCATCATTTTAATCCATTTTGCCGGACTAATAATAATTCCTTCATCCTTGGATCCAACTTCGGACATTACGGTGTGGTCTTTTGCTAATTCGCTAATGTATTTTAGTTTTTCTTCATGCGGTATGATGATCGAACCATCCGAAACCTCACAGAGATCCAAGTCATATTTATCGATAAGTCTTCTGAAATCATCAAAAGAATTTCGCGCAATGAACAGCTCAAATAATGTTCCACCGAAATAAGGACGAATACCAGCGTTTTTGTATAATTTAATTTTTTCCTCTAGCTTATTGGTAACAAAGGCGGTTCCAAATCCAAATTTGGCTATGTCGGTAATATCACCACTTGCTTCTATAAAGTCTTCAACTTCTCGGATGCTTAGACCTTTGTCCATCATCATGGTTGTTCCTGACTCTCTTGGTTTTACGGGTCGTTCCGGAATATGGGATAGTTTAAAATTTTTACTCATTGTTGGTTTCAATTATCTGCAGAAATTCAGGTATGAACTCTGCTTCAGGTAGGTACAAAAATAAGGTTTTTGCTGAACCTTTGTCAATTAAATATTCTTTCTTAAAATGGAGCAATGCATCTGTCTTTTGACCCAGTTGCCAAAAAATAGTTGATAAGATGATTCTTACCTCTGAATCTAGCTCCGCTAAATTTTCCAAACTTAACAGAAATTCAAGTGCTTCATTCAGGCTGAATTCTGATTTGATTTTTGCTAACAGAGCTATGGCGTCACTATAACGCGGATCTAGTTGCACTGATCTTTCCAGTTCCGTTTCAGCCTCTGTCATTCGATCAGCTTTAAACAAAGCCTCACCTAGAACTAATCTGTAGTTTGAATTTTCTGGCTGAAGTTGAACGGCCTGTTGAATGAAATTAATTGCTTGGGTAGTTTCACCACGCAATTCCATTATTATTCCTGTTCCCAGCCATGGTTCTGCCAATTCCGGATTAATTTCTCTACTTTTTTGATAACAATCTATGGCCTGGTCGTATTTTTCTAATCGTTCGTATGCTTCACCCAAATAGCTCAATGTTAAGGCGTCATTTGGATCAATTACCGCACATTTTTGATATGATTTTAATGCTTTTTCGTAATCTTGAATCTGCATATATACGTTGCCCATGTTAAAGTGGGCAGATGTGAAATCATCATTAATGATCGTGGAATAATCATAGGCCCATAGCGCTTTTTCAATATTGTTTTTGAGAAAGTAAATGTTTCCTAGATTATACCAAGCAGTAAATGAGTAGGGATTGTTGTTAATGTATTTGTTGTAATATTCAATGCATTTATCGAAGTTCCCTGTGCGCTCGTAGCAGTAAGCAATTTCATGAATTGCAGCTTCGTTGTCGGGTGTTTTGATTAGAATGTCTTCTAAAACTTTTATCGCTTTACCATAATTATGCATGCTTTCATGCTCCATTGCCAAGTCGAAACGAATTTCTTCAATTTCTTCCAAATAATTAAATTCTTCAGCTATTTCAATGGCTTTTTCAAAGTATTTAATGGCTTTAGCATGATCACGCAGTTGGCTAAAAACACTTGCTTTTGTGATAAAAATTTCAGGATTATAAGGTTCTAATTTTTCCAAGGCTTGCAGTATTAGCAAACTTTCTTTCAATTGACCTGTAGTAGACAAGATTTGTGCTTTTCTTAAATCAAAAACGCTATTAGAAGGATGTTGTTTTTTTGCGAAATTTACCGCCTTCAACCCTTTTTTTAATTGATTGTTAATTATAAAATGTTCAATGATTTGTTCTAGAATCTCGCTATCGAAATAGTACGCATTGCGCGCTTCCACCATCTCCTCAAAGCGCTTTAGCTCCGAGTTAAACTGATCGTCAAACAATCCATCATTATCTTCATTATCCTCTTCATCAAACATAGAAATCTATTTACGCTTTAAACAAAAATAAAATTATCCTAGGTTGCAATCTCATTAGTGGGCTAATGTTATTAACAAGCTTTTGAACAATTTATTATCCAAACTGCTCAGAATTTGGATAAATCTTGCGCCATTTTTATAGAATTTTGATACGCCATATAGGTTTGGAAACCATTTAAAGCAAAATAAGGTCGTCTTAGGACGACCTTATTTTGAAATTTTGATTTCTTATTTGTCGTTTCTCTTTCGATCAGTTTCTTTTAAATAAATTTTTCTGATTCGAATCGATTGCGGAGTTACTTCTACGTATTCGTCTTTCTGGATGTACTCCAATGCTTCCTCTAATGAGAACGTTTTTGGTGGAGCGATTTTCATCTTATCATCTGTGCCAGACTTACGCATATTTGTAAGTTGTTTCGTTTTAGTAACGTTAATTACCAAATCACCAGCTCTCGTGTTTTCTCCAATTACTTGTCCTTCATAAATATCTACATTGGAATTAATGAAAAATTTACCACGCTCTTGCAATTTGTGCAATGAGAAAGGCACACTTGATCCTTTTTCCATTGAGATTAAAGAACCATTCATACGTCCGGGGATATCACCTTTATGTGGTTCGTAATCTATGAATCGGTGTGTAACAACAGCTTCACCAGCTGTTTGAGTTAACATTAAACTTCTCAATCCAATAATTCCTCTTGAAGGAATTTTGAATTTACAAATCATTCGCGCTCCTTTTGGCTCCATGCTAAGCATTTCACCTTTTCGTTTTGTTACAATATCAATTGCAGTCCCTGAATACTCTTCTGGTAAATCAATTGTTAAATCCTCGATAGGTTCAGATCGCTTTCCGTCAATTTCTTTATAAATAACCTGCGGTTGACCCACTTGTACCTCATAGCCTTCTCTACGCATTGTTTCTAAAAGAACAGAGATATGCATTACACCACGTCCGTATACGTCCCATTTATCAGCAGAACCAGTATTAACTAATTTAAGTGCTAAGTTTTTTTCTAATTCTTTTTGTAAACGGTCATGAATATGTCTTGACGTTACAAATTTCCCTTCTTTACCGAAGAAAGGAGAATCATTAATAGTGAAAAGCATACTCATTGTTGGCTCATCAATACTGATTGTTGGTAAAGGTTCAGGATTTTCGAAATCACAAATTGTATCTCCAATTTCGAAACCTTCAATACCTGTAAGCGCGCAAATATCTCCTGTTTGAACAGATTCTACTTTTCTTTTCTCTAAGCCTTCAAAAACAAAAACCTCTTTTATTTTTGACTTCACGAGTGAGCCGTCTCTTTTGCTCAACATTACTTGTTGATTCGGCTTTACTGTTCCTCTTGTTAACCTTCCAACGGCAATTCGTCCAACAAAAGAAGAATAATCCAATGAGGTAATTAACATTTGAGTATTCCCGTCAGGAAATTCCTTTGGTGGGAAATAAGTCAAAATTGTATCTAAAAGTGGTTCGATTTTGTCTGTTGGTTTTTGCCAATCAGTGCTCATCCATCCCATTTTAGCAGAACCATAAACGGTTTCAAAATCTAACTGCTCTTCAGTTGCATCTAACTCAAACATTAAATCAAACACTTTCTCATGCACGATATCAGGAGTACAGTTTTCTTTGTCCACTTTGTTAACTACTAAGAGTGGTTTTAAACCTAATTCAAGAGCTTTTTGAAGTACAAAACGCGTTTGTGGCATTGGTCCTTCAAAGGCATCTACTAATAAACACACGCCATCAGCCATATTTAATACACGCTCAACCTCACCACCAAAATCGGAGTGACCGGGAGTATCAATAATATTAATTTTTGTTCCTTTAAAAGAGACAGAAACGTTTTTAGATGTAATTGTGATTCCTCGTTCTCTTTCCTGATCATTACTATCCATGATTAACTCACCATCACTTTTGATGGGTGCGTCTCCAGATTCGATCATTCTATCTACCAAAGTTGTTTTACCGTGGTCAACGTGTGCGATTATTGCAATGTTTCTAATTTCCATTATTCGTAATTATAGAGTAGTTTCTAGTTTTTATAAGATCTTCTTCGGCTACTTCTGTTGCCTTCACTTCTTCTTAAACGATCACCGCCACTGCTATTGCCTGAGCTTCGTCGTGCATATGATTTTTTATTTCCGCCGCCGCTATTTCCACCACCACGATTTTCGTCACGATTTTTGGTTTTTTCAACGTTCAGCATGCTTCCTTCAAAATCAATGCCTTGCATTTTTCGAAGAATAGTTTCTGTTTCTTTTTTATCCGCATCAAAAAATGAGAACGAATCCAAAATATCAATTTTACCAATGTCACTTTTGTTTACGCCTGTATTATCACATAATAAACGTAAAAGTGCACCATGGTTGAAGCCATCTTTTCTACCGAGGCTTACGAAAAAGCGCTGTTTGTTCGCATCATTTCTATCTCCTCGATCTCTACTTCCCCTTTTTCTTGATCCGTAGTCGTCACGATCATTTCCACCAGAACGTTGGCTTGCATTTAAGTCGCGTGAATTTTCGTAATAGCTTAAAAATTTGTTGAACTCAGCAGATACAAATCGTTTGATCAAATCTTCTTTTGAATAGTCTTCTAACTGCTCCATCAAAACGGGCATATATTTTTCAATACGACTCGAATCAACTTCTGCATCCGTAATTCCACTAATCAAACTCGACAATTGTGTTTCAACAATTTCTGAAGGTGAAGGCACCTTTTTTAAATCAAATTGTGATTTAATAATGCGCTCAATACTTTTAATTCTACGTCCTTCTTTTGTGTTGATAAGGGCAATTGAAGTCCCTTTCTTTCCAGCACGAGCAGTACGTCCACTTCTATGTGTATAGTTTTCAACATCTTCTGGTAATTGATAGTGAATGACGTGTGTGATATCATCAACATCAATTCCACGCGCAGCAACATCAGTAGCTACTAAAATTTGAAGCGTTTTTGATCTGAATTTTTGCATGACGCGATCGCGTTGTGCTTGTGAAAGATCACCGTGAAGCGGTTCAGCGTTATAACCGCCCGCCATCAATTTATCCGCAACTGCAGCTGTGTCTCTTCTTGTTCTGCAAAATATCAATCCATATATGTTTGGATTGAAATCAATAATACTTTTTAAAGCTTGGAAACGATCTCGCTCTTTTACCACATAATAGTGGTGTTCAATATTTTTGTTGGTTTCGTTTTTACCACCTACTGTAATTTCAAACGGCTGCTCCATATAGTTTTTTGCAATGCGCGAAACTTCTTTCGGCATTGTGGCAGAGAACAACCATACGTTTTTATAGTCAGGTGTTTTTTCTAAAATGGAATCAATATCTTCTTTGAATCCCATATTTAGCATTTCATCAGCTTCATCTAAGATGACCGCTTCAACTTCGCCTAATTTTATTTTTCTTCTGTTGATCAAATCTAACAAACGACCTGGTGTTGCCACAATAATTTGTGCACCACGTTCAATTTGTCGAATTTGTTTTACGATATCAGTTCCACCATAAACAGGAACAATATTTATTCCTCTAATGTTTTTTGCATACGTATTTAAATCTTTAGAAATTTGAATACACAACTCACGTGTTGGACAAATAATAAGCCCTTGTGTGTTTTTTGAATCAGTTTCGATTTGATTTAAAAGGGGTAAGCCAAACGCTGCTGTTTTACCAGTACCTGTAGATGCCAAACCAATAAGGTCTCCTTGGTTATCTAATAAATATGGAATTGCTTCTTGTTGAATCGGTGTAGGGGATTCATAACCCATGTCAGTAATTGCTGAAAGAATAGTATCTTTCAATCCTAGTTCATTGAACTTCATTTTTTCTTAATTTAGTTTTTACCTTCGCTTAGCCTAGGTTCGAACTAAATTCTCAATTGTAACGACAATGAACCTTTACCAAGCATTTGCTTTCTTACGCAAAATTTGGGGCAAAGGTACATCATTTTTTTTAATCCATCATTTTTCATAATAATTAGAGGCTTTTAAGCGTTAATTTCTGTTAAATAAGTCCTAAACTAAGCCGCCAAATCTACCATTTACGGATAAATATGTACTTTTGCACTAAAACTGATAAAAACACCATGAAAAATTTCGTATTTATCTCCTTGTTGTTCACTTGTATTTATAGCGCTTCGGCGCAAGATTCATTTTTTGACCCTATTGATACTGTTGAAACTCCATCTGGTACTATGCTGATTTATGGCGATAGAACATGGGCTTATTTGGACGAAGAGAATTTTGAAGGAATAATGAATGCTAGAATTCACGAAATGGTATGTGAAGACACCGCACATTCATTCAAGTCTAAATGGTCAAATGAGGATGTTATTACGTGTACAACAAATGATGTTTCTTTAATGACGGATACGTTGTGGATGTGTGTGTTGGATTCGCTTCATAATAATTATGCGATTCCCTTTGACGGGCAAATGACCTCTAAATATGGATACAGAAGAGGGAGAAGACACAATGGTGTGGATATTGATTTGGAAACAGGAGACACTATTTGTGCAGCTTTTGATGGTAAAATTAGATATGCGAAATACCATGAAAACGGTTTTGGAAATTTAATTGTGATTCGGCATTATAACGGATTAGAAACTTATTACGCCCATTGTTCAAAACTAATGGTTGCACCGAATCAAGATGTAAAAGCTGGTGACCCAATAGGGCTTGGCGGAAACACGGGGCATTCGTCTGGATCTCATCTTCATTTTGAAGTCCGCTTTTATGATAATCCAATTAATCCAGAAATGATTTTTGACTTTAAACAAAAGGAAGTTAAGGATAACCTTTTAGTGCATAGTGGAGTTTTTAATCCAAGCAGCAAATCATCTAAAAGCAGTTCATCATCTTCTAGTTCATCATCATCAAGCACGCCAGTAAATAAGAATGCAAAAACGCACCTTGTAAGAAGCGGCGAGAATTTATGGATCATTGCTAGAAAATATGGTACCAGTGTTGACGCATTGTGCAAGCTAAATAGTTTAACTGAAACTTCTGTCATTCATATTGGCCAAGTCATTCGATTGAAATGATGAAACGCTTAGTCATTTCTATTGACGGTGGTGGAATTCGCGGAATAATTCCGCTCATTCTTCTCAAACAAATTCAAAGACGTTTATCTAAAGATCTTTTTTCAATGGATCTTTCGTGGTGGGGTACTTCTACGGGCGCATTAATTTCAGGAGCAATTACGATTCAAGCAGGCACAGGTAAAGATTTTGAAGCGGCCGTGCAAAATGTCTTAGACTTGTACGAATCTAGATCCGCGGCGGCTGTTCACCCGCACGGCGTTTCAATTCCAGCGCGGGCTTTTAATCTGATTAAATCTAATTTTGATAGTTTGCATTTAAATCAATTTCCGAATTTAAATATTGTTGTTTCTAGAGCAGATGATTTGTCTCCGGTAATTTTTAATGCAAATAACAGTTGTGGATTAGATCAAGCAATAGCTGCAAGTTTTGCATTCCCCGGTGTTTTTCCGGCTGTAGAAATAAATGATGCTTTATATGTTGATGGCTTTTTCAATGCTAAAAACCCAACGCGTTTGGCGCAAGAATATAATTTAGATAAAGGTGCCGATATTACTTTTCTGAGTTTAGGCACTGGAGTCATGCGGGAATCGGATGCGGTGGAGCAGGAGGTTCAAGCGGTGCATTTGCACATGGAACAATTACAGCATCAAGGTCAGTTGAACTATTTTAGGTTTAATCCAACTTTAGTGCATGCGGCTGATTCTATGCAGAATACGAGTGCTAAAAATATATTGGCTTTAAGGAAGGATGCCTTGCATTATATTGACGCGAATGAAAACGAGATTCAACAGTTTTTAAAGACTTTAAGCTAGACTTCAATCCCCATTAAACACACATCATCTAGTTGTTCTAAATCCCCCATCCAATCAAAAAATGCTTTTTTCAATTCTTCATGTTGCGCTTCAATTGTAATGTTTTGTTGAGAAAGCAGCAGGTTCTTGAGTGCTTTATATTTGAATTTCTTGCCTTTTGGCCCACCAAATTGATCGGCATAACCATCACTAATCAAATAAATGCGATCGCCTTTTACAAGTTCGCCAGCATGATTTTTAAATGGCACTTTATTTTCGAAATAACCAATGGGTTGTTTATCACCTTTAATTTCAAAAAGATTATAATCACCTAAATCAATATTAGGTTCAATTTCTGTGTCATTTACAATTAAATTACCATTTGTCTTTTCACGAATAATCCAAAGTGGGTTGTGCGCTCCTGCAAATTGGAAGGATATTTTCGGCGTAGATTTATCTAAAGATAATAGAGCAATATCCATACCATCTTTAATGATTGTGCCCGACTCTGCATCAGTAAATGCTTCTAAAACAATATCGTTTGTTTGATCTAATATATCACTTGGTTTTGTCAATTCGTTTTCACGTACGGCACTGTTCAATGCTCTTGTTACAACTAAACTTACCATTGCTCCTGGCACACCATGACCAGTGCAATCTGCGACTGCAACAAAGGTTAAATCTTTTTTATTTGGGGAAAGTTCTGCCCAATAAAAATCTCCCGATACAATGTCTTTTGGTTTGTAAAACACAAAATATGTTTCAAGTGCACTGTTCAGTTTCTCCGTTCCTGGAAGGATAGAGTATTGGATTCTTCGTGAGTATAAAATAGAGTCGGTAATTTCATGGTTCTTATATTCGAGCTCCTCTTTTTGTCGCCGAATTTCTGTTGTTCTTTCTTCTATCGTTTCTTCAAGTGCGCTCTGTTTAAGTCGCAGTTGGCGTGTTCTTAAACTTATTAAAAAGCTGATAAAACCAACAACCAATAAGGCCGCTATGATTCTTACCAGCCACGTTGACCACCATGGTTTTTCTATTTTAAAATCGAAACGAATGGGGTCACCTACAATACGACCGTGCTCATTAGAAGAGCGTAGCAGAAATGAATAATTTCCAGGATCAAGATTGGTATAAGCAGCGAAATCATTTTTAGTCACGGTTTTCCAATCATTGTCAAATCCTTCAAGCATCCAACTGTATTTCACGTTTTTGGGAGAAATAAAATTCAGGCCTATGAAATCAAAAGAGATATTGTTTTCATCATAAGGAAGTCTTAAGTTAACGGGTAGGGCAAATACACCTTCTGATCCGCTGCACCAATCATTGGAATTACTCCAATCAAGATACTTTCCATTGATTTTGACAGATTTGATATAGTTAACAGAAGGTTTGCCCTCAGTAAACTGCTCTAAAACGTTGTTCTTTAAACAGAATAGACCGTTTACAGTCCCGAACCAGAGATTTCCGTCAGAATCTTTAAAAGAAGCATTTTGATTGTTCTGCAGACCGAAGAAGCCGCGTTCTGGTCCATAAGTTTGAATATCGAAAGTTGAATCTGTTTTGGCTGTGATTAAGTCTAAACCATTTTCATGTCCCACCCAAATTAAATCATCATCTAAAAGTATTGAAAAAATATAATGAGAGCTTAGGTCATGGAGTGTCGACAATTTATCCGAATTTAAGGTATGTTCTAAGGTGTCATAATTTCCATAAAACAAACCGTTGCCATTGGTGCCAATCCAAAACTTATCATCAGCATCAATTGTAAATGAAGTTATTTCTTGGATTGATTCGTCCATAATAGGATTGATAAACCTATTCTCTGCAAAATAACTGAATGTACCATCTAAGAAACTGATCCAAACATTGTTTTGACTATCTGCCGCAATTTGGGAAACCACAGATCCAGACAAACCATTATCTTGTTGATAAAAATCAATCGTAAAGGCTTTATAATTATCAGTTTTTATTTTGGCTACGCCGTCATTTGTTCCAATCCAATAGATGTCATCAATTTTTTTAATCACCGTTATTTCGGAGTTTTTTAAGCCCATTTTTTCATCCAAATAGGTGACTTTATTGCTTTGAATGAGTGTAATTCCTTTTTCAGTTCCGTACCAATAACAGTCATTTTCATCTTTTAGAATGGCTCTAGCGTCATTGTCTGTTAATCCCTGTTCGGTCGTAACGGTTTTTGTACGGAGAAGTTTTTCATTGTAAATTTTTAATTTAGAAACGCCGTCATAAGTTCCGACAATGATATCTCCTTTTTCATCTTCTGTTATGCAATGAATTTGGTTACTCACTAATCCTTCTGCAGTTGTGTATGCCACAAAGTCTTGATGGTTGAAACGCATGATTCCGCCAAAATAAGTGCCGACCCAAATATTATTAAAATTATCTGTTGAAACGCATCTGATACGTTCATTTGAAAGCCCATTCTTACTGGTTAAGTTTAAGAAAGTATATCCGTTAAACACGCTTATTCCGTCACTGGTTCCAATCCAAATATTTCCTTAATAATCTTCAGCGATACTTCTTACTCTATTGTTGATTAGGCCATTTTCATTAGACCAATGCTGGATGGTGTCGTTGTTGATTTTGTTTAATCCATTTTCGGTACCTACCCATAATTCATTATTTGAATCAACAAATAGGGTCAATATGATATCATTACTCAATCCATTAGAGCTGTTAAATTCTGTGATTTTTCCATCATCATATTTGCAAAGACCAGCATCAGTGCCTATCCACATTATGTTTCCCTGTGTTTGCAAAGAACGAACCTTTTTGTGTGGTAAACTAAAGTTGAGTTTCAATTTATGTGAAACGCCTTTTTCATCTGAATCTATAATGGAAATACCTTCATTACTACCTACCCAAATATTGCCTTCATGATCTTGTGCTATTGAGCGGATATAATTATTAGCAATACCATCACTTTCGGTTAAACTTACAAAATCTTCTCCGTTAAAATACGTCAAGCCATTTGTTGTTCCCAACCATATTACTCCGCTCTTATCCTGAAAAATAATACGTATTTTTTCTGAAGCCAAACCATTAAAACGCGTATAAGTTTGAAATGTTTTACCATCAAATTTGCACAGCCCACCACCTTCTGTAGCTACCCATAAAAAGCCGTTTCGGTCTTGCAAAATATCATATACACCAGAACGTGAAAGTCCCTCTTCTAAGGAATATTGTTTGAAGTGGAATTGCTGCGTGAAAGCATTCATTCCAACAAATACTAATAATATGGTTATTAATTTTCGCATTTTCATCCCTGTAATCAGTAGGAAAACAGGTTGGATTTTTAATCAAATCTACAATTTTAATCTATATGAGCATGATAAAGCGAAACTAATTAGCAGGCTTGTTTGCAGGATTCTATTCAGCATGTTTAACGGGATATTACTCATATTGTATGCTCAACAAGCAAGTATATCTATTAGAAAATGATCAATCGGCATAAAAGCTACGCCATTTTTCTTTCACCGCATCAGCCCTAAATTTTGATTCAAGTTCGGCACTAATCGCTTCAGCGTCATACCCTTGATAAGACGTGGCCATGCGAAGCATAGCTTCTGTTAATTCTTGATGTTCAGATCTGTTTTCAGTAGGGCTTGGTGAAACAAGAATGCTATTTTTTTCTGACAAAAATTCTTCAGGACCGCCACATTTAGTTGCAACAACAGGTTTTCCGCAAAGCAAGGCTTCTGCCACTGTCATTCCAAATGTTTCAAATCTTGAATTGCAAACATAAATATCGGCTTTTTGCATAGCATTTAAAACAAATTCATGATTTTGTCGGTTGGTGAAGCTTACTATATTTTCTTCAAAATTTAAGTCCTTCGCCAGGTTTACGATCATATCATAATCTGGTCCACCACCAACTAAGGTTAAACGAGTTTGCGGATGAATCTTATTCACCACTTTGAATGCATGTAGCAAACCACTAAAGTTCTTGGTTTCATTGTGAAAATCACCTACAGAAAGAAAATTGATTTTATCAGAGGTTGACTTTTCAATTTTTGCTGCACTTTCAATTATATTAGGAATTACTTGAGATTTAAATCCTGTATTTTTTTGAAAGGCTTTTTGCAAGGCTTGGCTAACGGTGCTTATTTTTTTTGCTTTTTTCAAAACGCGTTTATACAGTATTCTGTCCAATACATTTTTGCGCTGATAATTTCCATTCAAGTGCCCCGACCAATGTTCCGTTACTAAAAATGGAATGCCTTTTTTATGCAATTCAACCGCTAATAAAGCTGGCCGATATGGTACGTGAATATGACACAAATCAACTGTCCTAACCACCTTTTTCAAGCCCATTTGTTGCGCTTTTTTATAGCGTTTTAGATTGATTAACTTTTTAAACAAACCTTGACCGCTTTTGAAATAGATTATATGTTCTGCAAAACCATTTTCAGTACTTGAAACCATTTCATAATCTTGTTTCATGTCTGAAATCGCTTGCGCATATACCACTTGCATTTGAAACTCATCTTGCATCAAAGCAACTTGTCGTTGAATGAAAACTCCCAGTTGAATATCTGTTTTATTAGGATACCATCTTGGCAAGACTAGGATGCTAGTCTTCTTCTTGCTCGTCTGGTTCTTCTTCTGATAATTCTTCACTTATATCAACTATTGTCTCGTATATTAAATGGTCATCAGATCCTTTTGGATAAAAGCTTGATCTAATACTAACCCATTCCGTTCCTTCATATTTTGAAGCATAAGGAATAGGTTCGCTGTTAAGATGTCTTAAAACACGATCTATATTTTTCCCGAATTTAACCATTTTCCCACGTGGAACAAGAATTTCAACCCGAACATATTGTGCGCGCAACTTATCTTCCTTTGGCATTTTAAGATAAGGACTTATGAAAAGTTGATTGCCTTTACTGATAATCGGGTATTCAATGCGTTCAATATTATTAATAGCTTCTCTGGTTGTTGCACCATGACTTTCTTTGATAATTGACACTCTGAATTCACCTGTATCTTGCACTGCTATTACCTTTAGTCGGGGTAGGCCAAAGTAAATAAACTCTTCATCAACCTTTACCAATTCAGATGCTCCCCAATCATCATAAGGGTCCACGTGATTTGAGAATTGATCATCTTCCAATACACTGATGATTAATTCATCTGCGCCTGCATTTTCTAAAGGTACCGAATAACGAATTTCTTTATCGCTTTTGAAATTAGAAGCGAATTGCGTACTGTAAATGAATAGGATTCCAACCGCGACAGACCAAGTAATAGCAAATGTCCAAGCAACAATTTTGATGTTTTGACGGTAGTTAAATAAAATTCGAACTCCCAGTGTTACTAATGCAATGATAGGGATTGTTAGGACTAGAATGAGTGAAATAAAGATTAGTGAACTTGGTTCGGCTCCTGGATAAACAATGTCAATCAACATTGGGATACCATCAATTCTATCAGGACCAAGGAATGGAATTATTCCCGTATTACCAAACAATATAATCATGAGGAAAACGAACATAAAAATACCGCCAATTGTAAAGCCTACTCCAAATACTTTAGAAACGGCTTGGAAAACGGATAGTCCAACAACTACACCTTTACCCACCACGCCGCGTACTTTTTCGCTTACATTGGCCGATTTGCCTTTTTCAGTGATGGTTTGTTTTATATTAGAAACATGTTCTTTTATGGAATCGACATTTACGGCCCCACCTTTCATTTCAATTTTGTCAGATGTCGTTTTAGCTTCTGGCACAACTAACCAAAGAATGATGTAAAGTAATACGCCTGTTCCTGCAAGGATGAAGAGCATCACAAAAATGATTCTAAAAACTACCCGGTCAACGTCAAAATAATAACCTAAACCGCTACATATTCCGGCGACTGAAGAATTGTCGGTATCGCGGAAAAGGCGTTTTGTTTTTGCGGTTTGAGCTTGATCGTTGCTTGGCTTTTGAGCGCTTTACGCCTTTTATTGGATCGCTTAATTTTAAATTCGGGATGTTTTATTAGCTATTTAAACGCTCAATTATCTTATCTGCAACGCGGAAAGAATTGGCATAAATAGTAAACGTATAAGGAACGCTTCCACCAGTTGGCATAAAACTTCCGTCAGTAACATATAAATTATCGACCTCATGTGCCTTGCAATTCGCATCTAAAACACTTGTTGCAGGATCACTACCAAAGCGACATCCACCAGCCATTAAGTTAGTTGGAGGGCTTCCATTTATGGAAGATTTAATATTAACAGCGCCAATATTGCCCATTACTTTCATGGCTTTATCCGCTAAATAGTTGCCTACTTTTATGTCTTGTTCATGAAAACCGAATTTTACACGGCCCACAGGATCGCCCCACTTGTCGGTTACTTTATCATCCAAGGTCACATTGCAATCATCATTGGGTAACCAATCGCAAAAAATCTCAAAGCGCAAACGCTTTTGATTGGTGAAATAATCTTTTAAATTTTCTTTTAAGTCGGAGCCGTAGAGTAGGGTACCGTCCTTATATTTTGCACGGCCAACTTTAGGCATTGGCGCCGAGTGTTCAATTAAAAAGTCAATCGTTCCTCCTTTTGCTCTGCCACCAAATTCTTCATCTTCAATTTCATAAAAATCGAGTAAAGCTTGATTGACAAAAGTTAAAGGGGTGTCAATTTTCTTTCGGTCTTCCTCTGAAACGCTATCAAAACGAATGATTCCTGAACCTGCGCCACCGCCGGCAAATAACAAATTTTTACCCACATTTCCATTATTGTTGGCAATGCCATTTGGAAATTGCGGACCTTTACTCATTAACAAGAGTCTTGAAGTTTCTACCGCTTGTGCAGCAACCACAAATAATTTAGCAGTTACACTTTGTTTTTCCTCGTGCTTGTCATAATACCAAGCTTTCGTCACCACTTTATTATCGTCTGTTTCTAAAAGGTATACTTTTGAATCAGGGCGAATTTCACAATTCCCCGTTTCCAAAGCAATATTAATTAGAGCGGCTCTTGAACTTCCTTTACCGTCTGACGAGCAGCCAAAGCTTCCACAATAGTTTGAATGATAGCAGGCGCCCCTTTTACCTAAGGGTTGAGAAATAATTCCGCGCGCTGCTGGAACAATATTATAGCCTTCTTTCTTGCCTCCTTCAACAAACCACTCAGCCACAGGATTAGTATTTAATGGTGGGAAGGGATAATCGGCTGTTGAGCGTGGCTCAGCATGTTTGTGTGGAACAACTTTTCCAGATACACCAATTACTTCTTCTACTTTTGCATAGTAGGGTTCTAATTGGTCATAATTTATAGGCCAATCTACAATATTGGCACCTTCTATGGCTCCGTATTCTGTTTTTAATCGAAAATCTTTTGGTTTTAAGCGGTGGAAATAAGCACTCATAAAATTAGAGGAACCACCAACACAATTGCCATTCCATAAGTTACCCGAATCATAAGTTGATTTAGCAGACCAATTGCCGTTTGATTTTGGTCTTTCAATCACATGGCGTTCATCTTTTAAATTGGGACGATAAGCATCTCGACGTGTAACGGTCATCTCATCTTTTGTAAAGTCAACCGTTTTTAACCATGGGCCTTTTTCTAGGACTAATACTTTGAAACCAGCCTTGGAAAGTTCGTAGATAATTGGCCCCGCTCCGGCGCCACTTCCAACTATGCAAATATCGTATTTCATAAGTAGTTAGTCGTTAGTTTTTTAGTCAATAGTTCCTGGAGATAAGGGGCGCTGAGGTTGCACGCAGTGCAAAAATCTCGAATCGCCCCTATCGCGTGCACTTATCACACTACAATTTTCATTTGTTTCTCCATAATTCTTTCGTAGCGCAACTCTTCGGTTGGCCCCGGGAAACCGGGTGTGTGATTCAGCCATTTCCAACCTGCTTCATTGGTGTTCCCACCATAAATAGGATCTAATAAAACAGCTTCACAAATCAATGTAATTAGTACGCTAGACCAATTTTTGCCCCAATTTAGTTCTGTGAATTTACCGACTAAAGCCTCTTTTTGTTCTTGATCTAATTCGACAAATGGCGTGAAGTAAATTTCTTCGGCAGTTTCATTGGCCCAATCAATTCCTTCAATAATATATTCGTTTTCGGATGTTTTGCGGTTAAGGGTGTCTTGTAATACCCAAAGGATATAGCCAAATGCATTTATCTCATCAACGCTTGGTCCATTTCCATCATCCGGAAAAAAGATACTCAAGACATCATATAAAATGGTCGATTGTTCTGCGGTCAAGATTTCATTGGCCTCACGCAATTGTTTTGAACAAGATGTAAATGCGGTGATTTGTGTTAAGGCTCCTGCAATTAAAGCGCCTCTTAAAAAAGTTCTTCGATTGGTTTCCCATTTTTCAATGTTTTGAAAAGCTGATGGGATTGTTTTTTTTCGATTACGATTCGTGTCTTCCATATTCGTTACGTACAAAGTTACTCAAAAGGAAAATAAGCCCGACCGAGAATGAAGAAAAATTTGGGCATAAAAAAACTGCTTAAAGAACATTGAGGAATCCTCGAAATGCTTTTAAGCAGCTTTAATCTTTTTTCGAAGATTACTCTCCGTGATCGCAAGCGTGATCTCCACCGTCACAAGCAGCGTCAGCTCCATCACATGCCATTTCAGTAGAATCTGTTTCAGCACCATCAGCACTATCACATGACACTCCAGTAGAATCTGCTTCAGCATCTGCTGCATCATCTAATGCGTCGTTTAATTGATCTCCTGGGTTTTCGATAGCGTCAGTTGCATCATCTGCAGCTTCTTCTCCACCACAGCTAAATGCAAGCATTCCACTTGCAGCAACTAGAACGAATCCCATTTTTCTTAAATTAAGAAAGGTCTTTTTCATAATCTGATTTTTTAAAATTAACAATTGATATAATGTTTGAATTGCTTCACAACGGAGCAAAAATAGGTAAATTTTTTTATTATCCTAGTTTATTTGTTTAATATCAAGTGTTTATAACCCTTTCAGAACAAAATTTTGATAAAACACCTTATTTAATGTTTATTGAAAACAGTGCTTTTTCATTCAAAAAACCGGTCAATTTATCACCAATTTTAACCGGACCGACTCCCTCTGGAGTGCCTGTGTAAATTAAATCTCCCGTTTTTAAAGTGATGAATTTTGATATGTGGCTAATTAATTCATCAATTGAAAAAATCATATCTGCAGAGTTTCCAATTTGGATTGTTGCATCATTTTTTGATAAACTAAAATGAATGTTACCTAAATCCAATAAATCCTTTGCTATAAATTGATGAGAAATGACAGCGCTATTGTCAAAAGCCTTAGCTTTTTCCCAAGGCAATCCCTTTTCTTTGCATGTTTTTTGGATGTCGCGTGCAGTAAAATCTATACCAAGTCCAATTTCATCATAGTATTTATGGGCGTTTGCTACAGCAATGTGTTTGCCTACTTTTGAGATTTTGACCACTAACTCAATCTCATGATGAAGTTCTTTCGTAAACTCGGGATAATAGAGGTTTGTATCGCGAAATAACGCCGTATCTGGTTTCATGAAGAAGAGTGGCTCTTCAGGAATAGGTGAATTCATTTCCTTGGCGTGGTCGCTATAATTCCGTCCAATGCAAATAATTTTCATAGTGCTGTCTTAACTAAATTTATTTTTGAGTTGATCTAGCTTATTTGTCATTTCGTTTGCTTTAGCTTCCTTTTGAGCAGCTCGCTTTGCACGATCTTCTTGTATCAAGACATCAACTGTTTTTTTAAGGATGCTTTTTGTGATAAGAGGAAAATCATTGTCAAGAATCCAACGGTGATAGCCAGGCTCTTTCTCATAAACCTCTTTAATGGTTTTACCAGTATGCTTTCCAAAGTTATACATCACCACGCCTTCATCACTTAATGCTAATCTTCCTACAAAGTCAATTTTTCGATTCTTCCCCGTTTGGGTAAATTCGAATAGGAAATCCATGTCATTTTCAAGCTCTGGATACCGATCCAATTGTGCTTTTAATACTTCGTATGTTGCACGAGTATCAGCCTCTGCGCTATGTGCATTCACTATATCTTTATCGCAGTAAAACTTGTAAGCGGCTACCAATGTTCTTTGTTCCATTTTATGAAACACAGTTTGCACATCAATAAACCTTCGGTTTTCCATATCTAACTCAAGCCCTGCATTCAATAATTCTTCGAGTAAGAAAGGAATGTCGAAGCGGTTAGAATTATATCCGGCAAGATCAGCGTCTCCAATGAATTCGATTATCGCAGTTGCAAATTTTTCAAAAGTGGGGCAGTCTTTAACATCTTCATCTGTAATCCCATGAATTTCTGTGGATTCAGGGGGAATTGGAAAGCCAGGATTGATTTTTTCTACAAAAGTACTTTCAGTTTGATCAGGATTAATTTTGATAATGGCTATTTCAATAATTTTTTCCTTAGAAATATTCAATCCAGTAGCTTCTAAATCGAAAAAAACGATTGGCTTAGTGAGGTTAAGATTCATGCAGTTTTTTTAGCTGTGTTAGCTACAAAGATAAATATAAGTCTGCCATTTCAGGTATCGCGACTTTAATTTCTACTCGACGATTCAATTGTCGGTTCTCCGCATTGTCAGATCCATCTGCATTTGTGTTTGAAACACTAGGTCTGCTTTCTCCGAACCAAACATTGTCAATCCTATCGGGATCTATACCGGCATCAATAAGGTATTTATGGGCCTTTAGCGCTCTTTTTTCTGAAAGAACTTCATTGTACTCATCTGTACCTATCCAATCCGTATGACCGTCTAATTTCACTTGTACACTTGGATTATCCTTCATGAAAAGATAGAGGGATTGCAGTATGTCTTCACTTTTTTGGCGGAGGAAAAATTTATCAAAGTCAAACAGAATATTGGCAAATTCTTGCATCTGCGTATCGGTTTCAGTCAGTTTTTGAAGTGAAACAATATCTATATGCTCAGTATATGAAATGCTTTCATCATTCGGATCAATAGCAGTGAGCAATGCAGAGTACAAGATTTCACCATCAGATTGATCTAAATTGTAAGTGATAGTTGTATTGTCATTCAACTCTTCGATAACAGCCAGCGGGGTGGTTGGGTTCAAAAATTCAAATTCACCATCCACGTCGGTTATTGCCATGTTCGTCAAAATTTTATCCGCCTTGGCGAAGTAAATTGTTGTTTCAGGTCTCGGAATATTGTCACTTTCAACATAATCATAAACCACGCCTTGCATATAAAATTGTTAAGGATGACTTTGATTCCAATTATTGTAAGAGATGATCGCATCTTCTTCATTAATCATAATCTTATAAGCAATTGAAGTGTCTAGTTTTTCAAATACAAAGTCGCCCAATTCATCTGTTCTCGTCACACGGACAATTTGATCTTTCTCATTGAGCAATAACAGTTCAATATTTTTACCATCCCAAGTTGCACTGTGAGCAACATTACCCAGTATACCTCCGATATTTGAGTTGGTGTCTTCTTGATAGGTAAAATCGACATCAAATTCTTCTTTTAATAGATCCGTCATGTCAAATAACCCATTTTTAAATGTTGCCTCTTGAGTTATCGGTTCACCCTTTTCATTTTTGCTCTGTTTTATATTGATTTGTTGAAATAGATTAAATGCTTCGCATTGTTTCGGGATATAAAATTCTTCAAAATGTGGGCGCTCTTGTGTGAACCCAGGTGTTAGAATTACAAGCTCTAGTTGATAGGTGTTGTCAGGAGGTAAAACCATTTGATATTTCCCCGTTTTCGGATCAATATTAAAAGATCCCATGGATTCGCTTGTTATGGCGTTTTTCACTTTTATAATACCATTCACGGGGCGGTGATTTTCGCTATAAATAGCATAGCCCTTCACTTCGGTTGTTGGAATGTTTTTACAATCATATTTTGCGGTGTAAATATCTAAATAACCATATGATCCTGGTCGCATAGATGCATAATAGGCTAATGTTCCCTCGTCGTTCTCCACATAATAAATATCATCTCCAGCAGAGTTTACGGGCGTTCCAATATTGCGCGGTTCACCCCATTCACAGCTTTCGTCTCTGGTTACTCTGAAAATGTCAAATCCTCCCATTGAATTATGCCCTTCTGACGCAAAATAAAGTGACTTGCCATCCTTTGAAAGATAAGGGGCATCTTCTTTATAAGGGGTGTTGATTTTTGGCCCCATATTTACGGGTTTTTTCCAATTGCCGTTTTCACCTTTTTCTGAATAGTATAAATCTCGTTCACCAAAACCATCTTTCACGCCTGTAGAAACAATAAACGTTTCAGTTTCATCAGGTGTAATGAAAATACTCGGATTAGCATCACCGATATATACGTTTTGGTTCATTCGAATTGGGATAGCCCACATTCCGTCCTTATCTTTCACACTTTTCCAAATGCTATTTTCTTTATAAATATAGAGTGTGTTTCCATCAGGAGAAATGCTGGCCGGAGCTTCGTGTTTTTTTCCGTCATTAATCTCTTTCGCCACATATCCAGAAGATTTATCAATAATTTTTGCTTCCGACCATTGGTTTTCTCCTGTTCCACTTGTTGCGTAGAAAATGTCCTCAAAATAAAGTCCATCAACATGCTTTTTTTTGCCTGGTGGACGTCTTGAACAAAACAATAGCAATTCTTCTTCAATTGAAATTACTGGAGAATAATCCATGTATTCTGAATTCACTTTTTCATCAAGTTTAACAATCTCTTGCACCTCATATAAATGAACATCTCTTAAGTCAATTCCATTGTTGCATATTTCAATTTCTCGAATAACATCACTGCGGGTTTCTTGTCCTTTTTTATTGTCAACAGTGCTGCCCAAAAACAGGTTGTAGTATTCAATGGCTTTCTCAAATTCACCTTTAAAGTGATAGGTTTTTGCGGCGTAAAATAGGATTTCTGGAATTGTATCTGTCACAGATAGATCAAGGGCTTTTTCAAAATAAACGATTGCATCTTCGCGTTGAACTTGAGAATCGTAATAAGCTAAACCAGCCTCAAACCAATATTGGGCTTTATCTGTGTTCGCATCTGTTACTTTATCGTAATAAGATTTTGCTTTCCAATATTCTTCTTTGCGATATGCTTTACGAATTTTTTTATTTTGCCTTTGCTTAATTCTTGGGCATGCATCATTGGAGTGCCTATAAACAGGAAGCAAATCGTACAGATTAATATGTTGAGAGTGCTTTTAAGCATTAAAATTCAAGATCAAATTTGATGTATTGGTATTTTTGGTAGATGTAACGGTTTTCTTGTGCGTCATTGTTATATTCCGGTCCGTTAACTGAAGCTTCTTTTAAAATAATATTGATTTTACTCAGGTCTACGCCGAATTCAATCAGTAATTTTGTCAAAGTAGATTTACCGTTGTTTAAACGGTGCACAGCTAAATCTTGATTGTCTTTGAATGCGCGAGTTGGAATATGTGAGGCGCTTGATGTTACAATTACTGTTACTGGCAGGCCTTTTTCAACAATGTCTTTAATCCCTTGAACAAATACTCTAAAGTTGTCATTCTTATAATCAAATTTATCTTTATTATAGCCAAAGAAATGTTGGTACTCTGGTCCTTTAATCAAATCGGTATAGTTCTGAATAGAGTCTTGATGGTATTCTACTTGAGGATATAAACTCTCATCACATTCAATAACACCGTTTTCAAGGTCTCGGGCGGTTGACGTGGGAATACGCACGGCGTTCAGATAAGCAACTACAAAAGCATCTGAATATTTATCCAATACTTCTTGTCTTACTTTTTCTGCTAAGATATATTCATCAAAAGCACCAAGCATGTACCGTGTAATGCTTTTACCTAGCAATTCGGTGGAGATTGGGCTGTACTTTTTATAGTAGGATACGGGGAGGTCTTTTTTGAATGCACCAACTTGAATCTTGTAGACCAAATTACATTTCATACCCTCCTCTTTTCGCTCGGCAATAGTGGAATCTTTCTCGTCCACGATTTGGTTGGCAGAGAAGTCAACCATGTCTAGTAATAATTCATGTCTAATTTCTTGGTAAGATGAATTACATGGAACATAAAGTTCTGTTTCATGAAATTGATTGGTGTCATCAAGAATGTAATTTATTTGGTATGTATGACAGGGCACCAACGTTAGCACATAACCGCCATCTCTTCTTATTGGTGAATATTTTTTTACACCTGAATTTTCAGATAAATCTTCTACTTCAATCACAATTCCCGGTGGAATTCTTGAGTCGTCGGAAGTTAGGATGAACCCAATTAACACTGCAACATTTTGAATATAGTCATTGTCGCCGTAAACCGAATAAATGTCTTTGTCGCCTTGACCATCCAATTTTTCAGAGCTGTAATAACCAGTTCTTCCATCTGCAGTTGTTGTATAAAAAATATCGTTATCAACCGTATTTAGCGGATACCCCATGTTTAGTGGTTCACTCCATTGATCTTCTTCATCAATTTGGGTTACAAAAATGTCAAATCCACCCATGCTTCTTGGTCCGTTGGAGCTATAGTACATGGTTTTATTATCAACTCCCAGAAATGGAGATTCTTCGTCATATTCTGAATTAATGGTTGGACCTAAATTAAAAGCCTTGCTCCATTCACCGTTTGGTAGTTTCTTTAACCGATAAATATCTCTTCCACCTAGCCCGCCAGGTCTATCAGAAACGAAATACAAATAATTTTGATCATTACTCATAGTAGCATGACTTTCCCAATACTCTGTATTTAATTCTTCTGCAGGAAACTCTTGTAGATTATTGAACGCTGTGTCTTTATTTTCTGAATAATAAATGTCTCCACCATTTACATCTTGATAAACGAATACGGTTTGGCCGTCGGCTGATGAGGAAATAGAGGCATCATTTCTTCTTGGACGACAAAAGCCTAGGTATTCTGGATCTGTCCAGTTCCCGTCTCGGTCGCGATAGCAAACGTAAATATCTTCATAATGCAATCCGTTTTCGAAACTAATTTGTTCAAAGTTAGTACTGTCAGCTCTCAATCTTTTTGAAGTAAAAAACAATGTTCTTCCATCCACTGAGATAACAGGGCTATACTCGGGAGTTGGTCTGTTGACCATGGAACCAATGTTTTTAATTAAATATGGACGAGGAGATGCAATCAAACGTTTGGCATTGGCGCATTGTTTTTGACCGAGTGCACCTCGGTTGTATTTATCGTGTTTTTTATGCGTGTTTTCAACGAAGTAGTTGTACTGGGTAGTTGCAGAATCAATTCTACCGTTGACATGGTTTGATTTTGCTAAATAGTATAGCACTTCTGGAGGTGCATTTCTTTCGAGGTATGACGAAGGATTATAGTTCTTGTCCACCGAATATTGGGCTTTTTCAAAGAGTGGATGCGCCTCTGCCTCAAGATTTAAAGCGATATAGCACATTCCTGCTTTGTAAAGTAAATTGGCATTTTTTGGGTCTTCTTCTAATAGGATTTCCCAAATGTAAAGTGCATCAATGAATACTTTGTCGTAATATAAATTGACACCTACATCAAATTTCTCGCTAAAAGATGCATCCGCTAGCTTTCCTCGAAGAATTTCTTTTTCAGACTGTGCATAGGCAACACTAAAAGTGGAGAGCGCAGCGAGGAGAAGTGTGAGTTTTACGAATTTGGTCATAATCAACCTCAAAGGAAAAAAAATAAAGCCACACCTTATAGGGTATGGCTTTTAAACTTTTTTACGTTGAATTGTTTATAACTCTCGATTTATATCAAATTGTTCTAAATAATCAGCGACTCTTCTGACAAACATTCCGCCCAAAGCACCATCTACAACTCTATGATCGTAAGAATGGGAAAGGAACATTTTATGTCTGATAGCAATTGCGTCACCCTGAGGTGTTTCAATTACCGCTGGAATTTTACGAATTGCGCCAACTGCCATGATGGCAACTTGTGGCTGATTGATAATTGGTGTCCCCATCACATTGCCAAAAGTACCAACGTTTGTAACGGTATAAGTTCCGGCTTGAATATCGTCTGAGCTTAGCTTATTGTTTCGTGCTTTATTCGCCAAGTCATTCACTTGTTTTGTGAGTCCAGTTAAGTTTAAATTATCAGCTTGTTTGATTACTGGTACAATTAAATTTCCCGAAGGAAGTGCTGTTGCCATTCCAATATTAATGTCTTTTCGTTTAATGATATTGTCACCACTTAAGCATACATTCACCATTGGAAAATCTTTAATCGCCTTAATGATGGCCTCCATAAAAATTGGTGTGAAAGTAATTTTTTCTCCTTCGTTTTTAAGGAAATCATTTTTTACTTTATTACGCCACATCACAATATTTGTAACATCTGCCTCAACATAAGAAGTAACGTGTGGTGAAGTTTGCACTGACATTACCATATGATCGGCAATCAGCTTACGCATTCTGTCCATTTCGATAATCTCATCACCTTCATGTACTGGTATTGCTGGCGCGTGTGCTGCTTTCGCTGCAGGTGCTTTGGTGGCAACAGGAGCATTTGTTTGAACAGGAGTCTCAGTAGTGGGTTTTGCTGCTATAGCGCCACCATTTTTAATGAAATTGAGCATGTCCTTTTTAGTTACCCGACTATTTTCGCCTGAACCTTCTAAAGTTTCCAATTGCTCCATTGAAATACCTTCTTTCTTGGCAATGCTTCGCACTAAAGGAGAATAAAAACGTCCTGATGGACCAGATTTACTCAACTCAACTGCAGTGGATCCATTTGAAGCAACTGGTGTTGCAATGGAAACTGCCGCCTCTGCTACAACTGCTTCCGCTGCTGGTTCAGAATCATTAGATGAGTCATCTGGAGCTGCTTCTCCATCTGTAGAAATAACTGCAATAACATCTCCAACCTGCACCACGTCATCTTTTTCAAAGAGTCGTTTTACTAGTACACCTTCCGCTTCGGATGGTAATTCATTATCTACCTTGTCGGTTGCAACCTCTACTAGAGGCTCGTCCATTTCCACAGTATCGCCAACTTCTTTCAACCAATTGGTTATGGTCGCTTCTGTAACACTTTCCCCCATTTTAGGGAGTCTGATTTCGATTTCAGCCATTTTTAATTCTTAATAATTGAGTGACAAATTTAATTGAAATTTTCTGTTTTACCCCGTTTTAAGTCGAGAATTAAGTCAAAAACAATAATGTATTGAAATTGATAAAACTAATCAAAGCGAATTGCTTTAATCGGGTCAATTTTAGTGACTAAATAGCTTGGAATAATTAATATTAGAAAGCAAACTAATATGGTGAGAAGGTTGATATAGAGAATGTGTAAAATATTAAAGTCAACAGGAATAGTATCAAGTGAATAGACCTCCGCGTTGAGCGAAAAGAAGCCCGTAAAATATTGAAATGCCAACAGTCCAAGCCCTAGAATGTTGCCCAAAATTAAGCCCCTAGACAATAAAAACAAGGCGTTGAATATGAATATTTTTTGAATACTTGAATTATAACCACCCATTGATTTAAGAATTCCAATCATATTGGTTTTTTCAAGTATTAGCACTAATAAAGAGGTAATCATGTTGATGAGTGAAACTACCAAGATTAGAATGATAATAATTAAAATATTCAGATCTAACAGATCTAACCAAGCAAAAATATCGCGGTGCATTTCAGTTATTTCGGTGGTTTTAAGGTTGTAAGGGATTTCATCAATAATGAGTTCGTTCAAATTATCAAGGTCTTCCCAGTCATGAATTAAGACCTCGAATCCGCCGGTGTATAAATGGTGCGTTCCTTTTCCATTTTCAATGTGAACCGATCCAAAAGGAGTTTTAATATCATTAGCACTTATATATTCGACTAATGCCAAGTTCTCCTCATTGCATGAACAAATTGAATCAATTTGAATGTCAATGTACGCTGTGTCTGGAATTGATTGTGCGGTTTGACGAGAGGCCAAAGGATTAAGAGAGAAATCGGTGGAGATCAATCTTAATTTCCCAGACTTATTAAGAACTGGGTAATAGTTATCTCGAAGGTAACCCCGTCCCCAGTTGTATTCGTATGATTTTGAACCGCCAGATGTTATTCCTTTTAAAACGAATTGATTGTTGATACAAGTATCTGCAAGCGTCACAAATGTTTGAACGCCCCAATCGTTTAATTTTTGAATGTGATGAATTTGAGTAAAGATTAATTTTTTATCAAAGTCTGCAAAGCCTGAATTGTAAATCCCTACAATCTCAAATTTTTGTTTTTTCGGACCTGAATTATCACGGATAAAAAAAGCATCACATTTATCTCCAACATTATAACCCATTAAATTCGCAATATGCTGCGAGATCATTACTTCTTTGTTAATGGTGTCGAAATTTATAATGCGGCCCTCAATAATTTTGTCCTCAAAAAATGTCCAATCGTAATTTTCATCAATCCCTTTAAAAAGTACACCTAAAATATCCAAGCTTGAACGGCTGGTGTCTTTGTTTTGAATATTAAACGAAACCGAGTCGCGGTAAGATTGTAAAATAGCGGGTTTATACCCAAAGATTTGGATTTTTTTTATGGTCGGTTTTTCTTCAAGCGACGGGTAAAAATCTTGTTCGATTAGAATAGGAGCGGACTCCATGCTGTTGCTCAATCCCTGTTCCGTAATTTGGATGTGGGAACCGAATCCAATCACTTTTCCTCGGATTCCTTCTTGAAATCCTGTAATCACAGAAACTGTGATTAACATGATGGCTACACCTAGAATAATGCTTGTGAGTGAGATAACGACAATAGGCCTTGAGAGCTTACTTTTGTCCTTACCACCACTCATTATTCGCCTTGCTATGAATAATTCGGTTTTCAAAATGACTACATTTATGGCACAAATGTAAGATTTATAATCATGTTAAAATTTAATATTTACCTTTTCACACTGGTATTAATTAGTTGTTCGGCTGGTAGTCAAAATGATACGAATACTGAGGTGACCGAAAATGGCCCCGAAATTCAAGACACAGTTATTGTTGAAGAAAAAATGTATTGCAATGATGATGTAAAAGTTGGCGCGGAACAAACAGTGGCTTATTTTTCAAAATTAGAAGGTAAACGAATCGCAGTAGTTGGTAATCAATCATCAATGCTCGGGGAAACTCATTTAGTAGATACTTTATTGGGCGCAGGGTTGGATGTGATTAGAGTGTTTTCACCTGAACATGGATTTAGAGGAACTGCAGATGCGGGCGAAAAGGTAAATAATGAAGTAGATGAAAAAACGGGACTCCCAATTATTTCTCTTTATGGTAAAAATCGTAAACCAACGGTTAGTCAATTAGAGGGGATTGATATTGTGGTGTTCGACATTCAGGATGTAGGTGTTCGTTTCTATACCTATATCTCCACCTTGCATTATGTTATGGAGGCTGCAGCTGGACAAGGGCTTGAATTGCTGATATTAGACCGCCCAAATCCAAACGGACATTATGTTGATGGGCCAATTTTGAACTCAGATTTTTCGTCCTTCGTTGGCATGCATGAAGTACCGGTTGTGCATGGCATGACCATGGGAGAGTATGCACAAATGATAAATGGCGAGAAATGGTTACCCGGCGGTATTGAGTGTTCGCTAGAAGTTGTATCTGCGGAAGGTTGGGATCATACAAAGTTTTATGAATTGCCAATTGCGCCTTCTCCTAATTTACCGAATATGGCATCTGTTTACTTGTATCCTAGCCTTTGTTTTTTTGAAGGCACTATTGTGAGCATTGGCCGTGGAACTGACACTCCTTTTCAATTAGTTGGACACCCCGATTATAAAATTGACTCAACTGGATTAAGTTTCGAATTTGTTCCTGTGCCAAACGGCGGCGCTAAGCATCCAAAGCTCGAATCTGAGACATGTTTCGGGGTTGATTTATCTGAAATTGATTTGAAGGAGTTTCGCTCAAAAGGCGAATTAGATTTTACTTATCTCTTCGATTTTTACGAGAACTTAGGTATGGGTAAGTCATTTTTCTTACCGAATAATTTTATCGATTTATTGGCAGGCTCTTCTGATTTAAGAAAAGGACTGATGGAAGGAAAAGGATTAGATGAAATGAAAGCGGAACGGGACGAAGCCCTGATGGCATTTAAAGAAATGCGAACAAAATATTTACTCTATACGGAGTGATTTGCTGACCCCCTCTAGGTTCAGGTCTTATGAAGAAGTCAAATCAACGATTACATAGCGTTTGCCTTCAAAAATCTAATCCCATCTGATCAATTTGAGCCAGTATCGTTTTGCGCTCTTCAACCAATTCTTGAATTTTTTTCGTGTCCGCTTTTCCGTACGCGAATACATTAGCCAATTTTTTGATTTGAACATAAGCGAAAACTCCAGTAACAGCTGGAACAATCAGGAAGTAGGCAACAGCGAGCCAATAGTTGGGGTAGATATATGAATAAAACAGAAATATGAAGGCGAAATTGTAAATCGTAGACAGTAATGCACCAACCAGCAATTTTACGCCACTCCAAAAAACATCTCTCTTAAAACGACCTTCAACAAAACGTTTAATCAATATGTAAGGAATGAGTTGGTGAACTAAACCAACAATTGTTAACGGTAAACAAAGTAGAAAAACTAAAACAGTGGGGAGTGTTTTTTTCGAATTGGTTTGGGCATAACTGTTTACCCAGTTTTCACTAATTTTTGCACGTTTTAATTTGTCGAAATATTGTTTAACAGTTTCTTTCAGGCTATTCCAATTGTCAGTATTTTCATCATATTCCGCATTGATTTTATTGGCGAGTGCCTTAGAGTATTCATAGCGTTTTAACAATGGGATTTTTGAATTTTGATGGAAATGGTTCATCCCTTTTCGTGTCAAAATTGAAATGTTTTCTACAAAAGGCTCAATGTCTTTTTGGTCAACATAGGTCAATTGTTCCTGCATTGATTTTTGCACGTCACGGGTCAACTTTGTAATTGCCAGACTCGGGCTTTCCTCGTAAATTTCTTTATATTCTTTCAGGTAGATCGGTTCTCCAAACGCAACGACAACATTTGAACGGAAATGTTTTGGGTGAGAGTAGTTCAAACTAATCGTTTGTACTTTGATGTCAGCCTCCCAATTGCATTCCACCATAGTGTCAAAACCAATTCGAGCGGGACCTTTTTTTATCGGTTTTAGACTTCTAATAAAGGTATTATCAGTGTAGCCTTCTCCGAAAAGAATTAAGGATTTTTTACGCATCAATACTTTGCGCAAATAACGGAACGAATCTTTGTTTTTTTCATGAGAATCTGCTCCATCTTCCGCTTTTCTAAAAATGGGAACCATATGTGAAGCCCATGTTATGGGTTTGAGCCACCATTTAAAAATATCACCTCTTGTCACGAAATAAAGAACGGGCATTTGGTAATTTCCTGCGACTAACGGATCTATAAATGCACTCGGGTGATTACAAACGAAAATGGTTTGTGCATTGAATCGACGTTGGGCGTTAACTGAACGCGCTTTTCTGTAAAAAATTACCATAACATATGGTAACAGAAATCTTAAAAGCAAATACAGAGGTCTCATATTGGCGGTAAAAGTAATAATTTCTGTTAAAAAAAGTTAAGCCAAAACTATAATTGGCTGAGTTGCGTTAAATTTGGTATTTACACATTACAGCCTTTGAAGAAAAATCGATTTAAAATATTGTTAAGTATTATGTCCATAGCCTTGCTAGGACTACTGATGTTGCAGTTTTATTGGATCAGAAATGTGCATCAAATGGCTCAGGATCGATTTGAGGAACAAGTTAAAAGCGCCCTAGAAAGTACGGCTGCGGACTTGGAAATGCTTGAAATAATGCCGCTTTTTGATCAAGATTTATCCCAACAAGATTTACAGGACAACTATAAGGATTTTGTGAATTCAGAGTTTGGAGACGTAATGCACGTGGATGAATCGATCGAAATTAGAGATACAACAATTACCAAAAACGGCGAGAAATATCAGTTTTTAGTTGTTAAAGGTTCTATTACTGACTCCACAACGGGGCTAACTGCTGAAAGTCGCATATTGACAAAGAAGTTGGGAGACGTAATTCCTGCTGATTTAGAGGGTGATTTTTTGAAATTCCAAGATTCAAATTCATACGCTATTCAAGTAAGTAATTCATTTAACCGCCAAATTATGCGAAAATCGCAGTCTCTAGGGGAAATGATGGTGAAAATGTATTCTGGAAATTATTTTGATGATATTTCTTTTCGCCTTAACATTTTTATGCTAGATACTATTTTGGCTAAAAATTTAACAAAACATGAATTGGATACGGCATTTATCTTTAGTATCATAAGTAATTCAAATTCGGATGTGACCTTTGAGAACACTCCATCTCGTTATAGCGTCTTGCCTTTCGAATCTGATTTTAAAACAGCATTATATCCAGAGGATTTAATAAACAATGATTATGAATTGATGGTTTCATTTTCGGATCAGGAAACCTTTCTTTGGAAAGAAATGACAGGTACGCTATTGGCCTCGGTTTTCTTAGTCTTCATCATTGTGTTTGCCTTTTATTTATCTGTCTCAACTATATATAAGCAAAAGCAATTGTCTGAAATTAAGAATGATTTTATAAGTAATATGACGCATGAGTTGAAAACACCAATTTCCACTATTTCATTGGCATGTGAGGCCATTCAAGATCCAGATGTTGGAAATGATCAAGAATCCTTGAATGGGCTTGTTTCTATGATTGATCAGGAAAATAAACGATTGGGAAAATTGGTTGAAAATGTATTGCAAACCGCCCTCTTGGAAAAAGGCAAAATGAACCTGAAATTGAGTGAGGTGCGTTTAGATAATCTTGTTAGAGACATTGTTCATGCTTTTCAAATCCGATTTAAAAATGCGTCTGGTCAAATTCATATCGAACACTTAGATGAAGTTGTAACGGATTTAGATAAGATTCATTTTGGTAATATCATTTATAACCTTTTAGATAACGCACTAAAGTATTGTGCGGCTGCACCAGAAGTGTTTGTTCGACTCACCAAAACAGCAAAAGGTTATGAGCTGTATTTCAAGGACAACGGAATCGGTATTAAAAAGGACGACCAAAAAAGAATTTTTGAAAAACTATACCGTGTACCTACAGGTGATGTGCATAACGTAAAAGGATTTGGATTAGGATTAAATTATGTCGATTCGATCGTGAAACTGCATAGCGGAGAAATTACGGTAGAGAGCAGCATTGGTAAAGGATCAACTTTTAAAATATACATTGAAAATGAGCGATAAAGCAAAAATATTATTAGCCGAAGACGATACAAATTTAGGGACATTGCTTTCGAATTATTTAAAAGCAAAATCTTTTGATGTAACTCTTTGTGTGAACGGTGAAATTGCGCTAACTCGTTTTCAAGAGCAATTATTTGATTTCATTATTCTTGATGTGATGATGCCTGTAAAAGATGGTTTTGCGGTGGCGAAAGAAATAAGAAAGTCAGATTCAGAAATTCCTATCTTATTTTTGACGGCGAAGTCCATGAAGGATGACAAATTACATGGTTTTGATGTTGGTGGAGATGATTATATGACCAAACCTTTTTCAATGGAGGAGCTTTTGGCACGAATTAACGCCATTTTGAAAAGATCATACAAAGAAGGTAAAAAAGAAACTAGTTTTGAAGTGGGTGATATTCAATATGACTATTTACAGCAAATGGTTCAAATTGGTGGAGCGGATAAAAAATTGACAACCAAGGAAAATGAGTTGTTTTATTTATTGGTGAAAAATCAGGATGGAATTCTGGATAGAAATGACGCATTGAAGCAAGTTTGGGGAGATGATAACTACTTTAATGGAAGAAGTATGGATGTATACATTACAAAACTTCGAAAATATATGAGCGCTTCAGAAAAAGTTGAAATTATGAACGTTCATGGGAAGGGGTTCAGACTTTTGATAAAAAACTAAAAAAGGAAGGTAAAATCCTTCGTTTCCACTAATTTTGTACCAATGAATACCACCAAAATTAGTCATGTTGCCCATTTGATTGAAATATGTGCGCAACACGGAGTTACCAAGGTTGTTATTTCACCCGGTTCTCGCAACGCCCCTTTAATTATTGGGTTTGATGCCCATCCTAAAATCGAAGTGTTTCTCGTGCATGACGAACGCAGTGCGGCATTTGTGGCTTTGGGAATGGCCGAACAAACTAAATCGCCTGTAGCGCTAACATGCACTTCTGGAAGTGCTCCTGTGAATTATGCACCGGCTATCTCTGAGGCTTATTACCGTAATATTCCGTTAGTTGTTTTAACTGCCGACCGCCCTGTAGAGTTGATCGATCAAGGGGATGGGCAAACAATTCGACAAAAGAACCTTTATCAAAATTTTATAAAAGGCAGTTATGAACTGCCAAATTTCCCTTCTAAAAATGAGCGGATTTTAAGTGATGAAATTGCGAATGAAGCATTAAATATGGCCGTGCAAATTCCTAAAGGTCCTGTTCATATTAATGTTCCATTGGCCGAACCTTTATATGAAACGCAAGAGTTGTCCACTGTGCCAATTTTGGCTATAAACGAGCCTCAAAGTAATGCTCTTTCAAAGACTGAAAAGTCGGAGATAAGTGAGGCTTGGCACAGTGCACCAAAGAAATTGATTTTAATTGGACAATTCGACCCAAATGCGCTGAGTATAGAGGCGCTTGATTCGGTATTAGGCGATCCGTCTGTTGCGATATTAGTTGAAAACACCTCGAATTTAAGGCATTTTCAACGCATTTGTCATTCTATTGATCGCACGCTTGCGCTTATAAGTGACCAAGAGATGCATAATTATTCACCTGATTTGTTAGTGACAATGGGGGGTGCAATAATTTCAAAAAAGATTAAAGCATTTTTACGCAAAAATAAAGCTGCGGTAAATTACCGTGTAGGGCAATTTCTTTTTGAAGAAGACACCTATCAAAGCTTAACTCGCTCGTTTAATGTGAGACCTACGGCTTTCTTTAATTTTATTGGATCTTTGGACAAAACAGTGACTTCAAATTTTGGAGGGAAATGGAAACAAAAAGATTTTTTGGCAAATGAAATTCATACCAATTATTTAGAAGAGGCTCCATTTTCAGATTTGAAGGCTTTTGAGCTTATTTTGGATACCATACCAGACGATTCAAATTTACATATGGCCAATAGTTCTGTGGTTCGATATTGTCAATTATTCAATCCTATCCGAGGAGTTTCATATTACAGTAATCGAGGTGTTAGTGGTATTGATGGGTCTACAAGTACAGCTCTGGGAATCGCAATTTCTTCTCCAGAAAAATTGAATTTGCTGATTTCAGGTGATACTTCGTTTTTTTATGATTCAAATGCCTTTTGGAATAATTATTTAAGCTCGAATTTCCGCGTTCTTGTAATAAATAATGGTGGTGGTGGCATTTTTAAAATTATTGATGGCCCAAATCAGTCCCCGCAAGCACACCATTTTGTAGCTGAATTTAACGCGAAAATAAAATCAATTTGCGAAGCATTTAATGTGCATTATTTAGTCGCAAATTCAGCGCGTGAATTAGAGGCCGTTTTTCATAATTTTTATGAAATAAAAGAAGACGGAAGACCTGTTTTATTAGAGGTGAATACATGGGAAATCGAGAACGAAAAAGTCCTCAAAAATTATTTCAAAAAAATTGCCAAAGGCACACCATAAATATAAAATTGTGTTGGATTGAGATACTCTCGTCGATTCTATGTGTATTTTTGTCGAAAAAAGCCAACTAAACCCTTTTTAATTCGTCTATATACGTCGTATGCGCGCATTGCTAATTTTAATCTTAAGCAGTATTGTTTCAATCACTGGGAATTCTCAGATGATATTGAGTGGAGTTGCCACTGGTTCGTGTGATTGTTATGAACTGACAGATTTCACCAACCAGACTGGTTCAGTTTGGAGCCCCGGAACAATTGATTTGACCAATTCATTTGACATGTCATTTGAAGTGAATTTGGGCGTTGATGATGTTTGGGGAGCAGACGGAATGGTATTCGCTTTACGTCAGTCTGGCACCTCACCCGGAGGAATAGGAAATGGAATGGGCTATAGTGGAATTACCAATTCAATTGGAGTTGAAATTGACACTTGGAACAGTTCTCCAGCGGTACCTAGTGACGTTGTTTCAGACCACGTTGGAATGAGTTCAAACGGAGCAGTTGATCATGGGCTAGTTGCACCACAAACAATTGCTAATATTGAAGACGGACTCTATCATACATTCAGAGCGACGTGGGATCCTGTAGCACTTGATTTTGAAGTTTTTTTAGATGGCACTAGCATTTTTGTTTATACTGGAGATTTAGTAGCTCTTTATTTTGGAGGAGTTCCAGATGTATATTTTGGATGGACTGGCGGTACTGGTGGTGTTGATAATGTGCAATCTGTCTGTATGTATCGTGATGCTGATTTTAGTTCAGATGTGATTACTGCATGTGTTGGTCAAACAGTCACTTTTACTGACGAATCAACCAGTGATTTAATTTATAATTCAGAAGAAGCCGTAACATGGGATTGGGATTTCGGTGACGGTGGAACATCTGTACTTCAGAACCCCACGCATGATTTTACTGTCGTTGGAACATACACGGTAACCTTGACAATAACTGACATTTCAGGATGCAGTTCTACCGAAACATTCGACATTGACATTACCGCTGGCTTAGATCTTACAATGACGCATACAGATGTCACCTGTTTTGGTGATGATGATGGAACGGGAACTGCAATACCAACCACTGGTGTGGGGCCTTATGTCTTTCTTTGGGATGACCCCCTTACTCAGGCAACTGAAACTGCAGTTGATTTAGCGCCAAACACCTATGACGTTATTGTAACAGATGATTTGGGTTGTGTAGGAACGGGTACGGTAACAATTTTAGAACCATTAGAATTAGTTTTAGATTCTTCAACTCCTACAAATGCAAGTTGTGGTTTGGCAAACGGTACAATAACCGTTTTAGCATCAGGCGGATCACCAGCTTTAGAATATAGTGTAGATGGCGGTGTTACCTATCAACCAACAGGAGACTTTATTGGGTTAACGAATGGAACCTATGATGTGGTTGTGAGAGATGCAAATGGTTGCACGGTTACAACCACGACAATTGTTGATTTAGATTCACCATTGGTAATTGATGATGTTGTAGTAACAGATGATTCTTGTTTGCCAGGAAATGATGGTACAATCACGGTTAGTGCTTCTGCAGGTGTAGCACCTTTCCAGTTTAGTTTAGACGGTGGCGTTACCTATCAACCTTCTAATTTCTTTGATTTATTGGCTCCAGGGCCTTATACAGTTACTGTAATGGATGATGTGGGTTGCACAATTACTGAAGATGTTGTTGTAGGCGCTTTGCCAACTATTATTGTTGATTTAATTACAGTAGTTGATGCGACTTGCAACGGCGGTTCTGATGGATCAATTGATATTGATGTGTCAGGTGGATCACCAGCTTATCAATATAGTATTGACGGTGGAGCATCTTTTCTGCCAACAGATTTATTTACAGGTTTAACCGCCGGAGTATATGATATTGAAGTAACAGATGCGACTGGGTGCGTTGTTGTGGACGCCGCAATTGTAGGTGAACCAACGACCATCTCAATTGACGCTGTTCTTTCCACTGATGTTTCTTGTACAGGTTTGTCAGATGGAGAATTTGAATTGGTTGTTTCTGGCGGAACGCCAGGTTATCTATACAGTAATGACGGTGGGGCTTCTTTCCAAGTGAGTCCTGTATTTACTGGAATGGCAGCAGGCCCTTATGATTTAATTATTGAGGATGCTAACGGATGCACCGTTGCTGGAGTAACTGACGTAGTTGAACCAACGCCTTTAGTCATTGATGATGTATTAGTTACTGATGTCACGTGTAACGGATTAATGGATGGCGAAGTAACGATAGTTGCTAGCGGAGGAACCGTAGTATACGAGTACAGTGTAGACGGTGGTCTATATCAAATTTCACCAACGTTCACTGGCATAGGTGGCGGTGCAATTACAGTGGGCGTAATTGACGGAAATGGATGCACCACAACTGCTGATGCTTTCTTGGATGAGGCAGATCCAATTGTGCTAACAATGGGACCAGATACTATAATTTGTTTAGGTGGCGCAGCAACACTTTGCCCAACCGTTACAGGTGGTACGGCTCCATATACTTATACTTGGGACGGAGCGGCTGATGTTGAATGTTTAGTAACTTCTACAATTGGCGTGCATACACTGGAAATTGAAGATATTAATGGTTGCACAACTGACATTTTAGAACAAACAGTAAATCAATATATTCCATTAGCGGTATTCGGCTCGGCTTCTGTTTCGGTTTGTCCGGGAGATGCGGTGGTCATTGCAGGAGAGGCCTCTGGGGAAGGACCTGATGGTTACACGTATGAATGGACAAATGATTTGGATGGTACTGTTTTGTCCGGTCCAGTTCAAACGGTTACACCTGGTTCAACAACTACTTATACATTAACTGTGAGCAGCGGATGTGAAAATACAGCAACAACTACCGTTACCATAACAACTTATGATATCCCAGATATTGCAATTGTGGCGGATAAATATGAAGGTTGTGAAGATTTAAAAGAGAATTTTGAAAGCTTGACAGATGTCTTTTTGGTAGAATCAATGATTTGGGATTTGGGTGATGGCAGCATTGCAGCTGGTGAAGAAGTGACGCACACATATACCTATGCAGATTGTTTCGATATCAATATAGATGTAGAAACTGTAGATGGTTGTGAAACTTCAGCAACTTTCACGGATTATATCTGTGTATGGCAATTACCAGTAGCTGCGTTTAGTTATAATCCAACCGAACCAGACTTGTATAATACCACCGTGTTTTTTGAAAATGAATCTGAATTTGCAACTTCATTCGAGTGGACATTTGGTGATGGAGGTGCATCAACTGACGTTCATCCAAATCATACCTATCCTTCTGTAGGTAATGTTACTTATGAAGTTGAATTGGTAGCAAATACTGATGAAGGTTGCAGCGACACAACATATCAATTAGTAACAATTGACGAAATCGTTTTGTATTTTATTCCAAATGCCATTACCGCAAATTCAGATCCTTTTAATCAAACTTTCAATCCTGTATTTATTCCAGGTTTTTATCCGCTGGATTACCACATCAGAATTCTAAATCGTTGGGGTGAAGTTATGTGGGAATCGTACGATATTACTGAAGGATGGGATGGAACGTATGACGGTAGTTTTGTTCAAGACGGTGTCTATATATGGCAACTTTCATTCAGAGAAAACAAAAGTGATAAAAAATATGATGATTATGGTCATATAGTTGTGACACAATAACCGCTTATTAATTCGTTCCATTCATACATTTTTCAGCTCCTAAGCCGTTTAAATTTAGGATAATATCAAATTAAATTTTAAATTTGAGTCGTCAACCTAACTATAATGAGACAAACGCTAGTTCTAATCGCCTTTTTGATTTGTTCAAATTCATTTGGGCAAATGGTGCTTAGCGGCACTGCCACTGGAGGATGCGATTGTTATACTTTGACGACAACAACTAGTCAAGCGGGTAGTGTTTGGAGTCCAGATTTCATTGATTTAACGAAGACTTTCGACTTTACTTTTCAAATTAATTTAGGGTTTTCAGACGGAGGCGCAGATGGAATGGCATTTGTACTTCGATCAACTGGAACAACTACAGGCATAGGTGGGGGTCTTTTAGGTTATGGCGGCATCACAAATTCAATAGCAATTGAAGTCGATACATGGAATAATGGTGGGGTATATGAAATTGCTTCAGATCACCTTGCCATGAATTCAAATGGTGTACTCACTCATAATATAGAGCCTGCTTATGCCATTGCTAATATTGAAGATGGCAGCGCACATGATTTTCGTGTAACTTGGGATCCATTAACATTACAAATGAGAACATTTTTGGATGGCACCTTAATTTTTAACCATGTAGAAGATTTAGTAGCCACCATTTTTGGAGGAAATCCAAACGTTCGTTTTGGTTGGTCAGGCGGAACAGGGGGCGCATCTAATATTCAAACAGTTTGTATTCCGCTAGAGTCTGAAATTGGTGTAGATGATTTGAATGCATGTCCAGGGCAAGAACTCTTTTTTACTGATGATTCTGAATGCGGATTAATCTATGATGGAGTAGGCGTTACAAACTGGGCTTGGACATTTGAAGGAGGAGGAGTTTCAGATTTGGAAAACCCAACACATTCCTGGGCAACAATTGGCATAAAAACAGCAACGCTTACCGTGACCAACTTGATAGGTTGTACAGATGTAGGAACCATAGATATTATTGTCGATAGTATTGATGCTGATATTGAAGGAACGGATATTCCTTGTTTTGGTTTTGATAATGGCACCGCAACCATAACGCCGTTAACTGGAGATGCTCCTTACACCTTCTTATGGGACGACCCATTGGCTCAAACTACTGCCACAGCCATTGATTTGCCTCCTGGCACATACACTGTTTTAGTGACAGATGATGTGGGTTGTCAAATTTGGCGAACAGTTACAATTACTGAACCTGATGAACTCCTAATTGATGAGTTAATAATTGTAGACGCGACTTGCGGATTAGATAACGGAGTTTTAACCTTGACCGCTATGGGCGGAACTTTACCCCATGAGTATAGTATTGATGGAGGTGTAACTTTTGAAATTGGGGCAACTTTTATTGGGTTACCAAGTGGTGATATTAATTATGAAATTAGGGACGGTAATGGATGTCTTTTGACTGGTATTGCTACCATTGGTGCAAACGATTTGGATGTTACAGTAACAAAGGTTGATGTGACCTGTTTTGGTTTTGATAATGGAACAGCAACTGCCACGCCAGCATTTGGAGTAGGGCCTTGCAGTTATTTATGGGATGATCCTTTAGCACAAACAACTGCTACAGCTACTGGCCTTGCGCCGGGTACCTATACAGTAACGGTAACTCATGACGCTGTTGGCTGCTCTGGCACCGCAACAATTACAATTACTGAACCAACTGAGTTAATCATAAGCTCTATTGCGTCAATTGATGCCAGCTGTGGAATCAACAACGGCCAGATAACAATTGAAGGAGCTGGGGGGACACTTCCTTACGAATATAGCATTGATGGAGGTGGAATTTTTACACCGATTCCAACCTTTACTGGTTTGGCGCCGGGTGCTTATAATATCGTCATTCGAGATGCGCAAGGTTGCACTGTTACTGATAATGTGGTACTTGTGAATGTGTCTAACGTTCCAGAGGTTATTTTAAGTACCGATTATACAGAAGGTTGCCGTCCATTAGCAGTAAACCTTGTCAATATTTCAGACCCTGTTTTAACTGATGTTACTCTTTGGGATTTGGGAGACGGGACAACCTTTGAAGGAGGATCGCTCAGTCATACGTATGAAAATGCTGGTTGTTATGATATTCATGTTGTCATCACAACGTATGATGGCTGCACAACAGAAGCTACTTTAAATGACTTTATATGTGTTTGGGAATTACCAATCGCTGAATTTGATTTCAGCCCAGAACAACCTGATGTAGTTGATAATGATGTTCAATTTGAAAACCTCTCTGAATTTGCATCAACCTATGAATGGGGTTTAGGGGATGGTACAGTCGATTTTACCTTCGAGCCTAGTCATGCTTATCCAGAAATAGGAAACGGATTATATCTTGTACAACTCATTGCCATCAGCGATAAAGGATGCCGAGATAGTGCTTATCAATACGTGTTAATTGATGAGGTTGTGCAGTATTTTATTCCGAATACATTTACGCCAGATGGTGACGCATTTAATCAAACCTTTCAACCTGTTTTTTCTTCCATTTTTATTCCACAAGATTTTCATTTTGTCATTTATAATCGCTGGGGAGAAATGGTTTGGGAATCTTATGACTATACAGCCGGTTGGGATGGAACATATGGTGATGTATTAGTCCAAGATGGGGTCTATATCTGGCAATTAACTTTCAAAGAGAACGGCTCAGATAAGAAATATGACGAATTTGGTCATATCAGCGTCCTTCGATAATCTAAATTTCACTTAAAAACTGTAAATTTATGTGCTTATGTACATAGAATTCAGGAAAATTATCACTTTGCTCCTTATTGTGTTATCCAATTTTACTTTTGCCCAATTGACAGGGTTTAATAATGATTGGGTTTCTCTTGGTCCAAATGAATATCCTACAAATCCAAAATTTAGAATAGATGCCGGAGTGGGACCAATTGAATTTATTCGCGTATTTCAAAAAAAGGAAGGATTTTTATTGGCGGGTTCGTTACATGGAGGGCTGTTCTTTTCAGAAAATGGAGGTGATTCTTGGATGAATTCTGGATCGGATGCTTGGACATATACAGGTTGTGCTTGGGCTGATTTTTATCCGAATGACGAAAATGTTTGGTTTGCATGTTCGAATGAAAAAGGGGACAATGGAAAACCAGGCAAAATTAAAGAGTTTGGTGGAGTGCTTCGATCTAAAAATAGAGGAGAGGATTGGGAATCAATTGGCGATTATAAACATTTTGCAGGTTTTCAGAACCTAAAAATATATGGCACTCGTTTTCATCCAAACGATCCCAATTTATTATTGGTTATGACCTCAGAAGGATTGTATTATTCTGAAGAATGTATGGCTGATTATGTGAAATGGGCGCGTGTTCCAAACCTCAAAGGGTGGGTGTATGATTTAGATTTTTTAAATGGTAAAATGTATCTCACAAACTTCTTTAAAGGAAACTGGAATATCCTTGTTTTTGACCAGGATGATTTTTCAAAACATGCTAAAATGAATGCACTTTCTGAAGAGACGCTTACCATGCGAAACTTAACTATTGAGCCGCAACATGATCATCTTTTAGTGGCAAAAGATTTTGTAGAAGGCAAAGATGAGTTATGCATTCTTGATTTGAAAAAAGACAGCATCAGTTTGTTTAAGAGTAATCAACGGATAGGTTTTGGCAGTGGTCATACATTTGCGGTTTCTCCCCATAGTCCCGGCGACTTTTATTTCGGATATTCAACAAGGGTTAGAAAATGGACTCCTCCTTATCATAAAATGGCATCTATAGGATCAGGTTATCATGTAGATGTTGAGTTTATTGCATACGACCCCTTCAATTCAAAAAAAATATATTTTGCAACGCATGGAGGTGTTTTTATTTCGCTAAATGGCGGAGAAGATTGGGAGAACAAAAGCGATAATTTGGGCGTTTCAGAAGTAATGGGCTTGGCGGTGTCTGCTCAAGATTCCAAACAAATTGCAATAGGATGTTACCATGATGGTAGTATGGTTCATGCCGATTTTAATAAAGATGGAAAGTATTATTGGAGAACCGTAAATGGAGGTGATGGATTAATTCCACTTATCGATCCAACAAATCAGGCAATCGTTTATACTTCCAATCAATATATAGGCGGTGGACTCTTCTATTCAAGTGATACTTCCAAAAAAGAAACACGTAATATTCATAGCTTAAATAATTTGAAAACCGCTGGGTGGGAAAATGCCGCAGTTCTTGACCCTTTTAAGTCTACCACGGTTTATTTTAACTACTTAGAAAAAGCCGGTATCAATAAAGGAAATATTAATGTCTGCCGAACAAAAAATGCTTTAGAACGCAAAAGTGTTGAGATTTTATCGGATTTTAATCTGAGTCATAAATTGAAATCGTATAAAGTATATGGCCTCTTTAATTCTCGGTATCACCCCAATGTTTTAATTGCTTATGTTTTGGATTATACAAAGGATGCAAAAGGGAATAAAAAAACAAATCACCGCCTTTTTAGAACTGACAAATTGAACAGTACCGCAGAGAAAATCAGATCCTCTTGGTATGAAATTAAACATCCGAATAATAGTTGGATTGGTGATGTGGCCATAGATGGCAATAATGCGAATCAACTTTACTTGGCGTACACGCATGGAAAACAAAATCCAGAGTCCATTTTTGGTGATAAAGGCCTCGTATACGCACTGCGTTATTCCGATAAAAGAAGACATGCACTGAAACGCGAAATCGACATCACTAAAAATATTCCCAACGCGACAGGAGGAAGGTATAATTTGTTGTATAACAAGGCACGTGGTGGAATTTTATTGGTAGCAACAACCACAGGTGTTTATTATGGAGATGGAAGGTTGCTGAAAGGCAAATCGAGATGGAATGAATTAGGTAAAGGCTTGCCTCACTGCAAAGTTTACGGACTTGATTATAATGAAAAAGATCAGGTGGTGACTGTCGGTTTATTCGGTCGAGGAGTTTGGCAGTATCAATTGAAATAGTCGTGAGTAGCTAGTCGATAGGAATTAGCTGTGTTGCAAATTGCAAATTCCAAATTCCAAGCACCAAATTCTTTACATAAATACTACAGACTCAAGATTCAATACTAGACTCTCAAAAGTCATTACTGAAAACCGCCTTGTTACTTTTTGCGCTCATTGTATTTATAGATTAGAATAGTTATCATTGTAAAAATTTAAATTATGTCAGCAATCGAGTTAATATTTCACTTCGCTTTATATATCGTTCCATCTATTGTTTTCTTTGGTGCAGTCTATTATGTCACCAATAAATGGGTTGGGGTTCAACGCGAAAAAACCAAATTAGCATTTGTTGAAAAAAAAGAAACTAAAAAGGCTCCTGCAGACTTAAAAAAACATTTTTTTCCTTTACAAGTGGAAGCATATCAAAGAATGGTATTATTTCTTGAGCGAATTGCACCAAATAATATGATTATGCGATTGAATAATCCCGGATTACCAGCTATGGCATTTCAACAAAAATTGATTGATAGCGTTCGTCAAGAATATGAACATAATTTAGCGCAACAAATATTTATTTCACTTGAAGCCTGGGAACGAGTTCAATCAAGCAAAGATGAAATTCTTAAAATAATTAATATGGCAGGGTCCAAAATGCCCGCTACTGCCTTGGCAAATGATTTAAGCAAAGGTGTTTTTGAAATAACAACCCAACTGCAATCTCAGCCTACCGATCAAGCCATACATTTCCTTAAAATTGAATTGAATAACTTGATTGGTGATTAATTCTATTTTCCGTTTGTCGAAAAAATACTAAGTATGCATAGGGAATTCTGTTTTTATGTAAAGAACGCCTAAACCGTTTGATTCTTACGGATTGTGGCTAATCTGTGAATTATTTAACTATCTATTCGTCGAAATGATTATTAGTTAACAGAAATAAAGTTGTAAGTTAGAAGTAATCAACTAATACCCCGACCAATGAAGTACCTAACCACAACCAATGTTTTCTTGGCTCTAATATTTGCCTCGTCGAATAGTTTTGCACAAGAAATTGAATTCGGAACAGCGACAGTAACTGAAGATTACTGCGTTAGTTTAGACACCGAATCGCCAATTTCAGAACATTACTCAATTGACATCAGTCATTTGCATTTAATGACAGCGTTAGAAGCAGTCAATAAATTCGGTTTCATTTCCAATAACCTATTAACATATTCAGTGGACTATGAGGCTGAAACAGCCTATCTCCATGTCCATCTAGATCGTACACCAACACACCAAGATATTATCTGGTGGAACGATTACGTCGAAAGCCTTTGCGGGCTGTAAATTAAATTTTTAATATAGAATGAAGGGAGAACCCACTCTTTATCCTACACAGTCTATAGAACAAATCAATAGCGTCCTAAACGTTTAAAAAATAAGAGGGAATATTTCGTATCTCAAATTATCTTTGAGTTGCATCACAAAAAAACTCCCTCTCATGGCAAATATAACGTTGTTTTCTCAGATTATATTAAAATTAGACCGCTCGAAATTCAGGAAATTGGTCGATAAAAAGCAAACAGACAAGCATAATAAAGGTTACACAAGCTGGACGCATCTTGTTTCTATGCTGTTTTGTCAGTTTGCAAAGAGTCAATCGGTTCCGGATATTAGCAATGGATTGCGTACCGCTACCGGGAATCTAAATCACTTGGGTATTGATAAAGCTCCTTCAAAATCAACCATCAGTTATCAAAACAAAAATCGCAATTGGGAGATTTTTAGAGATTACTATTATCAACTGCTCCAAAGTTTAGGACAGCATCCAACGTTTAAGCAAACCAAGTTCCGAATTAAGTCTAAAATATTCCTTTTGGATGCTACGACAATCAGCTTATGCCTAAGTTTGTTCGATTGGGCAAAATACAAGACAGCGAAAGGAGCGGTAAAAATGCACACACTCCTTGATTTTGATGGAAATCTCCCCGCTTATGTGAACATAACAAATGGCAAAACAGCTGATAATAAAGGAGCTTATGAAATCCCATTATTAAAAGGAAGCGTGATTGTTGCAGATCGATTTTACAATGATTTTTCACTCCTAAACGTTTGGGACAGCAAGTGTGTTTTTTTCGTTATTCGCTACAAAGAGAACCTTCAGTTTGTTTCTATAAAAGAGAATGAACTTCCCGAGAATCGACACCAGCATGTACTTAAAGATGAAATTATTGAGTTAAAAAATCAAGATTCAAAAGCAAAATATCCAAAAACGTTAAGAAGAGTTTCTGTGTGGGATGAAGAAAACGGACAAGTAATAGAACTCATTTCTAATCAATTCAGTTGGTCGCCAAATACCATTGGAGAACTATACAAAAGCAGATGGCAAGTAGAGATTTTCTTTCGTGATGTAAAACAACTACTCCATATAAAGTCGTTCATTGGAACAAGTGAGAATGCTGTAATGATACAAATATGGACGGCTTTGATTACTATTCTAATACTCAAAGCTTTGAAAGCACAATCGAAATATGCATGGTATCTTTCGAACTTAGTGGCATTCATCAGGTTGAACCTGTTCACAAAAATTGAACTACAAGAATGGCTAGATTATCCCTTCCATTACAAAGGAAAATCACCGCCAAAATTTATACAGGGGTTTCTATTTTGAAAAAGTGAGGGTTTTCTCTGGAAAACTCAATAAAATAAATAAATTTGATTGTCTTAAAATTTATTTAGGACGCTGTTAAGAACAAATATATTATTACCTATCAACCAACGCCTATGAAAAACTATTACATTAAATTTCTATTCCTGCTTCTTATAGCTTGGGTCGGAGACTCCTGGAGTTTCGGTCAAATTGTAGGAACAAGCGCATACATTTACGGCGATAACGTAGAAATTGGAATCAATGATGCCGGACACGAAGGTGCTCCTCGCCAGATTGCTTCCAATAATCGCTCAAATCAAGGCCTTGCATCTCCAGTTTATTTTGGCTTCGTAGCAAACCCGCAACTGGACGGTTGGGGTAATTATGATGGTGACTTTTTTACGCCAGGTTCTCCTGAAAATGGATTTGGACTTGAAATTTCAGGCATCAATTACGGTAATAACGCCTCAGGATCACTCGAGCAAATCCCTGGATCAATTTCAAGTTATAATGTTGAAGGAGATTGTATTTTTGTTGAGTGGGATGGAGAAATAGCAAATGTCGAAGTACACATTGTGTATCGTTTAATTACAACAGAATTGTATTATACAACTGAAGTAACATTAACCAATACCGGTGGGGCTGACTTAACAGATGTTTACTATTATCGAAATCTAGATCCTGATAACAACGTCACGATTGGAGGAGGATATGGTACGCAAAATACAATTGTGGCGCAACCAACTCCCACTTGTGAAAAAGCGTTGGTAACTGCAACTCAAACTGGGCCATGGGATTCTTATATTGGACTCGGCGCAATTGGAGAAGAGTTTAGAGTATCATATGGCGGATTTGCAAACAGAGACGCTTCAAATATCTGGAATGGTGTTGGAGGTTTAACTGGTGTTGAAGGAGCTTCCGTATTTGCTGATCAAGCGATTTCGCTTGGACATAAAACAGAAACACTAGCAGTTGGAGTTCCTGAAACATTCCTTTTTACTGTTGTTTTAGATGCCGCACAAATTGATGCCGCCATTGCAAGTCTCTATTATTTTGATTATGTAGGTGGCGGTGGAGTTATTGATGAATGTGCTCCTATTGTTGACACGGCGTTTACTTGTGCAGGTCTTCCTGTGGAACTAACAGTTGATGGACCAAGTGTTGAAGATTATATTTGGGTATGGACGCCACCAACTGGGTTAGATGTTGTTGACGGACCGACGGTAAATGCAGCGCCGCTTGTTACAACAGAGTATACGGTTACTGGAACACCAGCGCTGATATGTTTATCTGCAACTATTGAAAAAACGATTGTCGTTGTTGTCACCCCTTCACCAATAATAGAGATAATTGACCCGGGTCCCCAATGCGGTGATTTTGATTTAACCACATTAGAGATAACTAACTTAGAAGGCGGACCTTTTGATTTGACTTACTATGGTGTTATTCCAGATAGTGTTGATCAAGTTGAAGGCCTTTGGGTAGGTGACTTGATTGGTCCTGGTGATACCGTATATGTAATGATGGCAGATCCGGTTTCGGGATGTTATGATGTAGAACCTGTTGTAATTGATTTTAGTGGTGGTGCAATAGCAGGACCAGATAATGCGGATGTATTATGCAATGATGCGGGTTCTTCACTAGATCTTCACAGTTTACTTGTCGGGGCTGATCCTGACGGAGTTTGGTCAGAAACGTCAGTTGTTCTTTCAGGCGGATTTGATGATCCGACTGGAGTGTTAACTGCAGACGGAGTTGATCCGGGTGTCTATACATTTGAATATATTGCCATTGGATTGGATCCCTGCGAGGATGATACAGCAGAAATGGTCATTACGATCAACTTGGAAGCATTAGCCGGTTTAGATGGAACTGAAAGCATTTGCAGTACGGATGGCACAACGACAGATTTAGATGATCTTTTAGATGGCAATAATGGAATTGGAACTTGGTTGGAAACAACCGCAAGCGGACAATTCAATGCTGTAACAGGTGTATTTGATGCAAGCGGTTTGGCTGCTGGAGATTATACATTCACCTATGCTGTTGATGCAGTAGCACCATGCGTCCCTGATGTTGCAGATTTCACAATAACTGTTCTCCCAAATCCACCAATTGATGCAGGCGTAGATTTTGCAATTTGTGATGGAGATGCGTGCACATTAACAGGCGCTGGAGCAGGAATTGGCGGATCATATGCTTGGGACGGTGGCGTGACGGATGGCCTTGCATTTACACCAGGAGCGACAGCAACTTATGTGGTGACAGGAACAGATGCAAATGGCTGTATAAATACGGATGATATTACAGTAACTGTGAATCCACTTCCTGCGATTGATGCGGGTGTAGATTTTGCGGTGTGTGACGGAGACATGGCAACATTAACCGGCGCAGGAGCTGGAATTGATGGTGTTTATATTTGGGATGGCGGCGTAACAGATGGTCTAGCATTTACACCTCTGGCAACCGCAACTTACACCGTTACAGGAACAGATGCACATGGTTGTTTGAATACAGATGATATTGAGGTAACTGTAAACGATTTACCTGCAGTTGATGCAGGAGCTGATTTTGCAGTTTGTGAGGACGATTTAGCAATCCTAACAGGAACCGGCGCAGGTGTTGGAGGAGTTTATGTTTGGGATGGTGGCGTAACAGATGGTGTAGCATTTACGCCGCTTGCAATCGCAACATATACCGTCACAGGAACAGATGCTAACGGATGCATAAATACAGATGACATTGAGGTAACGGTAAATCCATTGCCTGTAGTTGAAGGAGGTCCAGATGTTACGATATGTTTAGGTGATTTGGTCACATTGACAGGCGGTGGTGCTGGAATTGGTGCAGGTTATATTTGGACTGACGGTGGGGTGGATGGAGTGGCATTTAGTCCAGATGCGACGGCAACTTATACGGTGACTGGCACAGATGCAAACGGTTGTGTAAATACAGATGAGGTAACTGTTGCTGTGAATCCTTTACCAGTAATTGATGCAGGGCCAGATGTTGCAGTTTGCGACGGAGATCCAGTCACGTTAACAGCTTCTGGAGCTGGTATTGAAGGAGTTTATGCATGGGATTGGGGTGTTACAGATGGTATCCCTTTTATTCCTTTAGCAACTGGAAATTATACCGTGACCGGAACAGATGAGAATGGTTGTGTGAGCACAGATGCTGCCTTAGTTACAGTAAATGAAATTCCAGTAGTTAGCGCAGGACCAGATGTGGAAATTTGTACAGGTGATATGGTAACATTAATAGGTTCTGGAGCAGGAATTGGAGCAGGCTATTTATGGACTGGTGGAGGAATAGACGGCGTGCCATTTTCACCAGGGATCACGGCTTCATATAACGTAACTGGAACGGATGCGAATGGTTGTTTCAACACAGATGATGTGATGGTTACTGTCCATCCTTTGCCTTTAGTTTCGTTTACAGCAGATGAATTAATTGGTTGTGCACCATTAAACGTAGAATTTACGGCACTTGAAGCTGGAGCAGAATTTGAATGGGAATTTGGAGACGGTGGATTAGGTGATGGTGGCACAACTAGTCATTCATTCTTACACACAGGTGTTTATGACATTACGTTAACGATCACTTCAAGTGAAGGGTGTGTGTCGTCAGTGACGTACAATAGCTATATCAATGTATCGAATACGCCAGTCGCACAATTCTCTTTTTCACCGTACGAAATTGATGTAATTGATACCCGTGTCTATTTTTCTAATTCAACTATATATGCGGATACTTATTCATGGAGTTTTGGTGATGCAAGCGCAACGAGTGATGAAATTGATCCAGAACACATGTATGAACCAATTGGGAATAGAAATTATACAGTGACTCTCACCGCGACCAATGAAAATGGTTGTGAGGATGAGACGCAGCAAGTGATTTATATTAAGGATGTATTGCTCTACCATATACCAAACGCCTTTACACCGGATGGCGATACCTTTAATGAATCGTTCAAGCCTGTATTCGTATCTGGATTAGATATCTATGATTATCATTTAATGATCTTTAACAGATGGGGAGAAATCGTTTTTGAATCATTTAACGCAGACTTTGGTTGGGATGGTTACTACGGTAGCGAAGGTCTAGTTGATGATGGCGTTTATATTTGGAAAATGGAATTTGGAGAAACTATGAGTGATAAAAAACACTATGTCGAAGGACACATGTCTGTTCTGAAATAGGTAAGAATCTCAAAAAAGAAAAACCCGCTTCAAATTAATCGAAGCGGGTTTTTTATGTTCTTTTTTTAGTCTTAGGCCATTGTATGAAAAACTTGTTGAACGTCATCTTCATCTTCAAGTCGTTCAATTAATTTGTTTACAATTTCTTCATCTTCTTCAGTTAGTTCTTTTGTTTCTAATGGAATGCGCTCTAGAGCCGCCTCCTTTATTTCCAATCCTTTTTCTTCTAAACCACTTTGTATATTACCAAAATCTGCGAATTGACCGTAAATGATAATTACATTTTCCTCCTCATCTTTATCAATTTCCTCTGCGCCGTGGTCAATCATTTCAAATTCAAATTCCTCCACATCAATTTCGCCGGCTTCAATTTTAAACATACATTTCCTTTCAAAAGCAAAATCTAAACTACCGGTAGTTCCAAGGGTACCATCACATTTATTAAAACAAGCTCTAACATTTGCAACCGTTCGGGTGGTGTTATCTGTTAAGGTTTCAACCAAAATGGCAATACCAAATTGGGCGTAACCTTCGTATACTCTTTCTTCCCAATTCTCAGTGTTTTTGTCAGATGCTTTTTTAATGGCGCGCTCAACATTGTCCTTTGGCATGTTAGCCGCTTTTGCATTCTGAATAATCACACGTAAACGTGAATTGGTTTCAGGGTTTGGACCAGCGTCTTTGACGGCTTTTGAAATCTCTCTCCCAATTTTCGTAAAGGTTTTGGACATGGCGCCCCACCTTTTCATCTTACGTGCTTTTCTAAATTCAAATGCTCTTCCCATAATGATTATTGATAATTCCCAAATATAAGAACCTACATGCGACTATCCAAAATGGAATGCGTTTTTTGTTGAATTTTCTAGAAATAAAAAGAATAGCTAAAGTCCACCTTTTCAGTGAAGGTTTCGTCCGTGAAAAATGCAATTGGAAGTTCATGTTTGGCAACAGCATCCATTACTTGCTCCCAAACATCTCCTTAATAATCGTGAGTTATGAATTAATGGTTCACGCCATTTTTTTTCTTTACTTTTTCCAAAAAGGGATCTAATCTAAAGGACAGAACCGAATTTCTCTTAAAGGATCAAAAATTGCTGCTTCGCCATTACTCTCAATATAATATGCTGCATGGGATAAACACCCCGTATATATTTGTTCTAATTTCATTTGAATCAATTTTAATTATTTAATGATACAAAAGTACGGAATGACTTGAGAGAGTTCTGTGTCAAATGTTACACAGAAGCAATGATAATAGTCAGGTTTTGGATGTGCTATTGGTTTGTAGGCTCTTCATTCAACAATGTTAAACAAACCTTTCGCCTTATCCCGGCTGTAGCGATTAAAGTGCCACCACTCGGTTTGAATTCCCCAAAAACCGCCGGAACGCATTACGTCGCGCAGCAAACCTCTATTGTCAATGTGCTGTTGTGATAGCATTCCTGAATCTAAATAAGCCGCTTCGTGTCTTGGATAGGCAATTTTTCGAATGTCATCATAACCGGCGCCCATGTCTAATACAACACCATTAGTATATGCAATGGTCAGGTCTACCGCTGCACCGTAATTATGCAATGAGCCGTTTTTAGGATTGGAAACGAACTTCACTTTCTCGCCAATGGGCATATCTAAAATATCCCACATGAATTGTTGAACGCTTCGCGGACGAACGCCATCATATACTAATAAAGTTAGTGAGGAGTCTATTTCTTTTAACTTGGCTTGACACTTTTTTAAATCTTCTGCTACGGAAGGCTGCAAATACACACGGTTTAAATGACCGTAAACATCTGTTTTCATGAAGTTATTCGTATCTGAATATCTTACATCTGTTAATATGCCCGGTATTATTGCTTCAATATTGACTAATCCGCTATCTATTAATCGTTGTTCTAATGTATCTATTGTGTAAATGGGGTCAGGTTCGGGAATAATTTCAGTAATTATGGTGCCTGTTTCTACAGTTGATAAAGTATCAATTATATCATTATTGGAACTATTTTCAGTATTTTTCTCTCCTGAGCAAGCTTGAAGCATAAATTGGGAGAATAGAATCGTAAATAAGCGCATAATGTCAGATAAATTAAGATCAAATATACCGAATTTGCTGTTGATGGTAAAACCGAAGCATTTTGGCTTCAATTCTGAAACGGCGCATTCAAATCACTTCCAAAATAATTCAAGTATAAATAATTTGAAAGCTGTTGTGGATAATTGTTTTGAAAAAGTATTGCAAGTGTTTAATCAAAATGGAATAGCCTATAAAATTTTTGAAGATCAAGAAGAATCATCACCTGATGCGGTATTTTCAAATAACTGGATTTCATCCGATCCTAAGGGTCGAGTTACGCTCTACCCCATGTTTACCAAAAGCCGTCGGAATGAAGTTCGAAAGGACATTGCAGACTGGGTGATGGAAGTGACGAATGGCAATGAATTGATTGATTTAACCAATCAAGCAGCCCAACAATTTTTTTAGAAGGGACTGGTTCCATCATCTTTGATCATTTTTCTAAAATAGCATTTGCGTGTGAATCGGACCGAACAAATATTCGCCTTTTTGAATGGTATTGTGCTAAAATTGGATACAAACCAATTTCATTTGAAAGTTTGGATTTAAAGGGAAACTCTATTTATCATACCAATGTAATGCTATCAATTGCAGAAAAATATGCCGTTATTAATCTAGATTCGATCCAAAATCAATTAGAAAAAAGCTTTTGCAAAATTGCCTTAGAAAAGACAGGGAAAGAGTTGATTCCAATTTCTTATCCTCAAATGAATGCCTTTGCAGCAAATGTTTTCGAAGTTAAAAACACGAAGAATGAATCCTGTTTAGTTCTAAGCGAAACGGCTTATAAATCTTTAAAACCGATCCAAATCACAACAATTGAAAAGTTTTCTAGGCTGGTAGTGGTTGATGTACGCCTTTTTGAAAAAATTGGTGGTGGAGGAATCCGTTGTATATTGACGGGTCTATTTCTTTAACCTAGATACCAAACCAACCCCATTTTTAGATGAAGCTCTGGTATGAGTAGCCATGGTAATGGCATATTTGGATCGCCGATAAAATCGTACATCAGCATAATTTGATAATAGGCTCTGTTTCCAAGTCGATTGGCAAAACCCGCACCAGCCATAAACGCAGGAACAACTATACGATCCTCTAATGGATTGTTTTGAAAATCAACTGTATTATAAAGGTCAAATTCAGTTTGTAAAATGATTTGTTCGATTGGTCTATAACGCACAAATATGCCACCGCCAACTGTGCTAAAATTGTAAGTTGCGTTAACGTCTCGGAATCTTAACAGTTGATACATGGTGCTAATACCAGCAGAAAACCGCTGGGTAATGTCATATCCAATTAAAGGGGAGAAGTAAATAAAACTTTGTCCTGGTCTGAAAGAGAGGTTACCCTCGCCACCTACATAAATTTTTTGCTTTTGCTCAAACCAATTAATGCTTTGGCGTGATTCGGTTGAGTCATTTTTTATATCTTCTATATCGTATTGTCCATAAACACCAAGTGTCAGAAACAAACTGAATGCGCTCAAAAGTGTTTTCATTTCAATAGTTTTATCAGAAGTTCCGAATTAATGGAGTGGTTACCTTCAAATTTAACGAATTCAAATTGGATATAGTCGTTGTTTAACACTTTATGATACTCCTCGGCTTTTTGAATTGTAGTATATTGATCTGACGTTCCAATAATAAAATAGTTTTTTGATGTCGAGAATTTTAATTTTGATTCGGGATCCATATCTGGGGGGAATACTGCTGCCCACAGCATAAAATAATCAAATTCGTGGTTTCCATATCCAATCCAGCGAGATGCTGTAGCTCCACCTTGAGAAAATCCGAGTAAAGTTTTAACTGAGAAAGAATAGTTGCGATTTAAGTCCACCATTAAGGCGTCCAAAAATGAAATATAATCTTCGATATCTGTCAAACGATCCTCCTTTGTCATCCATGATGCGCCAACACGACCGCTTGTTCCGCTTTGGTAAAAGCGGTGCAACCCTTCTGTGCAAACCACAAAATATTTATTGGGATCGAGCGCATGAAATTTACGAATAAAGAAAGAAGCCAACTGACCATAACCGTGTAAGGCAACTAATAGATGTTCGGCGGTGTTTGGATTTCCATAAGTGAAAAAACGACCCGATTTTTCAAATTTAATATGTTCTTCTATTGAGTTCATTGAGGTTTAATTAAATGCAGTTAAAAACAGGGTTACCTTTGATAATATTTCTTTTTCATTTTCTTTGTGTGGTGCATGATTGCAATTTTTAGGTGTAAAAATCGTCGATTTACCACATGTTAATTCCGCTATGGTTTCCACTTGTTTCAAGCTGCCGTATTGGTCATCTTGTCCTTGAATAATAAGCTGCGGGCAGCTTATTTGCTTCAATAAATCGCAAATATTCCAACTTTTAAATGCAGGGTTTAGCCAAATATTATTCCAAGCCATAAAAACTTCCTTATAACGTTCACCGTGATATTTTTTTAATCCATCAAATTTTCCTTTATGGAAATAGGGCAGTGCTGCTTTCACACCTTCGACAGTAATATCTTCAACAAAAACATGAGCAGCTTCTGTGATGATGCCGATTAATTTAGTTGGATGATTTGCCGCATAAGTTAATGCAATGCTCCCTCCATCTGAATGGCCGTATAAAATTAAATCATACTTCGCTGGCACCAATTTTTCAATGACCTTAGCCAATTCTTCGGCGCCTTGCTCCAAATAATCGGTGCTGCGATTCAAAAGTGAACCTGCCGAGATTCCCTAACCATGGCGCTCGTAGACTAAACCATAACTATTTGTTGCCGTACAAACTAATTTAGGAAAATTTTTCCATTGGGCTATTGAACCTAACCCTTCATGCAAGAATATAATCAGCTTTTTTGCAGATGGATCTCCGATAAATATATGATTCAACGTCATGTTAAATTCAGTGGATTAAGTCAATAAAAAACCCGTCATTCCGCAAAGGCGAATGACGGGTCAAAATGCGTATAAATCTTATGATTTGATTCGCTCAGAATATTCTCCTTTACGCGTATCAACTTTAATTTTATCGCCAATATTTATAAACAAAGGCACTTTAATTTCTGCACCAGTATCAATAGTTGCGGGTTTAAGCGTATTTGTTGCTGTATCACCTTTTACGCCCGGTTCAGTATAGGTTACTTCCGAATCAATATAAAAAGGTAATTCTACAGTTAGCGGCAATTCTTCTTCCGCATGAAACTGAACCGTGCAAACCGCACCTTCTTGCAAGAATTCAGGTGTGTCGATCATTTTTCCTTCAATGTAAATTTGCTCGTAATTCTCCGTGTTCATAAAGTAAAACCCTTCACCCTCAGGATACAAATACTGATAGTTTCTTGTCTCAATTCGAACAACTTCAATTTTATGTCCAGCTGAGAAAGTATTGTCAACTATTTTTCCTGATTCAATGTACTTTAATTTAGTCCGCACAAACGCCGGTCCTTTTCCTGGTTTTACATGTTGGAACTCAACAACGGAAACAATTTTCCCATTGTAGATCATGCACAAGCCATTTTTTATATCTGAAGTATTTGCCATAATTTCTTTTTTACAAAGGACCTTTTATAATTCCTTTTTTTGATTGTTCAATAAATTCTAGGACGATCCTTTTTTCTTCGCAATCTGGTATTTCTGATTCAATAGATTTAACACCATTGCTTACAGAATTGTTTAAAATAAACAAATTGCGGTAAATGTCCTCAATCATTTTCAAACTTTCAGCAGTTAAGCCTCTTCTTCTTAGGCCTATAGCGTTTACACCAGCATATGTTAGCGGCTCTCTAGCAGCTCTAATAAACGGAGGCACATTTTTGCGTACGCTAGTCATTCCTGCAACAAAAGCGTGTTTACCAATTCTTACAAATTGTTGCACCCCGCACATGCCTTCAATTATTGCCCAATCTTCTATAGTCACATGACCAGAGATGCCCGTGCTATTTGCAATAACTACATTGTTACCAATTGTACAATCGTGTCCAATGTGCACATAGCACATGAGTAAACAATTTTTGCCAATTGAGGTTTTCAATTTATCGTCTGTTCCTCTATGAATTGTTACGCACTCTCTAATAATGGTGTTATCACCAATTTCAGTTGTGGTATATTCCCCTCTAAACTTGAGGTCTTGAGGAACCGCAGAGATTACTGCGCCGGGATATATTTGAACGTTCTTTCCTATTCTTGCTCCCGGATAAATGGTGACATTTGGACCAATTACAGTCCCTTCACCAATAACAACGTCTTCATAAATGGTAGAAAACGATTCAATAGTGACATTGTCATCAATTTTAGCCTCAGGGCTAATATTTGCTAATTTACTTATCATTCAGTTTTATCTTTCACGACTTGTGCAAGCATTTCCGCTTCCATAACTACTTTTCCATTCACATATGCTTGTCCACCCATATTAACCAATCCGCGGCGAATAGGGGACAGTAATTTCAAGTCAAAAATAAGAGTATCGCCGGGACGAACCATTGCTTTAAATTTTACCTTATCAATTTTCATGAAATAAGTTGAATACAAATGTGGATCTTCCACTTTATCAAGGGCGAAAATTCCGCCAACTTGCGCCATAGCTTCAATTTGTAAAACACCAGGAAAAATTGGATTGCCGGGGAAATGACCTGTAAATTGAGGTTCATTCATTGTAATGTTTTTCACACCAACAATGCCATCATCCGTAATTTCCATCACTTTGTCTACCAATAAAAAAGGGTAGCGGTGAGGAAGCATTTTTTCTATCGCAACAATATCGTAAAGTGGTTCTTTTTCGAGGTCAAAGAATTTCCCTCTTTTCTCCATTTTACGTGCATGCTCTTTTAAAAGTTTGGCAAAACGTACATTTCCGCCATGTCCTGGTCTTGCTGCAAGGATATGTCCTTTAATAGGACGACCCAATAAAGCCAAGTCACCAACAATGTCCAATAATTTATGTCGAGCAGGTTCGTTTTCAAAGTGCATTTTGGTATGGTTCAGCGTTCCAATTCCATCTACTGTTACTGAAAGGTCTTCCTTACCTAAAAGCTTTGCTAAACGATCTAATTCTTCTTGTTTTATATTTTCTCTTTCGATCAATACAATAGCGTTGTCTAAATTCCCTCCTTTAATTAGGTCATTCATAGCCAAGTATTCCAACTCTCTCAAGAAAACAAACGTGCGGCATTTCGAAATTTCTTCTGCAAAGTCAGTAATGTTATACATGCTTGCATGCTGCGTTCCCAATACAGGTGAATTATAATCAACCATTACCGTTAGTCGATAATGATCATCTGGGATAGCCAAAAACTCAATGCCTTTCTCCGCATCTTCCCATTTGATGTTTTCATCAAGTATAAGGTAATTACGGTCAGCATTTTGTTCTTCTAAACCAATGTTCTGAATGGCTTCAACAAACGGATAAGAACTGCCATCCATTATAGGTACTTCAGGAGCGTCCAAGGTAATGAGGGCATTGTCAACTTGCATGGCATAAAGTGCCGCTAAAACATGCTCAGTTGTATAAACAGTTCCTCCGTTTTGTTCAAGAGTGGTTCCGCGTGCGGTAGAAACGACATGGTCAGGATCTGCTTTTATAAGCGGTTTTTCTTCTAAATCAACACGTTGAAATTTGTATCCGTGATTTTCAGGTGCGGGATAAATTATTAGGTTAACAATTTCTCCAGTGTGAAGTCCTACCCCTGAAAGGGTGATCTCTCCTTTAAGTGTTTTTTGCTTGTCAGCCATTCGACTTAAGATTATTTTTCTTTTAATTTTTTCAATTCATTCTCTACCTCCCTTAGGCGATCCAAGATTTGTGGTAATCTTCTGAATCCCATATATGACTTTTTATATTCCTCGGCTTCATATGCCGGCGAACCTAAAAGCATTGTACCTTCTTTTTTAATTGTTTTTGGCACACCGGCTTGCGCTCCAATCATTGTGCCATCTGCTAAACTAATGTGTCCAACAACACCAACTTGACCGCCAACCATCATGTTTTTGCCCAATTTTGTTGAACCTGCAATGCCAGCCTGCGCAGCCATAACGGTATTGTCTCCAATCACAACATTGTGCCCAATTTGAACAAGATTATCCAGCTTTACACCTTTTTTTATAATCGTTGAACCAAGCGTGGCTCTGTCTACACAGGTATTCGCACCTATTTCTACATGATCCTCCAGAATCACATTCCCAATTTGGGGTACTTTCTGATAGTTATTTTCAGAATTTGGTGCAAATCCAAATCCGTCTGCTCCAATTATCGCACCAGAATGAATTGTACATGATTTGCCAATAACACAATCACGATAAATCTTTACGCCTGCAAAGATTTTGGAATTCGCACCTACTTTTACATTGTCGCCAATATATGAATTTGGATAAATGTGCGCGCCATCTTCAATTATAGCTCCTGCACTGATGTATGCAAATGTACCGATATAAACATCCTTCCCCACAGTTGCAGAATCAGCAACAAAACTCATTTGCTCAATTTCTGGAGCTTTTGCCATAGCCTGATCGTACATGCCCAATAATTTGGCAAAACAACTGTATGCTTCTTCTACTTTAATTAAGGTGACTTTTGAATTGATTTCTTTCTGAGGTTCAAAGCTTTTGTTTACAATCACGATTGATGCCTCAGTTGTATAGATGTAATCTTCATATTTTGGGTTCGCCAAAAATGACAAGGTACCTATTTTGCCCTCTTCAATTTTTGATAAACCACTTACCGTAGTCTCTGGGTTACCTACGATTTCCCCTTCCAATAAGGACGCAATTTGCTGTGCTGAAAATTCCATTATGTTAAAATTAATAATTAATACTGCCAAGGGGTACCCTAATAGACGAAGTTTTCAACAAATCGTTTGATAAAACGTTAAAAAAATTAATCTGTTTTTGTAAATGAAAGATAAAATTTTTCAACTGGAGTAGATAAGGCTGAAATATTAAGATTGTCAGAAGCCTTTGCCAAGTCAAGGATTTTGCCGTTTCTGAGCTTAATATTGATTTGTTTGTACTTTTTGTCATAAGCACTATTTATCAATTTTTCACTTTTTAAAAAATAATGCGTTTCGGCATCAGAAATTCCAAATTTAGTCTGGATTTTATTCTTGAGATCTGAAACCACTTGCGCGTCAAAAGCTTCCTTTGAGATAATTGTTTTAAATAAATGTCTTGATGCTATGTCCTTGCATAATTTTGAAAGAATTTTATCAGGACAAGATTGCCACACTTTAATAGACGTGCTAATATCACTATCATCTATTAATGCGAAGTTTTCTAATAATTGATCATTTTGTTTGAAGTCATCAAAAGTTACGTCCTCTTTTAAAAAAACTTTTAAGCTTGGACTAGCAAACAAATCCATGCCTTGTTTATAAAGATGCTTAGCACGTTTTAAAATACTGGTTAACATAAATTCTGAAGAAACGACTGTTTTATGCATATAAACTTGCCAATACATAATTCGCCGAGCGCCTATGAAATTCTCTACGGAATAAATACCTTTTTCTTCAATCACTAAGTTATTATCAGAAACATTAAGCATGGCAATAATTCTGTCACTTCCAACTACACCTTCTGAAACTCCTGTAAAATAACTGTCGCGTTGCAAGTAATCGAGACGATCCATATCTAATTGACCAGAAACCAATTGATTTAAAAAAGATTTATGATAGGTGTCTTCAAAAATTGAAATCGCCAAATCTAATCTTCCATTAAATTCTTGATTTAAACGGTGCATAAATAGCAACGATACTTCTTCATGATGAATTTCGTTTAGCAAAGAATGTTCAAGCGTATGCGAAAAAGGACCATGACCTATATCGTGCAGAAGAATAGCGATTGCCGCGCCCAATTTTTCTTCTGGCGTAATAGCTACTCCCTTTGATTTCAGGACATCAATTGCTTCAACCATCAAATACATAGCACCAAGTGCATGATGAAAACGAGTATGATTGGCTCCAGGATAAACTAAATGAGAAAGTCCCAACTGTTTTATTCGCCTAAGGCGCTGAAAAAAAGGATGTTCGATTAAATCAAATATTAATTCGTCCGGGATTGTAATAAAACCATGTACCGGATCGTTAATAATTTTTCTTTTGTTGTGCGTGCTACTATGCAATTTCAAATGATTAATTTAACACACCAAAACTAACTAAAAATAAAGAGATGGAAGCAAGAATTCTTTGGGCGGATGATGAAATAGACCTTCTTAAGCCGCATATTTTGTTCTTAGAGCAGAAAGGCTATGAGATTGACACAATCAACAATGGGGCTGATGCCGTTGATATGGCTGATGAAAAGCATTATGACATCATCTTTTTAGATGAGAATATGCCGGGTTTAAATGGTTTGGAAACTTTAGCTAAAATTAAGGCGAAAAATCAGAGTGTACCCGTGATAATGATCACAAAAAGTGAAGAAGAGTACATCATGGAGGAGGCAATTGGAGGTCAAATTTCTGATTATCTAATTAAACCTGTAAATCCTAATCAAATTTTATTGTCGTTAAAAAAGAATTTGCTGAAAAAGGATTTGGTCAGTCAAAAAAATACGCATGATTACCAAGTAGAATTTAGACAAATTGGGATGCGTCTGAATGATCGGTTAGATGTTGATGAATGGGCTGATATTTATAAAAAATTGGTGAGTTGGGAATTGAAGTTGGAAGAATCAAATGATGAGGGCATGAAAGAGATTTTTGCCATGCAGAAAAAGGACGCCAATACCCAGTTTTGCAAATTCATTGACAATAATTACCGCGATTGGATAGATGGAGATGAGGATGCGCCGCTTATGTCTCATAATTTATTAAAGTCAAAAGTATTTGATTCGGTTGGAAAAGAACCCGTTTTTTTAATTGTAATTGATAATTTAAGATACGATCAATGGGCCGTGTTAAAACCGCTTATTAGCGAATATTTCAATGTAGAAAAAGAAGAAGTCTTTTATTCTATTTTACCAACCGCTACGCAGTATGCAAGAAATGCAATTTTTGCAGGCATGATGCCAAGTGATATTGAAAGAAGACATCCAGATTTATGGTTGAACGAGAATGATGAGGGTGGAAAAAACATGCACGAAGCTGAGCTTTTAAAAGCAAATCTGAAACGGAATAATAAGCAGGTAAAAATGTCTTATAATAAAGTGGTAAAATTGGATTTTGCGAAGCGTTTAGTGGATAGATTTAACGATTTACTGCAAAATGACTTGAATGTAATTGTTTACAATTTTGTAGATATGCTGTCGCATGCGAGAACTGAGATGGAAGTGATTAAGGAGTTAGCTGATGATGAATCGGCTTATCGCTCATTGACAAAGTCATGGTTTAATCACTCACCATTACGAGATATTTTCAAAAAAATTTCTGAAAAAGGGATTAAAACCTTTTTAACCACAGACCATGGAACCATTAGAGTGGATACGCCCGTGAAAATTGTAGGTGACAAACATACCAATACAAATTTGCGTTATAAGGTGGGTAAAAACTTAAGTTTTAACGAGAAAGATGTGATTGTATCAAGCGATCCAGCTGCGATAAAACTGCCAAAAACGAATGTAAGTTCCAATTATATTTTTGCCAAGGAAAACGACTTTTTTGCGTATCCAAATAATTTTAATTATTACGCCAATTACTATAAGGATACATTCCAGCATGGAGGTGTTTCCTTAGAAGAAATTATTATTCCATTTGTAGAATTGTCAGCGAAATAATTTTTGAGCTCAACTTTTTTGGTTTATCTTTGGTAAAAGCAGGATAATGAAGTTTGTTTTATCGAGGTTGGGGGATATAGAAAAAGTGGCTCCTCAATTTATTGCCGCACTTGGTGACCGTAAAATGGTCGCTTTTCATGGAGAGATGGGAGCTGGCAAAACAACTTTCATAAATGGTCTGTTAGCCCAAATGTCTATTGAAGATCATGTTTCTTCCCCCACATTTTCAATTATTAATGAATACTTCTCCCCTGAATATGGGAAAGTGTACCATTTTGATTTTTATCGAATTGAAGATGAAATGGAGGTGTTAGATATCGGAGTTGAAGAGATCTTTGATGAAGATGCCTATTGTTTCATAGAATGGCCGGAACGAATTGATAACCTTATTCCTGAAAATTGCGTATCTGTTCATATTGAACTAGATAATGATGTACGTATAATCCATTTAGAATTATGATTACTGATCCGGAAACGCTGAAAGCATTGATGAAAGAAGGGAATTTATTGCCACAAGAAGAAATGTTGGCCGTAAGTAGGAAGAAAGGAAAATTGACAATTGGCATTCCGAAAGAAATGACTTACCAAGAGTGCCGTGTAGCGCTCAACCCAGAGGCCGTGGAATTTCTAGTAAATAATGGACATCATATAGTGGTGGAGAGTGGTGCAGGAAAATCATCTCGATATGAAGATGTTGATTATTCAGAAGCAGGGGCAGAGATAGCCTATGAAAGAGACAAAGTTTTTCAATCAAACTTAATTTTAAAAGTAGCACCGCCATCAGACGACGAAATTGAAATGATGCCGGGAAATCAAACGTTGATTTCTGCACTTCAATTGACCTTGCAGCCAAAAAAGACATTGGTGAGTTTGATGAGTAAAAAAATTACCGCCATTGCCTGGGATTATATACAAGACGAGCATACCATTTTCCCTGTTGTGCGAGCTATGGGTGAAATTGCAGGAAATACTTCCATCTTGATAGCATCTGAATTATTGTCTGATTATAAAACAGGAAAAGGAATAATGATGGGTGGCGTTGCTGGTGTTCAACCTTCAGAGGTTGTGATATTAGGAGCGGGAACTGTGGGGGAATATGCCTGTAGAACGGCTTTAGGTTTAGGCGCATCAGTAAAAGTGTTTGACAGCTCAATTTCTAAATTACGGCGTTTACATAATGACATTGGTAGCCGAGTGTATAGCTCAGTGATTCAACCTAAAATATTAATGAAAGCCTTACAACGTGCAGACGTTGTGATTGGAGCTATTCGTGCACCATTCGGTCGTACACCGTGTGTAGTTACCGAAACCATGGTGGAAAATATGAAGCCCGGTTCAGTTATTGTGGACGTGAGTATTGATCAAGGCGGATGTTTTGAAACGTCTCGCGTTACCAATCATGATGCGCCCACTTATTTAAAGCACGGCGTAATTCACTATTGTGTTCCAAATATCGCTTCGCGGGTTTCTAGAACAGCGTCAATTGCACTGAGTAATATCTTTTCACCGATTCTATTAGACATGGGTGAACAAGGCGGTTGCAAAGGAATGATTATGAAAGATCACGGATTTAGAAGCGGTGTTTATATTTATCAAGGAAAATTAACGAGCCAAATTTTAGGTAAAGTTTTCGACTTGCCGTATAAGAATATTGAGTGGTTGTTGCAATAACCGCTTTTTAATTTTTTAAAGGCCCCAAATTATCTTCTCTTCTAGGATGTGTTAATGAATCATTAATTATTTGACGTGGAAGTGAGGTGTACCAAATTGTCGTATCATTCTTTTTGAGTACTTTTCTTAAGTAGAGATTTTTACCTTTTCGGTAATCGACCTTGTCAAAATTAATATAGACCTCACGACTTGTCCAGCCTTCCCAGTTTACTTTCGTCATTTTTATTTTTGAAGAATCGGCAGGAGCAGTGTCTCAAAACAATGATCCAATCCAAGGGTAATGGTCATATATAAAATAGAGTTTTCCATGCTGAATCGATGTAAGCTTCCCCAAAAACAGGACTGTTTAAAAGTAGAATAATAATTCATAAATTTAAACAGTATTATGAGACGAAGTAAATTTTCACCACAACAGATCGCCAAGATTTTAAAAGAATTTGACAATG
>CAJQHR010000024.1 GCA_905478225.1 uncultured Crocinitomix sp.
TTTGTACTCGCTTCTTTTAGTATGCTGATTTTTTCAGCTTTTACTAAAGGTTCTTCTCTTTTTCATTGTCATAAAGATTACACTTTTTTTTCTATAATCTTGTCCGACTAATTAAGGGGCTGAAACAACTATATCTAAAACTTTTGAAAAAAGCCACCGCTAACAAATAAATTAAAAATCTTTAATTATAAATTTTTTTTTATATTTTGTGCTCGATTTAAACCAAGATGCTTCCACATCTAGTTTAACTGGTTTTGATGCTAAAACTAAATATTATTAGTGCTTAAGTAGTAGTTTAAGTTCAAAAGCATTCAAACGTGTTTATTATTCAATGCTAAAAATTTGTGCAGACCAGCCCGCACCTAAAAAAACGGCCCATTCCATGGGTTAAATGGAAGGAGGTTTTCTGAAAATCCTAAGAGTAAGAAAATTAAATAATTAAATATGAAAAAACAAATTTTTTTAACAATTGCAAGTGTTGCATTACTTTCAGTATATAGTTGTGGAGGAGGTGACACCGCGTCTAGCGCTGATCAAACGGAATCTACCGTCAATGTGGATGAAACGCTTTCAGTTGACGACGCTTCAACTGAGTTAGAATACACTTCAGCAGATGAAGCGGTTAACGCTTATGCTGAAATGATGGAAGAGTACGAAAGACTTCTAGGCGAGGGTGATCAAGACGCAGCGGACCTCTATCTTGATGAAATTTCAAACTTAGAAAACTACATCAACTCATCTTTTGCTGATGAAACAGAATTATTGGAAAACATGATGGACATGACTCAAGGGATCATGGATCTCCAAGAATTATATTTAAATGATGTTATGGAAGGAATGGAAAACATTCCAGGAATGGAAGAGGCACAAGAAGAAATGAATAAAGCAATGGAAGATGCTCAAAAACAGATGGACGACGCTATGAAAGGCATTAACTATTAAGTTGCGTATTCAAGTTTTGGCGTATCCCGAAAAGCCATTATTAATGAGAGTAGGGAATAAATATAATTTTTATTAACACAAATAATATCTTTTTTAACTTATCGCTGTTTTTAGTGACTTTGGACGAATGATACCTGGTGGTCCAATTGCAATAATTGCTGGTCCAATAGTTGATTTTTTGGTTATAGCGTTTTTCTATTTTATAGCTAAAAGATTGTCTGCTTTATCAGAGATAGCTGCAAACACTTAAAAAAGCAAGATTAGGCTTTTTTAAGTGTGTATTATTGATTGTTTTAAGAAAAAGACCACTGTCTTTCATTAAAAAAGTGTTTGTTTAAACATCTGCCAATCAAAACATGGAGGACACGAAAATCCAATAAATAGAGTAGTACATTTAATACAAATCAATTCTTATTTAAAACAAAAATTATGAAAAAATCAATTATTTTTATCGCTGCTGTAGTCTTTATTTTCTCACTGAACAGTTGCGGTCCATCTGCATGCGACTGTATGGATGCAATTGGCGGATCTATGACAGGTAATGAAAGCGACATAGCAACATTGGAAGATTGTCAAGGAAAAAACTTTTCTCCTGCGGAAATGGCAGATTGCAAATAATATTTCTTTCGAATAAAAAGAGGTTCTGTAGAACCTCTTTTTTTTGCATTGAGTAGTAAGAATAATACAAAACAATCTTCTTACTTTTTTATTAAAAAAACAGCCTTTTGTACAACGAACAAATAGAAAACCTCATTCAACTTGCTCTCGCTGATGGAGAACTTACTGAAAAGGAAAAACAAATTCTCTTCAAAAAGGCGGAAGCAGTGGGAATAGACCTTGACGAATTTGAAATGGTGCTGGATGCAAAGCTCTTTGAAAAACAACAATCTATCAAAGCTGCGACGCCATCTGCTGCTGTACAAGAATCAAAGTTAGACTCTTTAATACATGTTTATAGTCAGGAAGCTTTATGATTATGCCTTTTTTGGTCAGCGTTGGCCCTCTTTTACAGTTTGTTTTTTATCTCAGACAGGTGTATTAAACGAAGCGACCTAAAGTGAAGCAATACGCGCCTTCTTTTACCCACGTGCTTTGCACTTTTCAATGTCAGAATATGCGGCAGAAAACCAATTAAATGTGCTTACTAAAATTGGGGTAGCATGTCGCACCTGGGAGGGAAATTAGGCAGTGTTGAGTTTGGGGTTTAGTTTTGAGGTTGGCGTTTGAGACTTAACGGGGGACAATATAATCGTGAAAAATCAGAAATTAACTCTTGCTCCCCAAAGTACGGCTAATTCATGTTCACCGCTCAAATTCATTTGACCCAAATTAAGATACCGAGCTTCAAATAAACCGCTAATTCGTGGGCTAAATTTTACGGTTGTTCCTCCCCCGGCGTGATAGGATATTCCATAAACGTCTGATGAAAATGCCTTGAATTCGAAAAATCCGCCACCAACAAATAAATAGGGGTTAAAAAGTTCACTTTGGGGTATAGGATGATAAGCAAATTGTCCATTCACATTATGTGTCATTCCCAAGGTGTTTTGGTCGTCTTGTTGCTGCCCTACAACATATTCAATGGAAAAACCGAAGTGCCTTTTAATATTAAACCCTAGGCGGCATCCGTTCATAAATACGGCATCATATGGAATGTGGTCTATAAATAAATAGGGTCCCATGACATAATCCAAATAAAATTTATGCTCCTTGGCAACGCCGGCAAAATCTTCTTGGCTATAGGTAACTGATCCGCCTGAAAATCCTAAAAAGAAAAGTGAAACTACGATTGATTTCATACAGTTTGAATATTAGTTTTTAAGAAACAAGATAGAAAAAATAATGTTTCAAAACGAACTATCAATTACTTAAATTGCTCCAAAAAATCTTTTTTACGTTGAATAGAAATGTCGAGCCAAGTTCCATTTGAAAGTTTCACTTGGGCAGTTTTTCCTTTTTTATATTCTGTAATGCCACTCATATTTACCAAATGCGATTTATGAATTCGCATAAAACCTAGATCTTTAAGCATTTCATCAAAAAACTTTAACGTTTTTGAAACCACATGTTTTTTACCGTCCATTAAATGAATAATGCTATAATTATCATCCGCCTGGGCATATAATATTGTGTTCACTTGCACCACAATAAAACCGCTCAATTGGGGCAATACAATGCGCTGCATTTGTCCGTTTGCTACTTTCAAATTATCCAATAAAATCTTTGATTGTATTGAAGTTTCGTTATTCTCTGTTCGGTTTTCTCTAATCTTATCAACGGCGCTTACAAGCTCATCAATATCTACCGGTTTAAGAATGTAATAGGTGGCACTCAAGTTTAATGCACGAATGGCATAATTACTAAACGCGGTTATAAAAACGACATCAAAATTGATGGTTTCCACTTGATCGAGTAAATCAAAACCGTCACCATACGGCATTTCAATATCAAGAAAAACAATATCAGGTTGATGTTCCTTAATTGCAGCTAAACCTTCCTCCACATTTTCGCATAAGGCTTTGACCTCAACTTGCTCGCAGTATTTTACCACATAATTTTGAAGTGTCTCTCGGCTGATGGCCTCATCATCAACTATAATGCAGGTTAATTTATTCATTTCGGTAGAGCTTTATATTTACTTGTGTACCCGTATTGTCGGGTAAGTCAATGATTTCATAGTCGATTTTGGCTTTAAAAACCGCTTGAATCATTTCGGTTCTATTTTCGACATTTCGCATGCCTGAAGAATTGTGTTTTTTTTGATTGATCGTTTTTAATTCTTGAGATCTGGTTCTGCCAATTCCATTATCCTTAACAGTAATCGAGATAAAATTGTCTTTATCTGTAAATCGAACATCCAAAACTCCGGCAGACTCTTTATAACGAAGCCCATGCCAAATGGCATTTTCTATAAATGGTTGAACCAGCATGGGCGGGATCGTGTAGCCTTCCATATTAATCGAATCGTCAACAGAAAATCGGAAATCAAATTTATCTTTAAAACGCTCATGTTCCAATTCAACATACAACCTCAAGACATCAATCTCTTCTTTAAGAGAAATAAATTCAACTTGAGAATACTCCAATACTTGACGCATTAATTTTGAAAATTTGGAAAGGTATTTATTGGCAGCGCGTTCGTTATTAGTAGAGATATAATTGTTCACCGAATTCAATGAATTAAAAATAAAGTGCGGATTCATTTGTGCGCGCAGCGATTTTAAATAGAGTAATTGATGCGCTCTTTTTTTCGCTTTTGTATTCCGATAGACAAGAATAGAAACCCCGACAAAAACCAATAAAATGAAACCAAAAACGTAAAGTAAAACTTGTTGTTGCTGAATAGATGCACTGTTTAAGTCTTTCTCCTTTTCTAGAAGTAATATGGTTTGCTGATCCAATTCTCGTTCCCGTTCTAAATTGTCAATTTGCTTTTCAACCGTTTTCATTGCCAGTTGATTATTGTCTAATGTAAGTTGTTCGATATTTTTTACCGATCGAGACGAATCTAAAAGGCGCTTGTAATTGTCAAAAGCAATGATGGATCCTTGTTTATCCTGATTTTGTGCGTAAACATCATACAACTTTTTAGAACTATTGACTTGGGCATCCAAATCACCATAATTTTCAGAGAGCGTTAAAGAGTAATTAAGTTCTTCAGTTGCATCTTCAAAATTACCTTGTGAAAGGTGCCAGTCTGCCCGTTGAAAACTGTTTTCTAAAAGCGATACGGTATCCTTCGTTTCAATAAAGAAATCTTGTGCTTTGCTCAAGTTGCTATAGGTATAGGCATCATTTTCTACGTTTGTGGGATTAGAACGCACAATTCCGCTGTTACTTTGATTAATGACATCCACATTATTCGAAGTATAAGCATTCGTTTGAGCGACCTCATAAAAATCTACTGCTTGCACATAGTCTCCCCTATTTTCATTCAACTCACCGAGTTTAAAATCCACCACAGCCAATAAATCAATCAGCTGTTCTTGCTTCGCTTCAGGCTGAATTTCGATTAAGATAGCCTCCGCTTCGTCATAGCTACTCTGCAACATTTTCACCTTGGCGAATTCAAATTTTGACTCCAAATAGTTTTTATTATCTCCCCCCTTTTTAGCGAGTAGAGTTGCGCTTTCATAGCTTGTTAGGGCTTTAGGGTAAGCCTGCAATTTCACATGACTCTCCGCAACAAGATGATGACATTTATAGACCTTATCCCATGATTCGAGCATCTTAAAAAGTTCTAAAGCCTTATTGCCATGTATTACAGCACTGCCGTGTTCGTCCATGCTTTGATTGAAACCGCCAAGTGTCAAATAGGCATCAGCCAGTTCAATTTTATAGCCCAATTTTACCGCAGTTGTAATGGCGGACTCAACTTGTTCTAAGGCCAAAATAGGATCTGTATTAAATGTCGTTTTTGCGCTGTCAATTTTTGCGCGAACAGTTGGACGCTGACTTGGGACTTGGTCGCGTTTGTTGAAGGCTGACTTTTGGCCATAGGCAAATCCATTGACAAAAGTCAAGGTTAGCAATAGAATTCCGTATGTCAATATTCTTTTCAAATCAACTATAAATCTAAAGATAATGACAAAAAACGAAGCATGTTGCAGAATACAAGATCGGAATTTGAAGATTCTAAACGATAACTCATCCAAAACCAGTTTTCACTCACTCAAAATCGGCTAGAACTCATTCTGCCTTTTTATCACTTCAATCTTCCCCTACATTGCAAAAAACTAAGCACATGAAAAATAGAAGAAATTCAAAAAAGTTTATGACGTTGTTGCTCATTAGCTCCATGTTATTTTCTTGCACCACCAATCGAAGTGCCAATGATAATGCAGCACTTGATGTGACAAAAACTGTAGTGTTTGAGGAAGAACCTATAACTGCAGTTCCGGCGGTTCCAACTGCCGGTTCAAACACCATTCGCGTAGCCTTGCTTTTAGACACAAGTAGCAGTATGGATGGTTTGATAGAGCAGGCAAAATCTCAATTATGGAAAATAGTCAATCAATTAGCAATGGCTAAAAAAGGGGAGGATTATGCTAACATTTTAATTGCACTTTATGAGTACGGAAATGATGGTTTAAATTCTGAAACAGGATATGTGCGCCAAGTTGTGGAATTGACGGATGATTTGGATAAGTTATCAGAAGAATTATTTGCGCTAAGAACCAACGGAGGATCCGAACATTGTGGACAAGTTATCGCAAAGAGCATTGACGAATTGGCTTGGGAAAAGGAAACCGCAGGTTTGCAGGTAATGTTTATTGCAGGAAACGAACCATTTACACAAGGAAGTGTGAATTACGAAAAATCGTGCAGTGATGCAACTGGCTCTGGCATAATTGTGAACACGATTTATTGTGGCGATAATGAAACCGGTATTCGTGAAATGTGGAAGCATGGCGCCGATTTAACGGAAGGTTTTTATGGATCGATTGAAATGAATGTAATGACGGTTTACGTTGAGACGCCGTTTGATGCAAAAATTGAAGCATTAAATGCCGAATTGAATGACACCTACTTGGCGTTTGGCACGCAAAAGGATTACTATAAAACGAATCAAAGCACACAAGACAATAACTCTTATGATTATGGTCGAAGTAATGCCGTTGAACGCACAATTACGAAGAGTAGTCACGTATACAAAAATGCGACATGGGATTTGGTAGACGCGATTGACGAGGACGACTTTGATATTACAAAAGTTGATAAAGAAGATTTACCAGATGAGATGAAGGACATGACAGAATTAGAAAAAATTGCGTATATCCAGCTAAAAGCAAAAGAACGTGAAAAGATTCAAAAAGAAATCAAAGCACTAGGTGTAAAACGCGCTGATTATATCGCTAAAAAACAAGAGGATTCTGGGGAAGAGGTAAATGGATTAGACCATGCTATGATGAAAGCGATAATGGCTCAAGCAGAGGCGAAGAATTTTGTTTTTGAAAAAATGTAAATCAATGGGCAATTGGTAATGTACAATGATCAATTGGCAATATTCAATATGCTTTTTTGAGCCTATTTATACATTCAATAATCAATTAAAATATTTTATAAAATCTAACAGAATGAAAGCACTTTTTATAGGGGTCTTAATAGGAGCAACACAAATAACAATGGCACAATCAAAACAACCTGCTAACCCCAATGTGGATTATGACAGTTTTGAAACGTTAACGACGGAAGTATCGGAATATCGCGAAGGACGGTTGATTCAAATAGATACTTTTAATCTTTATAGTCAAGATAATGAGACTATGATCTTGGATACACGATCCAAAGCGGCTTATGATGAAATTCATATTGCAGGAGCGGTACATTTGAATTTTTCGGACTTTACGGTTGCTAAATTGGCAAAAGTAATTCCATCAAAAAACACACGCATTTTAATCTATTGTAATAACAATATTGAAAGCGATTTTAGTTCATTGATGGACAAAATGGCGCCCTTGGCATTGAACATTCCAACATTCATTAATTTGTATGGATATGGTTATACAAATGTGTATGAATTACAAGATTATTTAATGGAATCTGATCCAAGGATTAAGTTTGTTAAAGGATAAAGGTCAATTCTCCAGGAAAAATGTGTCATGAGGAATTTGACAGGGATAGGCAATTATCAATATTCATCCTACTTTATGCAATAAGGATGATATACTCAATACTATTTACTAAATACGCTTTTTCAATCAAAAGTCTTACTTTTACAAAAAAGAGGTAAGCATGACGAACAACGATATTTTTAAAAAATTACGCGTAGCATTGAAGTTAACCAATACGGACATTGTTGCCATCTGTAAATTAGTAGATTTTAAAGTGTCAGAAAGTGAGTTGGGCGCCTTCTTTAGAAGAGAAGATCATCCAAAATATAGAAATTGTGGTGATCAAATTTTACGCAATTTTTTAAATGGTTTGGTCATTCATTTGCGCGGCCCAATGCCGGATAAACGCAAGGATAAACCTGCGCCAAGAAAACACGATTAGTTGAACATTAAGTCCGCGTAGAGAACTAATAACTTTTTGAATGTCCCGCTACTTTCTTGAATCCATTTCACAGTAAACCTTTCAATTTCACTTAATTCTGTTCGAATTTCAGGTTGATTTTCTTCAGGAATTTCGCAAAATTCTGTGGCAAGTAACTCAGATTTCAGTTGAATGCGTTTATCACAAATGCCAATCTTTATTTTTACGCTAGTTTCTGAGGGTAACTTATGGATAATTCAATCAGCAATAGCTGGCAAAATCAAAGCCTTAGTCGCATTCATGTTCTTTCTTGCAACAGCTTTGCTTGTTATGAAATACTGAGAGTGCATAATACACCCATTTGGACCATGTTATTTTTTTGGGAATGAGACTCCTTTTTACATTTACACTAAAAATGGTGACGTATGAAAAACATGTCATTACAGTGCGCTATTGAATCACCCTAAAATAGAAAACACTGGACACAAATAACATCTTTACTCTTCAGTTAAAATTCCATATTACAACACAGAAGAGGGTATCGGTTTGTCAAAACGGACAAAGATAATTGTGATTAAAGATGGGCATGATAAAGTCATGCCCATAGTTGATGAAGCCACTCAAGAATATTTTGAGAACATCCACCAAATGCTAACGGATGGTTTTAAGGATAAATGCTGGAAGATGATTTGACCTGAGAGTTGAACATGAGCCTTAGGCTGGTTTCCAGTCTTCCGGATAATCCATTTTGAGAATTGTATCAGTGATGAGGATTGTTTGATCTTTCGGATATTGCTGAGCTGGATCAAGGCCCAGTGCACGGTCATAATATGTCTTTGCTTCTAAGTAGTTTTTAGCCTTGAAGAGTTCGTCCGCTCTATCAATTACATTTTGATATGCCCGAAGTAATTCATATTCCGAGGCACTGGCATCATCAGCAATACTTTCGCATTTCGCAAGTTGATCAATCGCATATTCATAAGAAGGGTTCAGTTCAACCCCCTTTTCATACCAAAACATAGCCGCACCATATTTTAGTTGACTAAATGCTTCATTTCCTTTTGTAATATATATATTGAAATCGCTGTCCATTTTAGCATAATGTGCTTTTTCTTTTGCGGACTTTTCTCTTACTTTAAATTGCGAAGATCTCCAGATGGCTAACATTTCATCTTTAACAAGATCATTCGTATAAGTTAAGGCTGCACTTATATCATAACCATTATTCATGCTTGAAAAAAATGTCTGATGAATTGGGTTTTCATTTTCCGCTTTGAATATTTTAATGGAATAGGTCATAAATTCTAGTCCGTCTATTTCTTCCGTTTCTATTGATGAAATTTCTGTGGTAAAACCTTGATCTTCATAAGTAGCGATTAGAATTTCCTGAATGTAAACATTCGTGGCCTCCCATTCGCCTATATATTCTTCAAAGAAAGGCTCCGCTGTAATGGCCAACACATTGGTTTCGTTCTTTTTTATATCTAATAATTGAATCAATGCCGTAGCGTCTATTTCAAGATCTAAAGATTCCTCGATAGCTTTGTATCCGCGTTGGTTTGACACTTCCGTTTCTACTTCTGATAACATTTCCCAGCCTGCCGGAACTTCAATTTCCCAGCCCACTTCTTTGTTTTCTACAGTGAGCGGTTCCGCTAATGCGTCTGGATTTACAGGGGCTTCAAAATTGCATCCAACAAAAATGGCACTCGCAAGAAATAATAGGATTCCAAATTTCATTATTCAATTATTTTATTGACTGGATTAATTCCGCTTTCCTTTGCCAGAACCTTTGCGTTTTTTCTTTTTATCCGCTTCGTCTTTTTGCATGAGCGCCTTCCAATTATTGGATCCATCATCTGAAAACAAAATAGTTTCTGCAATGTCTTTTTTATTGGTTTCTAAAACCTCAATCGGAACCGTGATATAATCCTCAATTCCTTTCAAGAGTTCTTGCTCACCTTTGCTGCAAAATGAAAGTGCTTGTCCTTTATTTTTTCCACGGCCCGTTCTTCCCACGCGGTGAACATAATTTTCCGCAACGTCTGGCATATCATAGTTGATCACATAATCCACATTAGGAATATCGATTCCACGTGCGCTAACATCAGTGGCAATTAATATTCGGGTGGTTCCAGCTTTAAAGTCGTTTAACACTTTTTGCCGATCCTTTTGCTCTTTATCTCCATGAATGGCTTCAGTTGCAATCCCAACTCTTTCCATGGCAGCTTTAACGCGTTCGGCACGTACTTTCGTGCGTACAAAAACCATAAATTTCAATGCTTCTTGTTCCTTTAAAATGCGTTCAAGAAAAAAGCGTTTATCATCCATTTCGACAAACGTAATGGCATGCGTTACATTTTTTGAAACCGGATTCTTGGGTGATATTTGAATTCGAATAGCTTTACTATTCACTAAAGAATAGGCCAATTTCTTGATTTTTTGATCAATTGTGGCAGAAAAAAACAACGTTTGGCGTCTTTTTGGCAAAAAACGGATCAAATCTTCAATATCTTTATAAAAACCTAAATTCAACATTTGGTCGGCTTCATCCAAGATCAAAGTTTCGATTCTGTCAAGTTTAATAAAACCTTGACTCACCAGATCAAACATTCGACCCGGTGTTGTCACTAAAACATCTACACCAGCAGTAAGTCGCTCAATTTGCGAATCTTGTTCTACACCTCCATAAACGGCCATGGTTTTTACTTTTGTTTTGCGCGCAATCAAGTTAAAAACATCCGCAATTTGCGTGCACAATTCTCGCGTAGGCACCATCACAATACATTTAATACCATCCTTACCAGGTGTTTTTCTATTGAACTGAATTTTATCAATAATTGGAATTGCAAAAGCGGCGGTTTTACCTGTTCCTGTTTGGGCAATCGCCAATAAGTCTTCTCCCTTTTGGATATTAGGAATGCACTTAAATTGGATGTCAGTTGGGCGTTTAAAACCCATTTCCTCCAAATTACTTTTCAATTCTCGTGAAATTCTATACTCGCTAAATCGCATGGCACAAAGATACAAGCAATTTGTATGACATGACATGAGGGCAAAAAAAATTGATTTTAAATTGCCACGTCGAATGAATCTCATTTCGCCTTAACTTTGCACTATGGAAGGTGAAATTGTAAATAAAGTTGCCAATGCAGGAATTGAGCAAATTGATTTGATTGATTTTGTGAATAAAGGTGAGCTAGCAGGAATCGATTTAAAAGATTTGTTGTGGAACGAATTGGTGTTGCGCGAAAAGGAGTTTAGAGCATGGGTAAAAGAACACGATTGGACAATTTATGCTGAAAAACACGTGTATGTTTTTTGCTCTAACGACGCCATAGTGCCAGCATGGGCTTATATGCTTTTAGTCGTCAATTTACAAAACGCCGAGTCAATTATTTACGGTAATCTATCCCAAGCTAAAGAGGATTTATTCTTTAAAAATCTGATGAACTGGGAAATTAACAACTTATCAGATAAACGCGTAATGGTGAAAGGTTGTTCTGATATCCCGAACCCAAACAAGGCCTATGTGGTTTTAACAAGTCGCTTAGTGCCAATTGTAAAGAACCTGATGTTTGGCGAGCCGTGCTCTGCTGTGCCAGTTTATAAAAAGAAAAAGTAAAACTTTTAAAGACCAAACGGCATTATGGCGAATTGCATGATTAAACACGAATAAAATTCCAGTATACCATCCATTATTTAGTAACGTATCGATTTAAAATAATCAACCGCATGCTTTACCGATTCATCAATAGGAATAAACTCATGCCCAATTGCCGCCTTAATTTTTTCGTTTGAATACTTAGTTGTCATCATGGAACTTTTCGCAGTATCCTTTGTGATATTTTGCTTTTTACCAAATAAAAACACCAATACGCCCTCAATTCTCCAAGCAATTCCTGTCATCCATTTTTTAACTTGGATACTCGGTGGTTTTACTTCAAAGGCCGCGGCTATTTTTTCAAATAAAAGCTTGAACGGAAGATTTTCTGAAATCACTAAAAAGCGTTCGTTTTCAATTTTACGTTCAGATAATTCGCAAAAAACATAAGCTACATCACGTGCATCAACAAAGGCATTGGTCCCTGGCGTGTAAAATTTCAGTCCCTTTTTAATGATCTTAAAGAGACTCAACGAACTTTCATTCCAATCTCCAACGCCAAGAATAACACATGGATTTATAATGACTACGTTCAATCCTTCTTCTTTCCCACGCCAAACTTCATTCTCAGCACTAAATTTACTAATGGCGTAATTTGAATTGTCGCCAGAATTCACCCATTTGTCGCTTTCGTCATAAATTGCTTTAGAAACCGAACGACCAATAGCCGCAGTTGAACTCACATGGCAAAACTGGGTAACATTATGATTTAAGCTCACATTTACTACGTTCGCGGTGCCTTCTTTATTGATTTTCATCAAATTTTTAAAGTCCCTTTTCTTAAAAGATACCAATGCCGCACAATGATATACAATTGAACAACCTGCAATTCCATCTTCGAGTGATTGGATGTCAAGGATATCACCTTCTACCCATTCAATTTTGTTAAACTCAACATCAGCCTGCTCTCCGAAATAATGTGCAAATACAGACTTTAGGGGATTTAAGTTGCTCGTTTTCCGCTTAAATGCACGGATCGTTTTCCCCCGTTTTAGTAATTCTACTAAAACGTGGCTTCCTAGTAATCCTGTTGCGCCGGTGACAAATATCATGATTTGCGAATTTACGCTATTTCTCGCTTTTAATTGCAACTTTAAAGCATACGCTCGCAAATATTAATTCATTTTAAGAGATAAATAGGGTCTCTTAAATCTATAAACTGATGTTTAGATGGATATAAATCTAACCACGTCACAAAAAAAGGAACGCATTTTGATTATATTTGCCTGAATTCAAAAAAAGGGGGTTGATAATTGATGATCTCAAAAATCTCTCAATCACCACAAATTACTTAGAGAATGAAAATATTAAGTTTAGCAATCGCATTTGTAATGTCCCTTGTTTTACATGGCCAAGAGGGCCTTTCAGATGGGATGTATGCAAAAATTACAGTTGAAAAAGGTGAAATACTTTGTCAGTTAGAATTTAAAAAAGCGCCTTTAACTGTGGCGAATTTTGTTGGTTTGGCAGAAGGAGATTTTGAAGTCGATACGACTACATTTGACAAACCATTTTTTGATGGTCTCACTTTTCACAGAGCGGTCCGTAATTTTATAACTCAGGGTGGCGACCCATTGGGCAATGGCACGGGCGACCCTGGATATTTATTTAGAGATGAATTTGATACGACTTTACTCCATCAAGGACCCGGAATACTGTCCATGGCGAATAGTGGAAAGAATACAAATGGCTGTCAGTTTTTTATAACGCATAAATCAACCGATTGGTTAGATGGAAAGCATTCCGTTTTTGGACATGTAATCAAAGGAATGGATGTTGTTACAGCTATTGAGGCAAATGATGTCATTAAAAAAATTGAAATTATTCGTGTTGGGAAGGCAGCAGAAAAATTTAATGCAAGCAAGGTATTTGCAAAGCTTCGATTTGTAAAAGATAGCGTCAAAAAGAAAAGAATAAAGAAGCGCAACAAAGCCTTTAAGAAATTAATGGAAAAGGATTATAAAAAAACCAAACAAACTGCCAGCGGATTAATTTACAAGATTATTGAAAAAGGAAATGGGGTTAAACCTGAGTTGGGCGAGGCAGTTCAAGTGCATTATACGGGCTATTTAACAAATGGTGAGAAGTTCGATTCATCTGTTGATCGCGGAAAACCTTATTTGTTTCCTCTGGGTCAAAGACAAGTTATACTTGGTTGGGATGAAGGAATTCCATTGTGTGATATTGGAGGTAAAATTAAATTAATCGTACCTCACTGGTTGGCTTATGGTAAATCTGGGCGGCAAACAATTCCGCCGTTTTCTACACTCATATTTGATATTGAAGTGATTAGTAGCACACAAGATAGATAATTTAAGAGCTTTAAATTAATTGATCTTGATCATTATCGTCCTGACTTTTTTTATAATTCATAGTGAAAGTTGAAAGCAATTGTCAAATCAAAACCCAATCACCGTTGAAATACAAGCCGGAATATGGAATCTGTATCGCTTAATGACGTTCGAATGCAATTATGAACAAAGACATAACTATTCTTTTATCAACTGATTTAAGAATGCATTAAGAAAGTAATGGCAGTTCACCTGTCAGGTCGAGTGATTTTGGGAATGTAATGAGAAAGTTGTATCGAGACCTAAAGGACTTTGGCTAATTTATCAAGGTATTCTGAAAATCGTTGACTCGCCACCATTTTATCTTCACCTACAATTAGCACACTTTTGGGGTTATTATTCTCTAACCAGAAACGTAAAGAGGCCACAGAGGCGCTCATAGTTGCGTTAACATCAATTTGATGCGTTGGCTTATGAATTCTTTCAATGGCTTCTCTTAAATCCTTTATTTCACGTGACACGTTATGGTCTTCTTGTAAAATCACTAATGAATCCACTACCTCAAAAAGGCTCGCTTTCCCGTCAAACGTTTCCACATCAATTTTTTGCTCACCAGCCCAGTTAAGAATGGCTGTAGCAAACTGATCATCATTACGTAAAACTATCTTTTTCAACAACATATTTCCTTCATAATAAAGAGGGAACAAAAGTAGTCGTTTTTATAACTCGCATAGCTAAAAGGTGATTTTTTTTTTAATGACGTTTATTTTTCGCTATCGGCTGTTACTTATCCGTAATAAATTGCTGTAATTAGCGAATCATTGACTCTCTTTTGTACTTAAAATAATCAAGACTATAAAACTGAATCCCCAATATAATTGATGCCGCTAATAGGTGTACGGGTTGGAGTAGTGCAGGCATTCCCGCATAAGAGAATAATACGCCAGTGATAAACAATAAGATCAGGAGTGCTACAACTAGTTTTAAGCCAGGAATTCCATAAGCCACTTTACGATTCATCCAGAGTAAAACCACATTTGTAGCCAATAATAACCATGAAAAGGAGCGGTGAAATAGGAAATCACCTGCCATTCCATCAATCCATTGTGCACGATCTACTCCTTCAATCACCAAAAAGTCTACTTGCTGACGAACTTGTGCACCTAAAATAATTTGAATAAATGTTAAGGCTAAAGAAAAATAGAAGAGGGACTTAAAAGCAGGCTTTATTTTAAGTTGGAATGACCTATCCTTGGCAATTCGAATAATTTTAATGTGAACACCAACTATAATGAGCGCAAAAAACATGTGCAGGGTAATTGTCCACGGAACTAGGTTGGTAGCCACTACGATAGATCCAAGCCAACCTTCAAAGCCCATTAAAACTAAATTTAAGAAGGTTAATAAAAGCAGTTTTCTCCTTTTCCGGTAGCGAATAAAAGTCCAAATAAATAAAATAAGCACGGCGTTTCCAGCTAAAAAGCCTACGAGACGATTTCCGTATTCGGTCCAAGTGCGGGCTGCATTAAAATCTTCTTCCAACAATAAAGAAGGATCAGATCTGAGAAGATTAGCTTCAGAAGTAAACCCAATAGATTCAATTAAGTTTGCAAACTTGTCAATTTTTTTCTTACGGTATTCGCTGTAGGCGGCTTTGTAGTTTTCAGGCAATTGATCTTCGGAAGTTGGGGGGATGATCTGATCAAAACATTTAGGCCAATCTGGACATCCCATTCCAGATCCAGTTGTGCGAACTATGCTCCCTGCCGCAATCACTAGAAAAATTAGTACCAATGTAATCCACGAAAAACGAATATAACCCGGACTCATAGTTGTTCTGATTTATGACTACAAAAATAGTTTGATTTCTGTAATTTTTATCTTTTCAGATTGATTTGTTTTATTTCGAATTTCATTTTTTTTAGATGCGATAAACAGTTTGAATTCACTTTAAATACACAGCGTACCGTTCATCATTGAATTGGACTCACCGCTTATACTTTCACAACATTATTCAGCCTCACATCATATCATCCAAAAATGAACCAACATACCCCTTAATTTCGCTTCACCAAGTATAGACCTGGATAAAATATTTAATCATAAGTGTATTATCAGTTTTTTCGTGGGGAATCAGAGGCTCTGTTACGTTGAGTAAGCCGAGTAACTAATCGCCTCTGATTCTTTTTATGGGAATTGAAGTCCCAATGATTATCGGGATGTAATTCCCCATACGAGTGTTGAATATTATTTATTGAGTAAAGCCAAAATATCAGCTTCAATTTTCTCAGGTTTCGTTGTGGGGGCATAACGCTTAATGGTTTCCCCATCAGGTGCAATTAAAAATTTTGTAAAGTTCCATTTTATTCTCGATCCAAAGAAACTACCGGATTTACTTTTTAACCAATTAAAAACAGGATGGGCATTTTTACCATTTACCTCAATTTTTTCAAGTAATTGAAACGTAACACCATGATTAATTTCACAAGTTTCAATCATACGCTCATTGGTTTCTGGTTCTTGCCCACCAAACTGATTGCAAGGGAAGCCGAGTACTACTAAACCGTCTGGTTCGTGTTTTGCATGCAGTAATTCTAAACCACTAAATTGCGGTGTAAGGCCACATTTTGTTGCTGTATTAACTACTAATATTGTTTTACCCCTTAAGTCTGCAACTGGATATGGTGTCCCATTTGGTAAGTTAAAAGAGTGTCCGAAAAAATTTAAAGCTTGCATACGTTTTTTTAGAATGTGTAAATATATAACTCACAAGTCAAGAAATAGTTTAAAAAAAGACATTATTCCATTCGTCTCTAAACTTTTAAACCGCAATTTGCGTCAGCACTTCAGGGTGGATTGAAAGTTCCTTATAAAATAAGGTGAAACGATCTGTTTTGAGGTAATGTCAGGAAGAAGTAGATTTTCTAATACGTAATTCGAGTTTAAACAATATCTTTATTCCACCAACGTTTTTATTATTGTGTCCGTTAGTGAATGTGACACTAGGTTTACCCATTTTAAGACAGCGTCCATTATGCGAATATTTCCACTGTTTATCTTGTTTTTTGGTCTAATCCATAACGGAATGAGTCAAGAATTAAATCCTTATTTAGAAAAAGGGGATCTCTCATTAGGGTTGAGATCGACAACGAGTCTTTTCGGTCATGATAATGTTCCAGGATTAGGCACGGGAGGGCAATTTAGACTGCAACTATTCGATTTTTTAAGTACAGAATGGTTCGCAGATTGGATTACAATGGATTTGCAAGGTGCCGGTACTAGAAATAACGCCCATATTGGATGGTCCGTATTATTTTACCCTAAAAAAACGGAAAAATTTATGACTTATTTAATTGCGGGTCATTGTTTTGATTATGCTGAAGTAACGCCACTAAGCACAGCTTTTCTCGACCGGACTGATGAAAGAATTAGCCGTTGGAGTTCAGCCGTTCAGGGAGGAGTGGGGGCACATTATTTTTTGTCTGATCGCTTTAACCTCACGTTTTCTACCCAATATATGTTGCACTTAGGCCAACATTTGGATTATGAATTAATTCAATTGGCGGACGATAGTTATTATCTAGAAACGGATCATTCTAGCGCAGCAGAAGAAGCCATTGAAACACATGTTTTATTGACGTTAAGTTTAAACTATAGAATTGCAGATTTATGGTAAAGTTGAGCACAAAAGGAATGGTTTTGGCCTTAATTCTTGGCGTGTTTGCAGGAAATGTAAACGCTCAGGAAAATGAAACTGCACCAGATAAAATTAAAATTAAGACCGCTTTGTCTTTTTCGGCAGGACTGTTAACAGAGAATACGCAAACCATTCAGCTGCATGGCTATATTGGTGTGCGTCCGAAACAAGGGCGTATTGAGTTGCGCGGTGATGGGTTTTATTTTGTAAACTCCGTTGGAGATCGTCCACGATTTACGATTAATCATCAATTATATGCCGGAGCATTTTATCGTTTTTCAGATGCGCAAATTCAGCCTTATGTTGGTTTTCAACCCGGTATTGCCTATGCGCAATCGTCTGAATACGGTCGTTTTAATGAAGTCAGCAACGCTGTGCAGTATAAAAAAACAATTAACCCTGTGGGTTCAGTAACAGGAGGGCTCGATTTCTTCGCTGAGAAATTATTTTTCATGTTTATAGAGACCCGCTATATTTTTGGCAAACATAAAGCTGACTCTTACCCCGTTTTTCTGGATGAATGGCGTTTTTCCTTTGGTTTAGGGTTCCATTTTTAGAGTTTCGTCTCCCTTTCAGGGAACTTTTCCATGTCTTGTGCGTTTTAGAATAGGGTTTCCTTCTTGTTGGTTCGATAATTGAGTGTCAACGACGTAATCAATGACTACTACAGGTTAGAGGATTTTAATTGATTTATGTTATTTTTTTTCGTTAAATTGGAGGTTCGCTTGAAACGTTTTTTATCACTCATATCAGCCCTTGTACTTAGTACGCAACTTTATGCTTCTCATATTGTTGGGGGAGATATGTATTATGATTGTTTAGGCGGAAACACGTATCAAATTACACTGAAAATATACCGCGATTGCCTTTCTGATGGAGCTGACTTCGACCCTATATTACCAGTGACAGTTTTTAACGGTTTAAATGTGCAAATTGATCAATTTACAATTCCTTACCCAGGAAGCGTAACATTGGATGTTCTTTTTGATAATCCTTGTATTACATTGCCTTCAGATATTTGTGTAGAAGAAGCTATTTATCAAAAAACAGTGACTTTACCCGATTCTCCTACCGGCTATACGTTATCATATCAACGTTGTTGTAGAGGTCCGGCAGTAACAAACTTAAACGATCCTGATGATGAAGGATTAACCTTGCAAATTGATATTCCGCCAACTTCATTTGCTGTATGTAATAGCAGTGCGCGCTTTACAAATTATCCACCATTGGTTTTGTGCTCCGGACAGGAGATTGAGTTTGATCATTCAGCTATTGATCCAGACGGGGATCTTTTAGTTTATGAATTATGTTCACCGTTTGGTGGTGGATCAAGTGTTTTACCAGCGCCAGACCCAGCTTCTCCGCCTCCATATGATCCAGTAGTTTGGGGTCCTGGTTTTTCGGCTACTGATCCTTTCGGAGATGGTGATTTAACAATTGATCCTGTTACGGGAATGGTAACCGCGTTGCCTGAAGCTCCCGGACTGTATGCGGTTGGTGTATGTGTAAACGAATATCGAGATGGAAATTTAATTAGCACCTCTCGACGAGACTTTTTGTTTAAAGTACTTAATTGTGATATTGAATTGGAGGCTGAGGTTGTGCCGCAAGAAGAGTTAACCACTTTTGTTTCATTCTGCCAAGGATTGGAAATTTTCTTTGAAAACAACAGTTACGGTGGTGAATTTTATAAATGGGACTTTGGTGTGTCGGGTATTGGTACAGATATAAGTTCAGAGTTTGAACCTTCTTACACATTTCCTGGTCCAGGCACTTATGAGGTAATGCTGGTTGTTAATCCAGGTTGGCCTTGTACAGATACCTCTTTCGCAACGTTCATTGTTGCTAATGAGATTACGGCTTTTTTCACCTCACCTGATGCGCAATGTATTGTGGATAATAGTTTTGATTTTATGGGGGAAGGTGTTTATCCTGCTGAAGGGGACGGAACCACTTTTGAATGGAACTTTGGGGGATCCTCTATTCCACTGTTTTCGACGGTTGAAGATCCAACAGGTGTTGTGTTTACCGAGGGAGGTCCGCATAATGTCACCTTTACTGTTAACTATGATGTTTGTACGGTTTCGCATACGGAAGAAGTTTTTGTATATGTGGAGCCTACAATTAATTTTACGGTACCTGACGAATTAAAGTGTGCGCCTTATACCGCCTACTTTACCGACCTTTCTTTTGCCCACACTGAGATTTTTTATTCATGGGATTTTGGAGATGGCATTGGTACTTCTGATGAACAACATCCCGTATACGTTTATAATGAGGTGGGGGTTTATGATGTCACACTAACGATATGGACTATTGATGGATGTATTGATACGTTGACCTTGATGCGCGAGAATTTAATTGAAATATTCCCGAGTCCTACTTCAAACTTTACGGTAACACCTGATATTCAAGACGAGTATCACGCTGACTTCTTTTTTACCGATCATTCTGTCGATGGAGTAGAGCAATGGTTCTATTTTGCAGATGGGGATTTTTCTTCAGAAACCGAAGTGTGGCATAACTATACTGAGCCTGGTGTTTATTATCCGTGGCAAATTGTAATCAATGAATATGGTTGTAAGGATAGAACCTATCAACAGGTGACCGTTATTCCGGTAATTCCCGTGTTGGTTCCAAGCACATTCACACCAGATGGTAACGAATTGAATAATATTTTTAAACCGGTTTTCTATGATGATGAGAATCAAATTTACCACATGCTTATTTACAATCGTTGGGGTGAATTAATCTACGATTTCAACGGGGCTGGGGGTTCTTGGGATGGCTCTTATAATGGTGTTGTTGCTCCAGATGGGGTTTATATTTGGAAAATCATTTACAATGAATATGATACGGGGTTACCTACGGAAATTGGTGGTCATGTGACTCTTTTAAGGTAATTCATGCTACACCTAAGACAGACGCTACAAAACGTAAATTTCTTTCATTTTTTTCTTGAGTTGAGTTTAAAAAATACGTATGTTTGTGAGCGGCTTATTTCAATAATCTTCTATAGATATTGTATCCCTTATAATAGGTCAAAATATACTCCCCCCACCAGTAATTCTTGGTAGAATTAAATAAAAAGCAGAACGTAAATAGATTACGGACTTATGCTATTATTTTGTATCGATCTGACCGCCTCAGGCTGTCAGATAGGTTTGTTGTTGGTAGAAGTTATACGTGTTAAACTATAACTTAAAGAATAATTAATGCAACGTTCAATAGTACACATGGACTTAGACACCTTCTTTGTATCGTGTGAACGCTTAATTGATAGTCAATTAAACGGAAAACCAGTTTTAATTGGAGGCACTTCGGATAGAGGTGTTGTGGCTTCGTGTTCATACGAGGCGCGCAAATTTGGAGTACATTCGGCCATGCCTATGCGCATGGCACGGCAACTTTGTCCTGAGGCAATAATTTTGCGTGGTAATAGTGGGGTTTATACGAAATACTCTCAATTGGTAACAGAAATCATTAAAGACAGTGTTCCCTTATATGAGAAATCATCCATAGATGAGTTTTACATTGATTTAACGGGGATGGATCAATTTTTTGGATGTCAGCAACTGGCGTCAGAATTACGGGCCAAAATTATTCGCGAGTCAGGTTTACCCATTTCATTTGGTCTGTCGCCAAATAAAACGGTGTCAAAAATTGCAACGGGTGAGGCAAAGCCGAACAATGAAATTTTCATTTTAAGTGGAGAAGAAAAACCGTTTATGGCGCCACTATCAGTCCGTAAAATCCCTTCAGTTGGAGAAAAAACCTATCGGTCCTTATGCGATCTGGGGGTGAAAAAGATTCAATCCATTCAAGAAATGCCCATTGACATTATGCAAAAGGTATTTGGAAAAAATGGGGCAAACATTTGGAAAAAAGCAAACGGGATTGATTTGTCGCCTGTTGTACCTTATCGTGAGCAGAAATCCATTTCTACCGAGCGCACTTTTGATAAAGATACAATTGACGTAAAAAAATTGGAAGGCTTAATGGTTGCCATGGCAGAAAATCTGGTGTTTCAATTACGCCGTGGAAATAAGCTAACGGCTTGCATCACAGTAAAAATTCGGTATTCCGATTTTCAAACCTATACGCTGCAAAAGAAAATTCCTTACAGCGCATCAGACCATATGATTTTACCAATTGTTTTAGAGTTATTTCGACGGTTGTACAACCGCCGAATTTTAGTACGACTAATTGGTGTACGATACAGTCATTTAGTGGAGGGCGGCCACCAAATTGGCCTGTTTGAAGATCCTACAACCATTAAATTATACCAAGCTATGGATCTTATTCGCGAACGCTATGGAGACCGTTCCATTATGCGCGCATCTGGCTTTGAAGCAAAAAGTATTAGCCGCTGGAATCCGTTTAACGGAGAACCGCCACCGCTTTTAGCGAATAGGAGGCGGTGAAAAAAAAGCTGCGTTTGAGATGGAACACAAACGCAGCAATAAGTTTACATATAAGGCTCTAAATCTTCACTTTTCTTACGCATGGCATCCCATTTCTCACAGGCTTCTGCATCAGTACGCTCAAAGTTAGTTCTAGCAACTTCATCTACTTCTTGAATTTTATCAACTAATTTACCAAACTCTTCTTCCTCGTCAGATCCAACCTCACCATCTGCTACCATAGCATTCATTTCGGTGGCAATAAGATCGAGTGCATCCACCACATCACATGCAGTTTCAAGTTCAGATACATTAATGTCTAATGCTTTTTTTCCACCACAACTTGTAATAGTAAAGCACAGCATTAAAGCGCTTCCAATTATAAAAGAATTTTTCATAGGATTAAATATACTAAAAATAGTCTAATATTGACTACCACAAATATAAATATGACCTGATTTTAAATCTCTGAAGATTTCAAAGTCGTCAAAATCATCCTCGGCATAATAGCCCTCGTAATTTTCAACGTATTTGGGTAAAAACCAGTCAGGTTCTTCACTAATTATAGCATGCTTGTCATGATATTTAATCATTCCATTGTGGGCAATTAGTTCATCAAAAAAAGCACTATCAGCTTCCAATTCAAAACTGAACGCATGCTCCAACCAAACGGGGTGGTCTGAACTCCAATAATCGCAATGAATAATTGTTAAGCGATCAGGCTTAGGTAAATTCATTGCCGATATAAAATGGGCATCACAGTTGATATCTCGATTAACCTGAACAGCAGCTGAATCAATGGTTTCAACAAAATCAATTTCCTCTGGATCCGACATGGTGACGACACTATCCATCAAAGAATCTACTGAATTATCATTCAGGTCCGTGTCATTAGAACCAGCACAACTTACAAGAGCAATAGTAAGGGATGTAAACAATCCTTTTCGGTGAATAATCATAAGTCTACAAGACCAAATGTAGGGATTTAATCTGAATTTTTTCTCAATCGTTTGAAATTAGGGGTTTTATCCCATTTCACTTTAATAATACCGAGGTTGGTCGGATGCCCGGAAATAGATTTTAACCCTAAATAGTTACCTTTAATGAAAACTGACATAAAGTATCAGCTGAAAGATTTAGAAATCATATCGCAAATTAGAAAAGGACGGACAAACAAGGCTATTAAGGTCTTGTATAAAGAGTTTCCGAAAGTGAAAGCTAACATCATGTCTAGTGGGGGTGACTCAGAAATAGCGCAGGAAATATTTCATGATAGTTTAATTTTATTAATCGAAAAAGTTTCCGATCCAAAATTTGAATTAACCTCAAAATTGACAACTTATTTGTACGGAATTGCGCGTTTCATGTGGAAAAATGAAGCACGTAAACGACAAAAAAATCCAGAATTAGAATGGAAAGACACCTTAATTCTAACCGCCGACGATTTAGATTATAATTCGGAAAAGGAAGTAGAGTTAAAAATGTTAGAATCGGTTCTATCACAAATTACTGAGCGCTGCAAAAAAGTGTTTGAGCTCTTTTATTTTAAAAAAGAAAGTATGAAAACAATCGCTGAAAAACTCAAATTTTCGAGTGTAAATTCAGCAAAAACTCAAAAATATAAGTGCATGGAAAAAGCCATGTCACTTGCCAAAGATATTAAAACCGCTACCTCAATCAATTAAATAATGAGATCAGAATTGACCACCTTAGAACAAATTGACATGTATTTGTCTGGCAATTTATCGCCAGCCGATCATGCTACTTTTGAAGCTAAAATTAGCGCCGATCCTAGCTTAGAAAGTGCAGTAAATCAGCAACAAGAACTTATAAAAGCCGTGAACCGAAAGGCCTTACGCGCCCAAATAAATGCAACCGCTGCTGCAGGAGGTGGAGCAAGCGGAATGAGCAATTTATGGATTGGAATAACAAGTGTGGTTGGAGTGGGATTATTAACTGCTGGGTTGGTTTATTTTAATATGGATACTGAAACAGTAATGGATGATACGAACTTGGCGATAGAGGATTCTGAGATTACTGTAATTGATTCAACTATAATTGACTTTGTCCCTGAAGAAGAAACGTTGATTCATGAAGAACCCGAAACGATATTTTCTTCTGTTAACTCCTACGAAAAACTGGATGAAAATCAAATGAATAATGCTGTAATTCCTTTGCCTCAATGGGAAAATGTAGTTGAAGAAAATGCAACGAATGATGGTGACGCTTCCAATGAAATTGAGAATAGCGAAAATATAGTTGATAGAAGCGATAGTGATATTATAATTGGTAAGGATCGAACTCGCCGTGCAAGCTATCCAGGCGGTCATTACGCAATGGATAAATTTATAGACAAAAATTTACATTATCCTAAATCTGCTCGCAACAAAGGGATAGAAGGTGTGGTGCGCTGTGAATTTTTTGTTACGGGGGATGGTTTAATTACTGAAATTGATGCAAAATGTACTAAAATGAGCGAACGTGATGGACCGGCATTTAATGATGTAAAAATGTTGTTGAATAAAAAAATCATGAATGCTTTCATTAATAATGCGACACATATTTTGAGAACAATGCCAAATTGGGAACCTGCAAAGAATTCGCAAGGAAATGCCATATTATCTCCCCAGCGCATGTACTTCAATTATGATTTAGATAAAGGCTGTTTGGTTTATCAATTGGATGATGTACCTTTTGTCCAAAAGGATGGGTTGGACCACGAAAAGGAAAGGAAGTAATGACGCGGACAATTGCTATCATGCCTTATTTATATAGCCAATAGGTTGGGTTAATATTACTAATCTGTCCGTCGGTTGTGATTTTACGAATTTCAAAATGCACTTCTGAATTTCCAGATGAATTAATAAGTAAGGCGCCCATCTCCTGTTTAACGCGAACTTGGTCACCTGTTTTAACATAGGTTTCTTGTAGGTTAGAATAAATGGTGCGGTAATTTCCATGTGCTATAATTACAGCCTTTCCAGCGCCCGGAATCACAATAACGCTTGTTACTTCGCCCGCATAAACGGCACGAACGGTCGATCCTTTTACTGTGGTAATGTCAACGCCATTGTTATATGTAAATACATTGACATGCGCAGGATGTGGTTGCTTCCCAAATCCTTTAGTAATCTCTCCACTTGCAACAGGCCAAGGGAGGCGTCCTTTATTGTCTTCAAAGCCTTTATTGCTTAATTCAATCTCACTGCGTTCGGCAACCGATATGTTTTTCTTTTTTTCGGCTAAAATTTCTTTGTTAATTGCAGCATTAATTGCGTTTTGAATTTCGCGTGATTTTTTTCGTTGATTCGCTAATTCTTGCTTGAGTTGGGTCTCTTGACCCTGCATTTCTTTAATGGTTTGCTTCTGGTTTTCACGGTCGCGGACATATCTTTTTTGTTCTTGAGAACTGCGAACTGTAATATCATCCTTTTCTCGTTTTTTTGTTTCAAGAATAAGCTGTTGTTGCTTTAATTTTTCAATCAAGGTTTGAATTTTGCTAATTTGGTCAGAGCGGTACTTTGAAAGCTGCTCCAAATACTCCATACGCTTATTGGCTTGGTTGAAAGATTCAGACGACAGCACAAATAGTAACGAGGCGGTTGAATTTCGCATTTTATAAGCCTTAACAATCATCTGCTTGTATTGCTCTTTTTGTTGCCCCACTTCTAATTCTAACTTGGCAATTTCCAAATTAAGTTGAGAAATGTCTGAATCCAGTTTTGACATTTGCAATTGTAAATTGTCAAGTAATGCTTGTCGATATTGGATTTTGCGGTCAATTAAGTTGATATTATCTGAGAGGTTTTCGCGACTTTCAGCCGTACTCTCTAATAACTGTTGAGTCAACCCAATTTTTTTTTCAAGCTCTTGTTGTTGCTTTTTTAAGCGGTCGCTCTCTTTCTCTTGACCAATTGCTGTAAAGGCCAAAAAACAGAATAATATTGCGATATATTTACTTATTGCACTCAACGTATGAATCTGGTATTTTAATTTTTATTTCGGATGGCTTGTTAATTTTTACTGAAGCGTAATTCAATTCAATTTCAAGTGTATCTTTCGGATTAGTGATATTAATAATTGTGGATTCCGGAACTTTGAAGCTTTCTTCTATTTTTGTTTCTAAATAAGCAATTTGAATGGATGTTGTGTCCGAAGGCACTTCAATATTCGTTTGAAAAACGGCTAAGGTTTTTGCATCCATGTGATATTGAATCAACATCACATTATCTTCCAAATTTAATCGGTCATTCTCTAATCTTTTATACAAACGTTCTTTATGTGAAGAGAGAATGTAATGATCAGGGTCTTTTATTTCTTGATATTTCGTGTTTTCATCTAAACCTATTGGCAATCCCAAAATCAAATCTTGGAAAAAATCAAATTCAATTTCAGTTCCAAATAATGTTGAAATATATGCTAAACTCTCTTTGAAATAGCATTTCTCCATCTTATTTGCGAAAAATATGGAATCTGTGGTGACCATATATGTGGCAAAAACAGCAGGACCAACTTTAATGGATCCGCCAAATGCGGTATCTATATTCAGTTTAACATAGCATGAAAACGAGGCGTTTTGCTTCGTGCGTTTTAAATCAACGCCAATTCTCACGGCCAAAAAGTCGTATGGAATGGTGTCTTGTGCCAACAAGGCTCTCTCTAGTTCTTTCGTGCTTTTATTGGGAAGTTTTTCGTCTTTATCTTCATGCTTTCTGTTCCCACAAGAAACAATAAACACAACTAAAAAGAGTGTGAAAAATCCAATTAAAATATTTTTTTTACTGTACTTATTCATGGGTTAATTGCGTGTCATATTAATGAATCGTTGCGCGACTTACTCTGGTTTATAGTAGGTTTTGTCTTCGGCTTTTCGTTTAAGTAATTCCGAATCATTTCCGTATTTAATGGCTTCTCCCCAAAGTTCAACTGCTTTCTCTTTTTCGCCATCCAAATACAAGGCATCTGCATAGTGTTCCAGAATTACTCCGTCTGTATTATTTTCAAATAGCGCCTGTAAAAAGGCTTCACTCGCACTTTTATATTCTTTTTTACGGAAAAGAATTTGCCCATAAACATCCAGAATTTTTGAACTTTTTGGTGCTATATTTATTCCTTTTTTGATTTCAATTTCGGCTTGATTTAATTCGTTTTTATTCATTAACCTTAAGGCATTGTCAGCATATACATTAATGTTTCCAGGGAATGTTTGGATCGCTTGGTCAAAGTAAAATTTACCTTCATCCAAATTCAATTGGCGATAATTCATATCACCTAATTGATAGAGAAATTCGGATTGTAATTGAGGATCTTGCACTACCAAATCTTTGCCAAGAAAGAACCACTCCTCAGCTTTTTCGTAATTTTTTGTTTCCATTGCCCCAATTCCAGTAAACAAATAAATAATCGGTTGAGCTGGAAAAAGTTCTGCGGCCTTTTGTCCATTTGAATAAAGCCCGTCATAATTGGTTAAGTTCGATTGCGCATCCAATAGGCGTAACCATAAATTAAATGATGCGGGATCAATTTCTACCGCCATTTCATATTGTTCCTCGGCCTTCGCATAATCCTCTTGAAAAGACCAAAAATCACCATAATAATTATGCATTTTGCCATTCCCTAAATTCGAGTCATAAATAATTTCAAAAAGAGCTGACACGCCTTCTCGCATTTCTTTAAAATCGCGTTCATTCTTGGCGGTGTAGGGCAGTAAACCGTGGAGAATATCTAGTTTTCGATCCAGTTCAACATCTTCACTTAAGAATCCTTTCGTTAAATTGTCAAAAGCGCCTTGAACATTGTCCTGGCGTAGCTCTAAGTCAGCCAGCATAACATGTGCTTGCCCATAATTAGGGTTGTCAATTAAGATGGATTGGACCATTTTTTTTGATTCTTCGAATTCATTTTGTTGCATATAAAATTCAGCTACGATTATTTTATAGTCGGCATCTTCCGGATTTTCGTCAATGAGTCGTTTTAATTCTTCCTCGGCTTTTTCTTTTTCGCCTAATTGTGTATATAAATCATGTTTTGTAAAAGTAAGCTCTGGTATTACACCAGTTTCAACTTCAATTTCATTGAGCATAGCAATGGCTTCTGTATTTCTTTCGGCGCGAATTAGCGCATCAACATACTTAAACTTAATGTCTACGTTTTTTTCATCTGCAATAATTGCTGCATATAAGTCTGCAGTTTTTATAAAATCGCTTCGTTCAAAGTAAAGGTCTGCTAACCGCAGGGCGTACCATTTATTCGCTTTATTATTTTCGTAAGCTTGCACAGCATGATGTAAGGTTTTATCCTTGTCCCCTTGTGTTTGATAGAGGTCTGACAAAGCAATATGTACGGCATGATTATTTGGCTCAAGTTCTAAGCAACGCTGAAAAAGTGCAATTGCTTTTTCATGATGACCAATCATTTTTTCAGAATTTGCTTGATGAAATTCAGTTTTAAAAGTTTTACGCTGCGTATAAATATTCGACTCTTGCGTTTCCTTAGCATTATTACAGCCAATTACTAAAAACAGCATAAACGCATAGTAAATGGTGCGCTTTAACGTTGAAAAGGCGATATTTTGAGGCGATTTTATCATTCAATAGTTGTGTAATCACCAATACTGATGACTTTACCATGACTTAAGATTTTGGCGTTGTTACCAATCATTGAATCTTGTAAAATAGAATTTGTGATCATGGCATTTTTTTGCACAATTGAATTCGTTACTACTGAATTTTTAACTGTGGTTCCGCGTCCTAAAGACACGTGTGGTCCAACAACCGCATTTTCAATAACAACATGCTCACCAATGAAACACGGCGGAACAACAACTGAATTTTTCATTACCAAATCAGCAGAAATCAAATCTTTGTCCTTATCAAATTCAAGTACACGTTGATTGGTGTGAACAGTTACTTTTTTATTTCCACAGTCTAGCCATTCAGTTACTTTTCCAGGTTTGAACTTTGCTCCTTTTTTAGTAAGGTTTTTAAGGGCATCCGGTAATTGATATTCGCCTCCTTTAATAATCCCGTTATCAATAAGGTATTGTAATTCGTATTTTAATTTCCCGCCATCTTTGAAATAATATATTCCAATCATTGCCAAGTCAGACACGAAAGTTTCTGGTTTTTCTACAAAGTCGGTAATTATACCTTCGTCATTCAATTTTACCACGCCAAACGCAGAAGGATCGTCAATTTGACTTACCCAAAGAATCCCATCAGCATCAGCATCTAATGTAAAGTCTGCTTTAAAAAGTGTGTCAGCAAAAGCCACCACGACAGGTCCGCTTAACGAATCTGCAGCACAAAGCACAGCATGAGCAGTACCGAGTGCTTTATCTTGGTAGTAAATACTTCCTTTCGCACCCAATTGCTCGGCAACCTTAATTAATTCGGTTTCTACCTCTTTCCCGAAATCACCAATTACAAAGGCGATTTCTTCAATTTTTTCAGTACTAGTTTTGGCAATGTCTTGTACCAATCTATGTACAATCGGTTTTCCCCCAACAGGAACTAAAGGTTTGGGAACCGTAAGCGTATGCGGTCTTAATCTACTTCCTCTTCCCGCCATTGGTACAATTATCTTCATGTTTGTTTTTTTGTACTTAGTAGTTAGTCTTGAGTAACTAGTACTTCGTGTTTAATAATTTTCTTTAGTCAATAGTTTTTAGTATTACTTCTAGCCCTGACCTATAATCACATTCAATATTTCTAGGCGGAAGGTCACTGAGGTTCTCGAAGTGCCGACTTACTTAACCCCTGTACTTCCAAATCCCCCCGCACCTCGCTCTGTCTCATCCAATACCTCAACTTCAATAAAATCGGCTTGCTCACATTTAGCTACAACCATCTGAGCAATTCGTTCGCCATCAGCCACAATAAATTCCTCATTGGATAGGTTTACCAAAATCACGCCAATTTCTCCTCTATAATCCGCATCAATTGTTCCGGGTGAGTTTAAAACACTAATTCCTTTCTTATAAGCAAGTCCACTTCTTGGACGAACTTGTGCTTCGTATCCTTCTGGCAAAGCAATAAACAAGCCTGTTTTTATTAATGCACGCTCTAGTGGTTTCAGGGTTACAGGTGCTTCCAAATTTGCGCGTAAATCTACTCCAGCGGAAAGCGGCGTTTCATATTGTGGAATTGGATGTTTGGACTTATTTATAATTTCAATTGTCATGATATGCGGTAAAAACCAAAAGTAATAAAATTATCCCTTTTTAAGGCTTCGTATAGGCCTTTCTATGAATAGAATAATTCCAATAAATACAAGTAAAAAAATGCCGTTCATAATAAAGAGCGACCACGTAAAAATAGTTTGATCTCTAACAATAAGTTTACTGATTCCGGAAAGTACAATTGCCGAGATGATATAAAGCCCAATTTTTCTAAGATTATATTTGATAGGATAATGCTTTTGTCCATAGTAGTACGAGGCCACCATCATACTAAAGTAAACCGCAAAAGTTGCAATTGCCGATCCCATATAACCAATAACTGGAATTAATGAGATGTTTAAAGTTAGAGTGAGGCAAGCTCCACCTAAGGCGATATAGGCTCCGTATTTTGTTTTGTCTGCCAATTTATACCAAATTGATTGGTTGTAATAAATACCTAAAAACACGTTTGCTAAGAGTAGGATAGGGACAACTTTCAGTCCTTCCCAATAATCTGGATTTGGTATAAACCACTTAAATAGATAGATGTTAAGGGAAATGACGAGGAAAATAAGTGTCACTACAATTACAAAATAAGTCATCACTTTAGAGTATATTTTGTTTTTGTCTTTATTTTTTTCTTGTGCAAAAAAGAAGGGTTCTGCCGCGTATCGAAAGGCAGTGATGAACAATGTAATTAGGATGGATAATTTATAATTGGCAGAGTAAATCCCAACTTGACTTTCTGCATATTCGAGGCTGTTTGACCCCGCTAACATTTTACTCAGTAAAACACGATCAATGACTTCATTTACAATTCCTGCAAATCCGGCTAAGACTAACGGAAGTGCGAATATTGTCATAGTTCTTACCACAACCTTGTCCCAGGTAAAGCGGAACTTTAGAATGTCTTTATAAAGTAAAATGGGTTTTAAAAAACTCGCTATCAAGTTCGCTAAAAAGACGTATCCAACTCTAAAATCGGACCCGTCTTCCAGAAAACAGAAGATAAAGATCAAGTTTAGAATAATGTTTGTACCAATATTACTAAGCTGAATAAAAGCAAAGCGTTTCGGTTGATTTAGATACCGCAACCGCGCCATTAACAAGGAGGACGTAGCATCAAATACAAGGATAAATGCAAACCAAATAACGTAGGTCCTAAACTCTGGATGATCCAACCAATTGGCAATGGATTGAGAGAAGCCTACGAGTAGCACAAGAACTATGGCGTTGACCACTAAAACAATTGAGAAGGCTTGATTAAATGTTTTTTCTTTGTCTTCCGACTTGTTTACGAATCGAAAGAATGTGGTTTCCATGCCGAATAGCAAGAAAATCATGAAAAATGCCACGTAGCTGTATAAAATCGAGATGGATCCGTATTCAGCTGTGGAAAACGCAAACTCAGCAGTATAAAGCGGTACTAGCAAATAATTGAGCAACCGACCAATTATGGTTGATCCGCCATAGATGGCTGTTTGACCTGCTAATTTTTTTAAGGTGCTCACAAATTATTTAACCCTGAATTATTTTCTAAAATCCGCTTTTCTTTTTTCGATAAATGCTGTTGTTCCTTCAATAAATTCTGGCGTTCCAAAACATTTCCCAAATTCTTCAATCTCCACTTCAAATCCATCAACGCCTTCTACGTTATTGGCATTAATAGCGCGGATTGCAGCATGAATTGCATTTGGAGAGTTTTTGATGATTTTTCCCGCAATTTTTTCTGCCAATGGCATTAATTCTTCACGTGAAACAACATGATTCACAAGACCCCATTTATGAGCGTCATCTGCTGATATCATTCCTGCAGTGGTAATCATTTCAAAAGCTTTTCCGTTCCCAACCAATTGTGTTAATCGTTGTGTGCCGCCGTAACCAGGAATTACCCCCAGCGAAACCTCTGGTAAACCTAAACGCGCATTGTCAGATGCAATTCTGATATGAGCCGCCATGGCCAATTCTAATCCGCCACCAAGTGCAAAACCGTTTACCGCAGCAATGACGGGTTTTGACATAAATTCCATAAAGTCGAACAAAATTTCTTGTCCTTTCGCAGCCAGTTCTTGTCCCTTTTCTATTGAAAAATCGGCAAATTCTTTAATGTCTGCTCCAGCAACAAAGGCTTTTTCGCCTGAACCGGTTACAATAACAACTCCAACATCTTGATCCTTGTTCGCCGTGTCTAACGCATGATTGAGTTCTTGAATAGTTTCTTTATTCAAGGCGTTCAATTGTTTTGGACGGTTGATCGTAATTTTTAAGATTAGCCCCTCACGTTCGGTTAAAAGGTTATTATAACTCATTTTTAATGGATTTTAATGTAAACTATAAAGCTAGGAATTATTGCAGGAAACTAGATCGGATATCTGGATACTTTTAAACAGTTTTTTGTGTGAGGCGTTTCTGAGGAAATGCGCCTGCAATCCTATATTTTTCGTTTAGCTTCTCATAAAAAGGCATTTGTAACTAATTTTGGTCACTTAGTCCAAAAGTGCGCTTTGTATTGGGCTCCGTCCATGTGATAGTAGTTATGAAAGTGAAAACACTAATTCCAGGGTTTTTAATGTTGGCAAATGTTTACACATTTGGTCAGCATAGTGATTCAAATTCCACGAAGACTAAAGAATGAGAATGGGACGGATATTATGGTGGGCAACTGGCGACTGTCGGGGTTTATGGTTGGCTTATTGAAACGAGAGATACTGAAACCGATACAACTTATCAGTTCAAAGTACACAACACATCACTGCGCTAGTTCGATTTATTTCTTAATGATTTATAAACTTTGATAGCAATCATCAAAACCATTCCGAACGCAATAAATCCAAGCGTCCCATAGATCCAATTAACCTGACTCTTCATCACAATTAAAAAGACAATTGCCACTAAAAACAGCGTAGCCACTTCATTCCAAATTCTAAAGAAATTTCCCGATTTGGTTGTTTTACCGCCTTGCAATTTCAGAAAAAAGGAATGGCAGGTAAAGTGGTAAATAAAAAGTCCAAAAACAAAGGCCAATTTAATGTGCATATAGGGTAATTCTAATAAACCAGGGCGCAAATACAATAGGGTTGGACCAAGAATAGCTGTAAGCACAAATGACGGCCAAGTGATCCCATACCATAATCTCTTTGACATAAGTTGATATTGGGGAATAAGCACCTTTTGCTCATCTTCTGACTTTAGCACTGCCTCTTGCTGGTAAACAAATAACCTTACAATATAAAATAGTCCTGCAAACCATGTCACTATGAAAATTATATGAAGTGAAAGCACTGCTTGATACATTATTTGTAGAAATTCATTTCATCTAAATAGTTAAAAACGGACTCAGATAGTAAATAGCTAACGTCCTTTCCGTCTTTAATCATTTTACGAATAAAACTGGATGATATTTTCATAACAGGGGCATCTGTCAAGCTCACATTTGGCAAATCAAGAATGCCGTTTGGAATTTCCTTTTCAAGTTTGGCCTGTTCCTGAATGGTGTATGCACGAGGATAGACAATAATCGAATAATTGGCGATCAGGTGCTCGTAATTTTTCCATTTATGTAACGTTCTCAGATTATCCTCACCCATTATTAATGTAAACTGATTGTTAGGGTATTTTTCTTTTAATGCTTGAAGGGTAAAGGTGGTATAAGAAGGTTTAGGCAATTGAAATTCTATGTCATTTGCCTTTAACTTTGTATTCTGCTCCACGGCAATTCTAACCATTGCTAAGCGGTGAAAATCATCCAATAGGTTCTTCTTTTTTTTGTGCGGATTTTCAGGAGTGACAATGAACCAAACTTCATCAATACCATCTGTTTGTGCCATATAATTGGCTATGATTAAGTGACCAATATGAATCGGGTTGAAAGAACCAAAATACAACCCTACACGTTTATTAAACTGTGGTTCTTTACCTGCAAAACCGTCTATAATTTCTGTGACAACATTATCCATTTATAGAATGAATTTTTCAACAACTGCTTTAATTTCGTAACAAGCTTTTTCTAGATTGTCATTCATTAATACATAATCAAATTTGTGGGTATGGCTGAGCTCTTCATTTGCTTTGTCCAATCGCATTTTAATCTGTTCTGGCGTCTCTGTCCGTCTATTTTTTAAACGTTGTTCTAGAACAAATAGTGAAGGGGGCTGAATAAAAATGGCTAAAGCCTTGTCGCCAAAAATTCGCTTTAAATTTAATCCGCCAATCGCGTCTACATCAAATAAAACCGTTTTTCCTTCTTCCCAATATCTTAGCACTTCAGATTTTAATGTGCCATAAAAGTTGTCCGTATAAACTTCTTCCCACTCTACAAATTCATCTCGCTCAATTTTTTGCTTAAAATCGTCAACTGTTAAAAAATGGTAGTCAATTCCATCTGTTTCTCGTCCTCGTGGCTCTCTGCTCGCGGCAGATATTGAAAACGCTAATTTTTCAACATTTCTTAATAAATATCTGACAATGGTCGTTTTTCCTGCGCCTGATGGTGCTGAAAAAATAATACATTTTCCATTTTCAAATTGATCAAACTTTAAATTGTCAGTTAAGTTCATTTTCTTAAATCTGTTTACGCCATTATAGCGTGTTCAAAATTTGCTCTTTTATTTTTTCTAATTCATCTTTCATTCCAACAACCAATTTTTGCATTTCTGCATGGTATGATTTGGATCCTAAGGTATTGATTTCTCGACCAATTTCTTGACTGATAAAGCCGAGTTTTTTTCCCTGCGAAACAGGTTTGTTCAAGGTCTCAATAAAATAAGTCAAATGGTTTTCAAGTCTATGTTTTTCCTCGGAGATATCGAATTTTTCTAAATAGTAAATCAGTTCTTGCTCAAACCTATTTTTATCTATTTTTGAAATCCCTACAAATTCCTCTAAATTGTTTTCGATTCTCGCTTTAATGCTATCCACACGACTCTTTTCGTATTTTGGCACTTCGTCAAAAGCACTTTTAATATTACCAATTCTGATAGCAAACTCTTCCGCTAACAAATTGCCTTCTGCAGTTCTAAATGCAATATGTTCAGTTATCGCTTGGTCTAATATCGATACAATAAAATTCCACTCTTCAGCATCTAGTTCTTCAGATTCTGTCGCAAAAACATCAGGCATTTTCACAAGCGTTGCAAGCAAATTCTCTTTTGGTAAATTCAATTCATCTGAAATCGCTACTAATTGTTGGTAGTAACTTCCGATCAATTTTTCATTCAATTTTTGAGAGGTAGTGTCCCCAATTAATTCTACATTAATGTTACACTCTACTTTACCTCTGTCCAGTCGTTTACCTAGAAGTTTACGCAGTTCAATTTCGTTTTGTCGGTAAATTGTGGGCATGCGCACAAACAAATCAAGATTCTTACTATTTAATGATTTAATTTCTACGGTAATTTTCTTGTTAGAAAATGTGCCTGATGCTTTTCCAAAGCCCGTCATTGACTGCAACATAGTTCCTGTTATTTTTTTGCAAAGCTACGAATAATTGAGCAGAATGAGACTCGTAAATGCTTTGGGTCAAATGGATATTTATTTAGAGGTAATGTTTATAGGTATTAATACTTAAATCACATTTAATATTTTAGAGAATAAATAATTCCCTGTTGTGCTGTGATCCACCTTATTCGGAGAATTGTACAACAGGGTTTTTTATTCAACTTATTTTAATGCTTTGTGCTTCAATCTGCTCAAAGTTGGGGGTTAGTTTATTTTCCGTCCAAGGAATTTTAAAACAACGTAAAAAATTGATTATTAGAGTCTAATAGCGGTGAATTTTGAGGGAGCATTTTCAATCTTGAATAACACACCAATTTAGTAGAGTTTAAGGCAGCCTATTCTTGTCAAAGCACGTCTAGTAAAAGCAAATCGAGAATTGTCAACACAATCTTTCGATTTTACCACATTCTATTGAAACCAAAAGTGCGGAGCTGTATCATAATGGAAACCAGAAAGTTGGAATCTTGGATTAAATAGAATATATTTGTTTACTAGACCGCCCCTATGAATCCCCAAAATCGTACATCACTGCGTTGATGTTTCGTGTACTGATTGATAAGGAAATTGTTGAAAAATGGAATTATGAAATTAGAATATACAACGCCCGGAAACGAAAGACCGACTTCGAAATTTACAAACATAATGAATGTTTCATTAGCGAAAGCTTTTAGATTTAAAGGAATTTTGGCATTAATAGTTATACTTTTTGCTGGGTTAAATAGCTCATACTCACAAGCAATTCTTCCAACAAATTCTTCACCTGAAGGTGCCAATGCCGCCCCTGTTGGTTGGACAATTCTTGTGGGATCTACTGATATCTCAAATAAAGATTTTTGGGCTGGATGGGGGGCATATGCTTGGTGGGATGCCCCAGTTGTCGACCCTCCGAATACACATACTGTATGGGTAACGGGTTTTTATACCGAGACTGTCGGTACTACAATTACCGGTTTAACAATTGGTGTTGAGTATAATATGAATTTCTACATGTGTGAAACACGCTCAAATGCAGGAGGTGCACCTACTATTTTTGACGGAACCTTACAAGCTACCATTGGTGGAGTGGATCACTTATTTCCTTTTACAGGGGGCGTAGATAATTCTTGGTCACTACAAACACTTACATTCACAGCAATAGCAACCAGTCAATTAATTAGTTTCAAATACCAGGGAGCTGCACCAATTAATGGAAATTTCTGGAACATCTCTTTTGGAGGTGATGTGGTTGAGATAGGTTGCGACGAATTAGAAACAATGGTTTCTGATACCGTGCTTTGTGCGGGTGAAGAATTAACCTTACAAGCCACATCAATTAACGGAGGAACAGTGACATGGGATTTGGGTGTGATTGACGGTGATCCATTTGTGCCACCAGTGGGAGTCACAACTTACACAGCAACGAGTGATAATGATTTAGACTGCATATTTGAAATAGAGATTACAGTGAATGATTTACCTCCAGTAGACGCTGGCGAAGATGTAGAAATATGCTTTGGTGAAGATGTAATATTAGAAGCTATCGGCCCTGGAATTGTTGATTACGTTTGGGATTTGGGTGTTGTTGATGGAGTTGCTTTTACTCCTGATGCAACGGAAACTTATACCGTAACGGGAACTGGTCCGAGTGGATGTGAAAATACAGATGAGGTTATTGTCACGGTTCATGATTTACCTGATGTGATAGCAACGGCCAGTGATACTGAAATTTGTATTGGCGAAGAACTAACGCTTACTGGGTCAGGTGCTGACAGTTATGAATGGGATCTTGGCGTAACTGAAGGTGTGACATTTACACCTGTTGATTTAGGTACGACAACTTACACGGTTATTGGAACAGATAGTGAAGGATGTGAAAATGCTGCTTCAATTGATGTAAATGTATTAGACCTTCCAGCAGTAACAGCAAGTGTTGATGAAACTGATATTTGTATTGGGGAATCAATTACCTTAACTGGAGGAGGAGCTGATGCCTACGTCTGGGATATGGGCGCAACTGATGGTGTGGTTTTAACTCCTGGTGCTCCTGGAACTATCGATTATTCCGTAATAGGTACAGATGCATCTGGATGCGAAAATACAGCCACTGTTTCTGTAAATGTACATGATTTACCAACCGTTAGCGCTATCGCTACTCCTGAGGAGGTTTGTTTGGGTGAGTCAGTTTCACTTAATGGTGCTGGCGCCGATACCTATACTTGGGATTTAGGAATTACAAATGGAGTTCCTTTTACTCCTGGTGCTTTAGGTTCCACTACTTACACAGTTACTGGTACTTCTGAATTTGGATGTGTGAATACTGCGACCATTACAGTCACAGTTGTTGATTGTGAACCTGTAATTCCAGAATTCTTATTTGAAAATGTTTGTATTGGAGGATGTATTAAATTAACAGATCAAAGTAGCGGAGGTACAGCAGTTGCATGGGAATGGGATTTTGGTGGCGCTGCTGATCCAAACACTTCAACTGAACAACATCCTGAAATTTGTTTAAATACAGAAGGTTCGTTTAACATTTCACTTACAGTTACTAGCGCTGGTGGTGCAATTACATCAATTGTCCATACAATTGAAGTTTATCCAAATCCAATTATAAATGCGACGTTAGATACGATAATTGATGCGGGTGGTTCTGCTTTGTTAATTGCGAATACGGCTTCTTCTGGAATCTTTTCATGGGAGCCTGAAAACTCTTTAGATTGTGCTGATTGTCAAATCACAAATGCAGATCCTTTAGATAGTACAATGTACACAGTAACGTTAATTGATGAGCATGGATGTTCAGCGTCTGACAATGTAATGGTTCTTGTGAACTTCGTGAAAGGAGTAGGTGTTCCAACAGCCTTTACACCAAACGGAGATGGAAATAATGATGTGCTTTATGTGAAAGGATACGGTTTAGCTGGAATTCAGTTTGTGGTTTATAACCGATACGGGGAGCAAGTGTTTAGAAGCACAGAGCAAAGTATTGGATGGGATGGAACATTCAAAAATCGAGATGAAAATCCGGGCGTATTTACTTGGGTATTGCATTATGACTTCATTGACGGTAGTTCTGGATTCATGAAAGGCAATACAACTTTGATTAGATAGTTTTATCGGTTATACCGAGCTTTCTAACAATTGATTTAAACTTAACATTTAGTACAATTACTGTTCAGAATTCCAGAGAGTTGGAATCTTGGATGGAATAGAATATATTTGTAGAATATCCTTATTTGCTATGACGATCAAAAATAAGCTAAACTTAACGCTTGCATTTCTGTTTACGCTTTTTATAACAAACGTTGGCGCTCAGGTCACTACCTATGGTTATACGGGTGCTATGCAAACGTATACTGTTCCGGTTGGGGTAACCTCGGTTCAGGTTGAAGTTTGTGGAGCACAAGGTCAAGCGATTACACTTGAACAATATGATGAATCTACAGGAGGTAATGGCGGTTATGCCATTGGTACACTCGCGGTAACTCCAGGAGAAGTATTAAATGTTTATGTAGGCGGAACAGGCACAGAAGCTGTTGCTGGATGGAATGGAGGCGCTTTAGGCGGCTGGGGAACACCTAGTGACGGAGATGCCGGTCCTGGTGGAAGCGGCGGTGGAGCTTCAGATGTTCGACAAGGAGGTACGGCTTATGGTGATCGTGTTATTGTTGGCGGCGGCGGCGGCGGCGGCGGTCGTGACTATGTAAACGGATGGTGTCAGCCTTGCGGTACTGGTGGAAATGGTGGAATTGGTGGTAGCTTAGTCGGTGGAGATGGAGATGACCCATTTTTTGATCTCGGTGGATTTGGATTAAATCCTGGTTCAGGAGGTAACGGAGGAACTCAAGTAGCAGGCGGTCTTGGTGGAAATGGTCCTGAAGGACCTGACGGTAATAATGGCGTAATTGGAGTTGGTGCAGTTGGTGTACCTGGAAATTTTAGTGTTGGTAGTGGCGGCGGAGGCGGCGGATACTACGGAGGTGGTTCTGGTGCTGGTGCAAACTGGGGTAGTGGTGTTGCAGCTGGCGGTGGTGCTGGCGGATCTTCTTATATTGGAGGTGTTACAGATGCGTCTATGACCGCCGGAATATGTGCTGTTAATGGTGAGGTAATCATAACAATTTTATGTACAGGTTTAACTTATACTGCAACAGCAGAAGAGATTTGTGAAGGCGAAGAAATTACTTTAGACGCGACCTCATTAGGTGGTGGAGTGATAACATGGGATATGGGTGTAACGGACGGAGTGGCTTTTACTCCTGTTGGAGTGGGCGTCATAACATATACAGCAACTAGTTCTGACCCTGAGGATTGCGAATTGGCAGTAGATATTCTTGTTAACCTAAATCCAGAGGTGACAATTACAGTTGATGATGATGAAATTTGTGAAGGTGAAGAGGTAACATTTACGCAAGGCGGAGATGCAGACACGTATGTTTGGGATCCTGTTGATGTAGTTGATGGTGTACCTTATACACCTGCCGCTTTCGGGCCAATTACTTATACATTAACCGGAACGTTTGAAGCAACAGGTTGCGAAACTGTAGCAACAATTGATGTAACAATGCATGAATTTCCAGCAGTTACTGCGGATGTTGATTTTAGCGAAATTTGTCTTGGCGAAGAGGTCGTATTTACAGGAGGTGGAGCAACAACTTATGTTTGGGACCTTGGTGTAACTGACGGTGTTGCTTTTACTCCTGGAGGCTTAGGAACTGTGACTTATACAGTGACAGGAACAGATGACGCAACGGGTTGTATAAACACAGCTACCGTAGATGTTGCTGTTAATGATGTACCTGTTGTAACAGCTTCTGCAGATGCCGTTGAGGTATGTGATGGAGAACTTGTTACATTAACAGGTGGCGGTGCAGTAGATTATACATGGGATTTAGGTGTTACTGATGGCGTGGCTTTTGCACCTCCAATTGGCACTACAACTTATACCGTGGTAGGCGCAACATTTTCAGGTTGTGAGGCTACGGCAACAATAGATATTACAGTGAACCCTCTTCCAATTGTTACTGCTGCTGCAACAGATACTGTTATTTGCGAAGGTGAAGAAGTGACATTGACTGGTTCGGGATCTGACACGTATACTTGGGATTTAGGAGTTACGGATGGTGTTCCGTTTGCACCAGTTGGTTTAGGAATAATTACGTATACAGTTATTGGATCAGATGACGTTACCGGGTGTGAAAGTGCAGCAACAATCGATATCGAAGTTGAAGCCGTGCCTATTGTTACCGCATCTGCAAGTGAAACTGATATTTGTGAAGGTGAATCGGTTACTTTAACGGGTGGCGGAACCGATACATACGTTTGGGATATGGGAGCAACTGATGGCGTTCCATTTACACCTGGTACAGTTGGAACGATTGATTTTACAGTGACTGGAACTGACGGGACTTCGGGTTGTGAGAATACAGCCGTTGTTTCTGTAACCGTTCACGAAACCCCGTCGGTTGAGGCAAATGCAACAACTACTGAAGTTTGTATTGGTGAATCGGTGACTTTAACAGGTTCCGGAGCAGCATCTTATACATGGACTGGCGGTGTTGTTGATGGTGTTTCATTTACACCTGGCGCTATTGGTTCTACAACTTATACAGTTACTGGTACAGCGGCATTTGGTTGCACGGCTACTGCAACTATTGAAATTTCTGTGATTGATTGCGAACCCGTTTCACCTGATTTTATTATGCCAAACCCACTGTGTGTAGGAGATTGTATTACAATAATGGATGCAAGTACCGGTGGAACCGTTGTTTCTTGGGATTGGGACTTTGGTGGAGCAGTTGATCCGACAACATCTACAGATCAAAATCCAGAAATTTGTTTGACAACGGCAGGATCATATACGGTTCAATTAACTACAACAAGTGCAACGGGTGCTAATGAAACGGTCTCAGAAGTATTGGTTGTAAACGTCAATCCTACAATGAGCGCAGCGAATGATACTATTATTGATTTAGCCGGACAGGCAGTTCTCGTAGCTAGTACTATTTCATCTGGTTCTTTCGTTTGGACTCCTTCTGATGATGTAGATTGTCCAACTTGCCAATTCACAACGGCAAGTCCGCAAGAAAGTACAACGTACGCGGTTAATTTTATTGATGATAATGGGTGTAAAGCCTCAGACACGGTTATGGTATTAGTGAACTTTGTTGAAGGAGTGGGCGTGCCAACGGGTTTCTCTCCAAATGGAGATGGTAATAATGACGTGCTTTTCGTAAAGGGCTACGCTCTTGATGCTATGCACTTTGTTGTTTATAACAGATATGGTGAGGTAGTTTTTGAAACAACTGAGCAAAGCATTGGATGGGACGGAACCTACAGGAACCGAGATGAGAATCCGGGCCTGTTTACTTGGGTGTTGCATTACGAATTCTTAAACGGAAAGTCGGGAGTTCAAAAAGGAAATACAACACTAGTGCGTTAATCTTTCAATTATTTAGGGTATAATTTACGCCGTTCTTATTGTCGTAACCAAAAGCCTTGCATCTGCTTATACGTAGCATAAAACCTGTGAATTATGAAGAGACTTTTCCTCATGCTTACGATAATCGCGGCATCTACTAATAGTTTTGCTCAATACCCGAATCCATATGCTCAATACGCTAACGTAGAAAATGTTCCTTGGCGCTTTTGGCGAGATTTCAATATCTATCCTAAAACAAGTATGCCAACAGATGGACAAGAATTGATTAAAGCCAATCATGTAAAAAAGAGGGGAAAAACGGCTTATTATAAAGGCATTCCCTCCACTACTGTTAAGCATTTTGATACCAACGGAAAGATCATTCGAATAGAGTATTCAAAAAAAGAATACAAAAGCACTTCAATGCTAAAATATACGGATTTTGGAAAGATTAAAGAAGTAGAAAAAAAGAATAGTAAGGGTCAGATTTCAAAAACAACTTATGAATATGATTCTAAAAATAGATTAATTAAATCGGAGTCTGCTGATTTTAAAAAAGATTACTCTAAATCTGAAGTGGCATACAACGAATTTGATAAACTAAGTTATCGAAAACACTTTGATAAAAACACGGATACGCCTGACAAAGAATTGCGCTATTCTTATCATGAAAATGGAGATAAAAAAGAGACAAATTATTACGTAAAAGGAAAACTAAAAGACACTTGGCTGTTTGAATGTAAACCAGAGGGTGAGTTAATCAATGTGAAGGAAAAAGACGCCACAAAAATTATGTAAGCTTGAGGATGTGGATGAAAATGGGAACTATGTTGTATGGAATAGAAAATTTGATGAAAAGGGCAGGTTGGCGAAAGAGAAAACCGTTTTTAATTCTGACCCGCTGCTTATTTTAAGACAGCGTTTTAGGGGTGCAGATAAGTTGGTCTATGAACAAGTAAATTCTTATGATGCTGAAACCCATTTTACAGGTAACATAGTCAAGACATTTGATAAAGATAATGGTCTTCGCCTTTCCTCAGAAACCACTTATTCAAAAGAAAAAGGGACTAAAACCCTCCATTATAACAAGAAAGGGAAGGTTAACTATGCCAACCTCTATCACGTTGGCGAACATGGTAAACCTTTAAAAACTCAAATCACGGGAAATAGATGCGGGAGTACATCCATCTACACTTATAATGAAAATGACTTGATCGTTTCAAAAATTAGAATGTTCGGCAAAAGAACATATATTGATGAATACAATTATGAATACTATTGATTTATAGAAACTGTCCACTAATAGTGGGCAATTTAACATCTAATTTTTGTACGCGTAGCGAATTATTCTCTATTTAAAATGCTCAAAAACAATCTTGCCTTTCGCAAATCCAATTGCCTTTATCAATTCGGCCATTGAGGCTTCTTTAACGCATTTCACAGATTTAAAATGTTTAATTAAATCGGTAGACGTTTTTTCCCCTATGCCAGTTATTGTGGTCAATTCTGTTCCTAAGGCATTTTTACTCCTTTTATTTCGGTGATGCGTAATTCCAAAACGGTGCGCCTCGTTTCTTAAGTGTTGAATTATTTTTAATGATTCTGATCGCTTGTCAATATAAACGGGAATCGAATCGCCTGGGAAATAAATCTCCTCTAATTTTTTAGCAATACCAATCACCGTAATTTTACCACGCAAGCCAAGTTTGTCAATACTGTTCATGGCGGAGCTTAATTGACCCTTCCCACCATCAATAATTGCAACTTGGGGCAAAGACTCACCCTCTTCTAAAAGGCGCTTATATCTACGGTAAACCACTTCTTCCATTGAGGCAAAATCGTCTGCGCCAACAACGGTTTTAATGTTGAAATTGCGATAGTCCTTTTTACTTGGTTTTCCATTCTTAAAAACGACACAAGCCGCAACAGCATTTGTCCCGTGAAAATTCGAGTTATCAAAGCATTCGATATGAACTGGCCATTCTTTTAACCGCAAATCCTTCTTCATTGTTTCCATGATTCGCTCCACATGCCGTTCAGGATTTACTAACTTCTCTTGCTTATGCTTTTCAATCATAAAGAACGTCGCATTTCGCAATGACAAATCGAGCAACGCCTTTTTTTCACCACGCTGTGCATATGTGAATTTTAAATCTGGGAATGATTTTCCAAATTTTATGTCTGTAATTATTTCTTTCGATTCATCTCCATAACGTTCGCGCATATCAATAAGCACAAAGGGCATTATTTGTTCGGGGTTTTCTTCTAATTTCTTTTTAACCTCAATGGTATGTCCATGTATGATTGCCCCATTGCTAATTTTAAGAAAATTCACATAGGCCGACTTGTCATCCTCCTTTAAAGTAATCACATCAACATTATGAATTGTTGGGCTCACCACCGCAGATTTAGAATAATAATTCTGCAAATTATGAATCTTATTTTTTACTTCTAATGCAGCTTCATAATTCAAATCCGCCGAAAATTTCTCCATCAAAATTTTCATTTCCCTAATCACAGAATGCACATTCCCTTTCAAAATATTTGTGATTTCATCAATGTACTTTTGATACTCGGCTTCGCTTTGTTTGTCCTCACATGGTCCTTTGCAATTGCCAATGTGATATTCCAAACAAACCGTATAATTCCCTTTTTTAATCGCTTTTTCTTCCAAATTTAAGCGGCACGTGCGCAATGGATAAACGTCTTTAATTAAATCCAAAAGCGTATACATCATTTTTACAGAAGCATAGGGGCCATAATATTTAGATCCATTTTTAATGACCCGCCGAGTTGAAAATATTCGGGGATAGGCTTCATTCGTTACACAAATCCAGGGGTATGTTTTATCGTCTTTGAGCTGAATATTGTACTTGGGCATGTACTTCTTGATCAGATTATTTTCCAAAAGAAGGGCGTCCATTTCCGTGTCAACCACCAAGTATTTTATCTCGACAATTTTGCGAACAAGAATATAGGTCTTCCCGTTTTGCTGAGATTTATTGAAGTAAGAGGAAACCCTTTTTTTAAGATTTTTCGCCTTTCCAATATAAATGATCACATCATTTTTATCATAGTATTGATAAATTCCCGGGCTGTTCGGAATATGTTTTATCTTATCGCGGAGGTGCTCAAACATCAGTACAAATTTAACCCTAAATTTTCAAATTTTCTGGAAACAGAGGCATAGATAATAGTTGCCGTTTAATGAGGGGTAATTTCCTAATGATTGGTTATGTCTGCACAGTTGAGTATATTTGTTCGGAATAAATTTAAAATTATGAAAAATGCAATTGCAGTTTTAGTTAGCTTATTATCATTTGCTGCTTTTGGGCAAGATTTTCACCGTTGCTATACGCATGAAGCCATGCTAGAGCAGGAGGAGAGAACGTCTGGTTATATTGGTCGAGTAGATGATATTTTTGAGCGTGCAAAGCATTTTGAGAGTCAAGATCGTGAGGATGTTTATACGATTCCAGTGGTGGTGCACATTGTGTATAATACAGAGGAAGAAAACTTGGCGGATAGTGTAATTTTTAATCAAATTGAAAGTTTAAATGCAGACTATAGAAGGTTGAATGAGGATGCCGAAAACGTGCGAGATACCTTTAACACCATTGTAGGAGATACCTTTATTGGGTTTCAATTGGCTTCTTTTGATCCTTCTGGAAATCCAACGAATGGAATTACCAGAACGAATACAGATGTAGAATCATTTTTCAGTCTTGCTATGTCACCTGCGGAGGGTGTTAAGTTAACGTCAGAAGGCGGAATTGATCCATGGGATCAAAGCAGATATTTGAATATTTGGGTATGTGACATGTCTGTTTTTGGAACAGTATTTTTATTGGGCTATGCTACGCCTCCAGACGGGTTACCGCATTGGCCAGAAGGCGCTACGGATGGATTGGCAGATGGTGTTGTTGTCCAATATGAAGCATTTGGAAGCAATAATCCAAACCCATTAATTGCTGGTGGAGCGGAAATTGATGTGCGTGGAAGAACAACTACGCACGAAGTGGGTCATTACTTAGGATTGAGACATATTTGGGGAGATGGTGATTGCTTAGAGCAGGATGGTGTGGATGATACGCCCAACGCCGAGGATCAATCTGGAAGTTGTGATCTTGAAAAAAATACGTGTTTGGATGATATTGCTGATTTAGGAGACTTGCCTGATATGGTTGAAAATTATATGGATTATTCTCCTGAAACCTGTCAAAACTCCTTTACACTCGGCCAAGTTGGAATCATGCGTGGTGTACTCGAAATAGAACGATTTGATCTTGTAAACGATAATCCTGCCTTAGGGATTAATTCGGATCAATTGAAGCTGGCAAACTTTAAGCTTTATCCAAATCCTTCAACAGGAACCGTACAATTTTCTGTAACAAATTCAGATGAAAACGGAATTTCAAGGATTGAGGTATTAAGTGAAACGGGACAATTTGTCCAATCAATGCAATTGTCTGCTGGAACTTCATCTACAGAAATAGAAGGATTACCCAGAGGGATTTACTTTGTAAGATTGACGAACGAAACTGGAATTCGCACAGAGAAATTGGTGATTTTATAGGATCAATTACATGCGCACAACAAAGTCATCTGCTGAGCGACGCACTTTTTTATTCTTTGCATTGGCATCATCATTTGATCGGTAACCGATTGGAATGGCGAGTACTGCACTTAGATTTAATTCATCTAAGCCCAACTCTTTGTTATAGTCTTTGGCTTGAAATCCTTCCATTGGACAAGAATCAACCTTCATGAAAGCTAGCGTATTCAATAAGTTTCCAAGCGCAATATAAACTTGTTTATCCATCCATATACCAAGTGCTTCATCAGTCATGTCAGCTATTGATCCTAACATCATTTTTTTAAATCCATCTAAATTTTCTGCTGGAATATTTCTGGTATTGGAAATGTTTAAGATATAATCCTCTATATGCCCTGGATCAACGGTTATTTCTCGGCATAAAATCAGCAGATGTGAGGCGTCAACTACCTGTTTTTGCCCATAAGAATATGGTAAAAGAGCATTTCTTTTTTCAGGATCATCAATTACAATTATTTTCATTAATTGTAATCCGTATGAAGTAGGCGTTAACCTTACTGCATCCAAGATCGTTGATAATTGATCTTCTGTTAGTTTTTTTGATACATCAAATTGTTTGGTTGCGTATCTTGAATAAAGTGCATCAATAATCTTCTTTTCCATTCCTTTTCTTTTTCGAACCAATTAAATAATAGTGCAAATATATGTTGTATAACACTCATTTCAGCAATTTGTTAAACATGTCTTGATAAAAAACAATGAAATTTAGAATATTTACGGCAAACGTAGCGTTCACCTATTGAGATTTAACTTATATTTGTTCGTTATCAAAATTAAAAAATTAGAATGACAGATTTGGTAAGATATTCTGACAAAGACCTTGAAGAATTCAAAGAATTGATTGAAGCGAAATTGGTTGAGGCGCAAATGGACTTGGATTTATTACGTGGTCAATTAGATCATAGTGACGACCATGGAACTGATGATACTGGAAGATCATTTAACATGATGGAAGATGGTTCTGAAACCATGTCACGTGAAGAAATGGCGCAATTAGCCGTTCGACAAGAAAAATTTATCCAGAATCTAAAAAACGCATTGATTCGAATTAAGAACAAGACTTACGGTATTTGCCGTGTTTCTGGTAAATTAATTCAGAAACAACGTCTAAGGCTAGTACCGCATGCGACACTGAGTATCGAAGCGAAACGAGCGCAAGGCTAAGGAAACGGTTTGGGTAAAAAAATCATCATCTTAATTGGAGTTATCTTGCTCCTTGATCAAATCATTAAAATTTGGGTTAAAAACTCAATGGAACCTAACGGCACAATTGGTGTTATAGATGGGTTTTTCCAATTGCATTATGTAGAAAATAGAGGCATGGCTTTTGGCGCAACTTTAGGTGCTGGAGCTGGGCCAAAATATGCGCTATCATTATTTCGTTTAGCCGCAATTGTTGGAATTGGGTGGTATATTCTTAAACTTATCCGAGAAAACACCTCCCCTAAAGGATTAATTATTGCCGTAGGTTTAGTTTTTGCCGGGGCTACTGGAAATTTAATCGACGGAATTTGTTACGATCTTTTTTGGGAAGTTGATGAACTTCGCCCTAATGGGTTTTTATTAGGCAGTGTGGTTGATATGTTTCAGTTTACCTCTGTTTGGCCTACATGGATGCCAATTGTTAATCTCAATCTACCAGATTTTTTAGGCGGAGCAAACCTAATAGATATAAAACCAGGCGATTTAATTTTTGGTGCGATTTGGAACTTGGCGGATCTTTCAATTTCAATTGGAGTTGGTCTAATCATTTTCCGTTATCGTAGGCTTTTCAGAAAACCGACGACAAAAAAGAAGTCGGATGAAACCGAACCGCCTCCTCCACCAGTGCAAGAGGAAGAAGCTGTGACTGCAGTTCCAACTGCCGAGTAAACTACAATAAATTTTCTAACAATGAAATAAGCGCCGCCTCGTTAGGTGAGGTTAATGTATGCAGTTTAAATGCGGTATTGTAATCTTGAATGGCCTTTTCCGTTGTTTTCCCCATGGCAATAATTTGGGTGTCATTCGCAATTTTGTTCGTTTGAATAAAGCTATTAAAGTTTGAAGGGCTTGTGAATAAGATCACATCAAATTTTTCACGGAGATTGTGCAGTTGGTCTAAAGTTTTGTAGGTAATGAGTTCTTTCAGCTTTTCTGGATTGATTTCATTCACTATGCTGCGCTTTGAAAGATTTCCAAGGGGGAAAAACACGAAGGAATTATCTGGTAATAATCCATTAAATTTTTGACGAATTCGTTCAGGTTCATCAGTCGATTCTCCTATAAATTCAAGGTTTAATCCCGCCTCTTTTAAAACTAAAGCCGTGCCAGTTCCCAAGGCGGCAATCTTGTTTGCATGAATTGAATAGTGCCTCAAATAACTACTTGCTCCTTTAGGTGAACTAAAGAATATCCAATCCGTTGGTGGAATTTTTAGCCCAACTATCGCCTCAACTTCAATAAAAGGCACTTGTTTTAGTTGAATATCACGATCGGCACACCACCGCTCAACTGCCTTATAGGAGCCTGCTTCTCGCGTAAGGAGTATGGACTTAATCGTTGACATGTTTTAAATCTTCAACAATTTTTTCAGCCATGCCCTCTAGCTCATAAGTGTCATACTTAGTTATGTTTGCAGATGAAGATTGGTCTGGCGCGTAACTGACATGAATGTTCCAATTCTTCTGGTTTTCTTCCGCATATACACCCAAAGGTAATTGACATCCACCTGCTAATAACTGAAGTACTTTGCGCTCAACGCCAATTGCAGCAGCAACATCTTTATGGTTCAATTTGGTTATTACGGCGTTTAATTCAGTGTCGTTTGATCTTATTTGTAAACCTAAAACTCCTTGCGCTGGTGCCGGTACAAATTCGTGTGGGTCTAACTCAACACAATGCAAATCCGATAAATCGAGTTCAAGCCTTTTAATTCCTGCAGTGGCTAATATGATGGCATCATAATCACCTGATCGCAGTTTATTAATTCGTGTAGGCACATTTCCCCGCAAATCTTTCAATTGTGCATCTGGTCGAATGCGCATCATTTGCGATTTTCTTCTTGCAGACGAAGTTCCAACTATTGGATTTTCTTTCAGCTCCAGCAACGCTTCAGGATTAACTGAAGATTTTAATACGAGAAGCTGATCGGTTGGATTTTCACGATAAGAAACGGCGCCTATCCTTAAGCCATCAGGTTGACTTGTTTCAAGATCTTTATGGGAATGCACGGCTAAATCAATTTCTTTGTTCAGCAAGGCATCTTCAATTTCTTTTGTGAAAAATCCTTTCCCCTCTATTTTATCAAAGCTTAAGTCTTGAATTTTATCCCCTTTTGTGACAATGATTTTTAGCGAGACGGCATGACCTAATTTTTCAAGCGCATCCTTTACAAAATTTGCTTGCCAAAGTGCTAAGTCACTCCCTCTTGAACCAATTGTTATCTTCATTGCGTTTGTTTTTTCGTCAACATGTTTTTTGCCATAATCATAGGAACGCTTACGTATTTTTTTTCCATATAATTTAAAATTTTATTGAGTACGGCTTTTGATTTGTCATCCAATTCATCCATGTCTCTAGCAAAAACCTTGTCAACGGCAGTTTTTCGTATCTTCTTCACGTGATTTGGAATGTCACGCATTTTAAGCTCAATTTGCCGCATTTCAAAGGTGAACTTAAATTCCTCTAGGGCCTCAAATATAATTTGGCGCACCTTTAACAATTCTTTACGGCGTTCTAGCAAGTTTTTTTCTGAAGTTTTTTTCAGTGTTTCAACAGAAATATAATTCACTGAAAAAGCCTTGTAAACACTTTTTTCCACATCATTCGGAATGGCTAAATCAATAATGTGTTTCTGTTTAGTGTCAGGTAAAATAGCGGTGTAAATATCTTTTGTTAGCACTGTTCCTGCAGCTCCTGTGCATGAAACAATTACATCAAAGCCATTTTTATGGGCTGACAAATCTTTCAGTGCATATCCCTCAGCGCCATATTTATTCGCCAGTTTTTTGGCATTTTCTACAGTGCGATTAAACACTACAAGGTTGCGATAACCATCTTCCTCAAAAAATTTGCACATGTTCTGATTTGTAATTCCAGAACCAATTATTAGGATGCGTGCATTTAATGGAATTGACCTTTTCATCAATTCGCGGTAAGCCAATGATACTACCGAAACGGATTTTTCGGCAATTGATGTATCAGTATAAACCTTCTTGGCAGTTTCAATCGTATGTCTAATAATTACGCGCAACGTATCTCCGGATAAACCAGTTGCTTTGGCAAAATTATAAGCGTTTCTAACCTGCGAAATAATTTCACGTTCGCCCAGCACCATAGAGTCTAAAGAGGAAGCTACTTCGATTAAGTGATTCACGGCGTTTATTCCATTCCACGTTCTGGCTTTCTTTCGAATGGATTCGGCATAGGTTTCATCCCAGTCTGAATTGAAATTACGCACAAATTCACTGATAAAGTTTTCGGGTAACGCATCAGTGGTCACAAAAATGAACTCCACACGATTGCAAGTAGACAAGTACATGATTTCGGTTAGATGCAAGGCTTCTTTCAAAGCACCCATCTTGGCTGGAATTTCATCTTTTTCAAGGTGAAATTGCCCTAGTTTTTTTAATCCGATCCCGGCGTGCGTAAATGCTATTATATTGAATCTTTCCAATTTGTTTTATTAAGGTGACAAAAGTCTACATTTCGAAGCCCTACTTTGTCATAAAAATGTCATAGAACTCGTGAACTGACAATTGTCATTGATTTAATTCAATTATGATACCCGCATTCTTTTCATTTCTAAGATCTAAAAATCCGTTTAATAAATAAACATGTTTATTGAGTACACAAAACGACCATTAAACCAGTTTATTACCGTTTATCCTTCTTATTTAGCTTAGATTGATAAAAAATTAAGTAGTTAAAACCCCAATTTTATATATGTCTAACAAAGTATCAAGTCACTTATTTGAACTTATAAAAAGTTTAAACAAGTCGGAAAAACGTTATTTTAAGTTGTTTTCTTCTCGGCACACAATTGGAGAAGAAAATGGATATTTGAAGCTTTTTGATTTTATTGACCGAATGGATACCTATCAGGAAGATCTGATTTTTATGCATTTTAAAGGACAGGCTTTATTGAACAAATTTTCCATTACCAAAGCGCGTCTATATAGTAATATCCTTAGAAGTTTGGATTCTTTTAATGCCAACACCTCCCATGATGCGCAGTTGTATCGTTCCATTCACTGTTCTGATATCTTGTACGATAAAGGCCTTTATAAGCAATGTGAAAAACTACTAAAAAGTGCCGAAAAACAGGCGAAGAAATATGAGCGTTTCAATCTTCTTTTAGAAATCAAACAAAAGCAAAAAAAGTTAATAGAAAACGAGCTGTACACCGAGATTAAGGCGGTGCAAATAACAAAGATGTTTGAAGAGGAAAAAACCTTGATTGATGAAATAAAAACGGATCATCAATTGTGGAATGTAAAGAGTTTGCTTTTTCAGGAAATTAACATCAAAGGAAATGTACGTAATGAGCAAGACACTCTAAAATTGAAGGAATTGGTAGATCGGATTTCTAATATTAATGTAAAAAACTATTCAACTAAAATTAATTACCTCTATAATCACATCTACGGCGCGTATTATTTTTCGGTGAATGATTTAGAGTGTTCTTATCACCATTTGCAGGCAAACGTTAATTTGTTGGAGGATCATTCCACTACTTTTAAGAACCGCCCAAATTTATATTTTTCCGTACTAACGAATATTATTTATATCTCAACTCGTCTCAAAAAATATGATGAGGCTGAAGAATATTTGTTTAAATTGAAGCGGTTATCTTCAGATCGAAAGAGCCAAAAGACATTGGATTTAGACATCAAGTATTTCTCTAGTTCATCTAGTTTAGAACTCTTTTTATTGATTGAAAAAGGAGATTATCATAAAGCCGAGGAACTCGTTCCACAAATTGAAGAGGCTTATCGATTATATGGTGACCACATTAATAGTTTGCGCAAAGCTTATATTGATTTTAAAGTCGGCATCATTTATTTGTCCATTGGTGAATATTCGAAAGCCTTAAATTGGATTAATAAGGTATTGAATGAAAGCAAGATTGATCAAAAGCAGGATATTTATTGCTTTGCACAATTGATTAATTTGATTTTGCATTTTGATTTGGACAACAGTCGCTTTTTGCCTTACGCCATTAATTCAACTAAGCGTTATTTAAAAAACAAAAAACGCATTTATGCTTTTGAAGAGTTGTTTTTGAAATTGATTACTCGAATGGCAAAGTCGGATGGATTCTTTGATTTAGAAGAAAAATTAATACCTATTGAAAAGGAATTAATTGAGTTAAAGGCTGACCCTAAAGAACAAGTTGTTTTTGAATATTTCGATTTTCTAACATGGGTGCAAAGCAAGTTAAAGCGCAAAACCTTTATGGAGCTTAAAAAAGAAGCATTCAACTTGGCGAGCTAATCATTGAATAGAATACGAGGCTTTTTCTAACCCTTTCTCATATACAGTCGAATCCAAAAGGGTAATTATTTTTTGGGTCAACAATGCGATCGCCCTTGGGCAACCCAAGTGTTTCATGATTAACAAAGTTCTCCTTTGATGGCACAATCCCTTCACCGTTTGAGGATACTAAGGTCGTTAGTGAGTCTGTCGAGCTATCGAAGTGCCCGAGTTGCCAAAAACTCCTTCACCCGCTCTTAAATTAGAATACCTTGGATCCTGAATAACGCCCAGTTTTTCCATATACTCCGCTTCAATAGTTACGCAATCAAAATCAGAAATAACTTTGCCTTTAACCTTGTAAATTCCTTTTCCTCTAAACGGATATTTCTTCGCAATATCTGGAAAATGAACCGTGTCTAACCATTCTCCCTCAGCATCCAAAAAAGTACCAAAAAACATTTTGTCTTGCTTGCTTGTTGTGGTGTTTTTAGAGTGAATTAGATAACCTTTTACCCAAACGGTGGCATTCTGATGTTGAAGCAAGTCCTTTGCTAAAATGACTTCGGTTTCGTCGGCTGTTGAAATACTGAAAGGACTGTAAAGAGGAAAACCAAGAATTTCCATTTGATCAAAAGCATCCTCTTCCCAAGTGCTGCTTAAAGGGGGGATTATGAATTCCACTTTTTCCACCCTAAAAAAATCGGGCGTAAATTTCACCTTGGCGGTCTCTTTTGAAATTTTGAGGTGAGCTTCCCACATGAGTGTGCGTTTATTTTTAAGCGTAAAACGAAACGCGTCAATTCGAATCAAAATGGCAATTTGTTCTAATGAAATAGGAACCCGATCAATAAATTCATCAAAATCTAAAAACGGGCCATTTTCCATTCTTTCGATTAAAATTTTCCTTGCCGTTTCTGATCCAAAGGCATGTAATAAATGAAAACCGATATAAATATCTTTTCCGTAAATCCAGGTGTTTTGTAGGCTTTTATTGACACAGGGAGGATGAATTTCCGCGCCATATTTTCGGGCCTCATAAACATAGAGTTCCGTTCGGTAAAAACCGCCGTAATTATTGATGGTAGCCACCATATATTCTAAAGGATAATAGGCTTTTAAAAAAAGACTTTGGTAACTTTCCACCGCATAGGATGCCGAGTGTCCTTTAGCGAAAGCATAACCCGCAAAGCTTTCGGTTTGTCGCCAAACCTCGGCGGTAAGTTCATACGAATGTCCTTTTTCCGCACAATTCGCGAAAAATTTGGACTTCACCTGCTGGAATTCTTCTCTTGAACGATATTTCCCAGACATGCCACGACGCATTTTATCGGCTTCACCTAATGTTAAGCCAGCAAAATAATGCGCCACTTTAATGACGTCTTCTTGATAAACCATTACACCATAAGTTTCGGGCATAAGTTCCAATAAAACGGGATGCGCCTCTTTCCGTTTTTCAGGATGCCGATACCGTTGAATATAGGTTTGCATCATTCCTGATTTTGCGACGCCAGGACGAATAACAGAGCTAGCCGCAACTAAGCCTAAATAATTATCAACCTGGAGTTTTCGCAATAACATGCGCATGGCCGGTGATTCAACATAAAAACAACCCACGGCTTCTGCATTTCGTAAAATATGTTTGATTTTTTCATCCGTTTTAAAGCGGTTAATGTCATCAATATCAATGGTGGCGTCTGTAGGATGGTTGTGTTGTACAATTTGCAAGGCCTCTTTTATTTTTCCTAACCCACGTTGACTTAAAATGTCAAATTTGTATAAACCTACATCCTCACAAACGTGCATATCAAACTGGATGGTGGGAAAACCTTTTGGCGGCATAAATGTAGCTGTGAAATGGCTGATGGGCTTTTCAGAAATTATAATTCCGCAGGAATGGATGCTTAAATGACTTGGAAAACCGTGAATGTATTTGCCATATCTTAAAACTAAATGAGCCAAATGTCCACTGTCAAATGAAGTGGTGTAGCCCCTGATTAACTGGTCCATTTCAGATTTGGGCAGACCAAAAACTTTACCCAATTCTCGAATTACAGCACGGTATTGAAATGTATTATAAGTAGCTACGAGTGCCACATTATTGAACCGCTTAAAAATATAGTCTGTAACGTCATCACGATCGGTCCATGAAAAATCAATGTCAAAATCGGGTGGATTGGTTCGGTAGAGGTTAATGAAGCGCTCAAAATAGAGATCTAATTCTATGGGGTCAACATTTGTAATGCGCAGCAAATAGGCAATTACACTGTTTGCGCCACTTCCTCTTCCAACATAAAAATAACCTTTTCCACGGGCGTAGGTAACAATGTCCCAATTCATTAAAAAGTAAGAAACAAAGCCCATTTTTTGAATGGTATCCAGTTCATTTTTAATGCGTGAAATAATTTCATCTGTTGATTTGGGGTAGCGATATTCAAGTCCCTCTGCGCATAGTTCTTTTAACAGGGCTAAGTCTCCCTCGGCGGTTCCGGTATATGTTTTTTGGTTTTGTGGTTCGGCGTTTTCTGAAAAATCAAAATCAATTTCGCTGGAATCAATAATATATTGCGTGTTTTTTATAACTGCTGGAAAATCTTCAAAGGCAGCAATCAATTCAGCTAGAACAATGATTTTATCGTGATCGCGGGCTTGCTCTGAGGGCGGTAATTTGCTTAATAATGTGTTATTGTCAATTGCGCGGAGTAAACGGTGGGCATTAAAGTCGCGCTTATTGCGAAAAGTAACGGTTTGTAGCATCACATATTTGGAGGTATCCATCTTTTTCAATCGAATATAATCTAGATCACGCGGAGAAATTCCCACGTATTCGTTCGCTTTTAATTCCCACACTTTGTTTTTTTCAAAGGGGTAAACGATAAAGGCATTTTCGAAGTGGGGCGCCGTGCATTCTAGTTCAGTATCTCCATGCAAAACAGCTGTTAAATGAGCGTTTAAATTTTTAAATCCTTCATTATTTTTTGCAATGGCAACATAATATTGTTGTACACCTTTTCTAAAATCAATTCCTACAATTGGACGGATGTTAAATTTGGGAGCGATTCGAATAAATTCGAGACAGGCTGAGGTGGTATTAATATCAGTTAAAACTAGAGCTGAAGCGCCGTTTGAACTGGCTAATTCTAGCAAATTTTCGGGGCTAAAGGTACCGTATCGCAAACTGAAGTAGGTGTGCGTATTCAAATACATATGAATTAAAATGATTAGATTTTAATCATAAATGTATTAAAAATTAATCTATTTAACACGGCATTTTTTCCGAATAATCTCCTTTGGATTTCAAAAAAAGCTAAGTTGTTGGGATGGGTCTAATGTTTCGAGCTAACCTAAATCTTTTAACACCATGCGTGCCGTGTGACGTGATTTTTGCTCCAGCATGACATCTTTACCTACCGTAAGACGATCAATTGTTGGTTCGTCATAATGCCGAATGGTCACCAGTTCAAGGTTGGAATTGTATTTCACCAAATAGTCTTCTTGGAAAAAATCGACTAATTTTTTCAAGTTGATTTTTGAATGATCCACTACAAATGAAAAACTCACCGCCGAGTTCTGCATTAAGCTGACACGAATTTTTTCGGTGTTTAAATATCCAAAAATTCGCGCTAAATTTTCTTCAACAATGAACGAAAAATCACGCGGTGTTAATGAGATTAAAGTTTGGTTCATTTTGAATATGAATGACGGAATATTGTCATCAAATGCAAGCGATTCTTGTATGATTGAACCAGGTTCATTCGGATTGATAAACGATTTAATGTGCAACGGAATTGTTTTTCGCTTGAGTGGCTGAATGGTTTTTGGGTGAATAACGGACGCGCCAAAATAAGCCAATTCAATTGCTTCTTTAAAGGATATTTTTTCCAATAAAACCGTATTGTCAAAATATTTCGGATCGGCATTGAGCATACCCGGAACATCTTTCCAAATAGTAACATCTTCCGCGTTTAAACAATAGGCAAAAATCGCAGCCGTAAAATCTGACCCTTCTCGGCCAAGTGTTGTAGTTTTTCCTCCTATTTCATGTCCTATAAATCCTTGTGTTACAGCAATGCGATTTCCGTTCTCGAAAACAGAATTAATTTCTGCTTGAATCAAATTTTCAGAGATTTCCCAATCCACTCTTCCTTCTCTCCAACGGTCATTTGTTCGAATCAATTTTCGTGCATCTACCCAAGTAGATTTGAAATTCTCGCTTTGTAAATATTCATTTATAATTTTGGTAGAAAGAACCTCTCCAAAAGAAATGATTTGGTCATATTCAAAATCATAATCGCCAAAAGGTTGACAACATTTATCTGATAACTGATTAAATATAGCAGAAATCTCAGTTAAAAATGATGTGTTTTGATTTAGTCCTAATCCTTGGATAATCTCTAAATGAAAGTCTTTTAATGCAGAGATAAGGGTTTCAATTTCGTCTTTATTTCCTTTTGAAAAGGCTTCAACAATTCCTTCTAAAGCATTGGTAGTTTTCCCCATGGCAGAAACCACAACAACCAACTGATCATCTTCATGCAAGCGTAATATTTTACCCACATTAATAACCGAATTAAAGTCTTTTACCGAAGCACCGCCAAATTTAAAAATTCGCATTTCTAATTTTTTTACAAAAATAGCAGGTTTGAAAATACTTTTTACAATAAAATGGAGCATTTATATTATTTATCACATATAAGCTATTATTTGTTCATTATTCAGGCGCAGACCCATGCTTAATGCAAGATAATTCAAATAAGATTTTTATATTTATGCGTTGAAAAAGAGTGAATTGGGTATATTTAATTACCCAAGGTTTTGACGAGTAATTAAAAGAATGCAGAATTTTAACAATTCTTGTCACCTTTTAACGATTCTTTTCGTTTAAAGGACAAGTGTATAACTTAATAAACCCCAACAATGATAAAAACTATGAATTTAGGAAAGGTATTTACCTTAGTAGTTGGATTGTTTTTTTCGTCCGGAATTTTATTTTCGCAAGAAATTTGTGACAATGGGATAGATGATGACGGAGATGGATTGGTCGATTGTCTCGACCCTGATTGTATTGATGATGAAGACGCCTGTCCAGCATTCGGTTTCCCGGGAAGTTGTTTGCCAATTGGATATATTCCAGATATTACAGGAACAGACGGAGGATTTAAAGAAGGGGGGACTACTGATGATGTAACCATTCCAATTCCTGCTTCAACAAATCGTGCTTCATTAATCATTCAAGGGGTTTACCAACAAGCACCTGTAGATGCCTTAACTGGTGTTGATGATTTGAATCATGCACAGGAAAGAATCGTTTGGGGACGTGTTGAACTGGATTTAGATAATGGCGAATCTTCAGGTTGGGTAGAATATTCGGTTAACAATCATGAATCAAAAAGATTTTCATGGGTAGATCAACCCATGGGACCAGATTATACAGATACGTATACTAGAGTTGGGCACGACTTTGCGGAACTGCCAGATTTTGAATTTGTTTTTGATTATACTGCTGATGATATTATTATAGGTTGTTCAGAGGCAGATGTTGACATTTCGTATTACTCTATTTTTTATGGAAATTTTGACAGCCAAAGTTTGACAAGTACTCCTGGCGCGGATCCAACTCAGTATCCGGTTTATTACGACGCAGGGATTGATCCTGTAAATTTAATTGCTGAAGTTGACCTTTTAACAGGAGATGATGCACCTGATTATTTACAGATTAGAGCAATCGGAATTAACCAAAATAGATACGGTAACAGTGGTGTTTTGGTTCAGGATACGCGTGAAGAAGCTATGTCTATCAAATACATTATTATTGATATGGCAACCATGACGGCTTCTGGAAATTTAACAGTTAATAATGGTAATATCCCAGATATGAATACCTCATTCACATTCTCTGATTATGATGTAACTAGTGGTGATCCAATTACTGCAGACGCTACGTTATTGGGGGATAGTGAAGGTAATATATCACCGCCAAATCAAATTGCCATCTGTGACATGACACTTGAAATTGTCGGTGATCAATTGATCATGACGCGAAGTGATGTCCATGGCGCCGATTTTAATGAAATTTATTATGTAGAATTTTTACGTTATTCAGATCAGCCATATACATCAAGTTTCTATTTAACTCAAAATGCGTATCAAGGACCAGATGAACTTGGTTTTGATCCAGGAGGTTCTGATGATGGTGTAAGTGTAGATGGTTTTGTGGATTTTATAATTCCTCCTGGAAGTAAAAGAGGCTATTTAGAGATTAGAGCAAATGGATTGTGGAGCCCATGGGATCTTTCAGCTTATGAAGGTCCAGCGCCAACAAATACAAATCGGACCAACGGAAACCAAATGTATGCATTTACAGAGGTTAATTTTGATTTAGAAGAAACTACAGGATATTTTGTGACCATTACAACTTCAACACAGCAGCAATTGTATGCTTGGCAAGAAATTCCAATTGATCCAGATATTGATATTACCGACTTGGATATTTATGGACAACTTCCAAATTCTGATGAACGCCTTAACTTCGAAATTATCGAACCAAATATTTTCCGTGTTCATCTTGAAAATGATAAAATTGCATACGAACGAGTGTTAAACATGACTTTCTTAGGTTCAAAAGTGAATTTGGTTTACAGTACATTTACGCATAATGATGAATTAACTACAGGTTGTGACAGTGTTCACTATACCATGGAAATTTGTAATTCAGGTGGAGCCGACTTAACTGTTCCAGTCCCGGTTTCGTTTTACACGGCCGATCCAACCGTTGATCCAACTGCAATTTATTTGCACACAACGGTTTATGATTTAGATATTGATCAAGGTCAATGTCAAACGTTTGATTTTGCAATTGATATTAGTGCACTTGGCGGTGCATTAGTTGGGGACATTACTATTGTATTAAATGATGATGGTAGTTTTGCTGGTGCTCCTGGTACAGTCATTCCTGGCATTTTTGATGCTAACGATTTGGCAGATCAAGATAGTGATGTGTTAGAATGTGAGTATGTCTATAATATCATTAGCTCGCCATACGAATTAACATTGCCACCTGAGCCAACAATTACATTTAATGATGATTTATTCATTATTTGCCCGTCAGAAGAAGCCTATATTGTCGCTGAAGATATTGATGGAACATTTGGGGACCTGATTTATGAATGGGCACCGGAGTTTGGTGATACAGATGAAATAACGGTTTCGCCAGATGTAACTACTTGGTACTATTTAACAGTTACAGATGAGTGTCACACAGTAACCGATTCAGTGAAAGTTGAAATTGGTAGTGTTGATGTTGATGATATAGTTATGCTTGAGGCTGAGGTTTGCCCTGGCGTTCCTGGTTTATTGGGCGGAATTACCATTCTTCCGGATGATCCAGGTTGGACATATACGCTTTCAGGAGGTGGAGATGTTTGGGGCCCAACGGGCGACAACGTTTTTCCTGATCTAGCCGGAGGTATTTTTTACTTATTAAATATTGTGGATGAAGATGGTTGTTTCTTAGATACATCAATTTATGTTGGGTTAGGAGACAATGTGGTAACAGCAGATTTTGTTTTGGACAGTTTACGAGATGTCTCCTGTTTTGGTGCAAATGATGGTGGTGCTTATGTTGAAAATATTGATGGCGGAATTTCACCGCCTTTCACTGTAATTTGGTCGACTATTGCGGGTCCATTTGACGCCACACCTGCTATTCCAATTGGTGGAAATGATGATATTGACAATTTGTTTGGAGATACTTGGACAGTCACTATTTTAGATGAAGAGGGATGTGCTTGGTCACAAGTGTTTGATATTTTTGAGCCGGATTTATTAACAATAGATATTATTTTTAATAATCCAACCTGTTTCGAATTTTCTGATGGTTCCGTAACGGTGAATGCACTTGGCGGAAATGACGGAAAGATTTATGAGATTAGAGACGAAGCCGGAACTTTACTGAATGTTGACAATTCGAACACGGCAAATACTTTAGGTGATGGAACTTATACGGTAACCGTTACAGATGAAAACGGATGTACGGCTACTGGTTCAGTTACACTCGTTCATCCAGATCAAATTACAATTGATCTTGTTTTGATAGATCCACTTTGTTATGGGTTTGCAACAGGACAAGCTGAAGTTACGGCTGTATACAACAATACGGGTGATGACGCATTAGTAAGTTATTACTGGGCACCAAATCCTCCTGGTACAGATGGTATAGGAGCAAATACATTGGTTGATTTACCTGCGGGTGATTATGTGTTAACCATCAATGATGAAAACGGTTGTTCAAATACATTTGATTTTACCATCAATCAACCCGACTCACTTTATTTTGTAGAGTTAGACACTAAAGATGCTTATTGTAGATTGTTTGGATATCAGTCAGGTAATGGGGTTGTTTTTGGAGCGGCTGCCGGCGGTACTCCTGATTATACTTATCAATGGTTAAATCTTGATGAAGAGACGTTTACTGACGCATCTACTTGGGGTGGTTTAAATCCTGGCGAATATCGCTTAACAGTTTTTGATGACAATGGATGTATCTTAACTGAAACTGTAACGCTTGACTCTGTGAATCCAATAGCATCATTTACGGTTGATTCTCCTCAATTAAATGAAGATTGTAAAGGAACTGCTGATGTAGAGGTTGCGTTTACAAATACTTCTGAAAATTATGCAAATCCTGAAAATCCTTTTGCTGATCCAAGATTCCATTGGAATTTAGATAGCCCGCAAGGAGATTGGTACATAACGGATGATGTCAATGAAGTGATGGACACAACCTATGAGGCGCGTGGTGAGAGTTATGAAGTTGAGGTCTGCCTAGTCGCTCAGAATAAAAACGGATGTAAAGATACAGCATGTAAAATCATAACTATTTTTGAACCTATTGCTTTAGACGAGGTGAATATTTTCAGTCCTGATGGAGACGGTATTAATGATGAATTTACCTTTGAGTTTAAATCGAAGTCAATTTCTGAATTTGAATGTGTCATCTTGAACAGATGGGGAATTAAAGTAGGCGAGTTAAATGCGATAACTGAAGGTTGGGATGGATCTGATATGAACGGAGATCCTTGTAACGACGGCGTTTATTTCTATAAGTTCATTGCAACTGCTGATAATGGAGAAACAATCAAACGACAAGGGACAATTACAATTGTTGGAAAATAACTCTACTGAGTTTGCTAACAATACGTGTGCCCAAATCAATAAAGATCTCCAGGGGGTTTCTTTAGCCATGGTTGCTTTGAATAATATTGAGGCGCCCACTATTCTTGAACATTTAATACATCAACTAAATCCTATTCTGGAAAACTTAGCCGAACAAGGTAAATTGTCCCAATTCATTTATTTGGTCGATCTTAATGAACGTGAATTCAAAAATTCATTTGCTCAACAAGATTTTAGTGAATTAAGTTATTTGGTTATTAAAAGAGAAGCCCAAAAGGTGTATTTAAAAAACAAATTCAGGCATTACGGTGCCCTCGAATAATGGTGCTTAATCGTCTGATTTTAAGTTCTTTAAGAGTCGGATCCGGCGGATTCACATATAATGCGTAATTTTCAATAATTGTAGGTCTCACATATTCTGAGATAATTATTATAACCTAAAAAATTACTGGTGTATAGATAATTTTTACATTTGTAATAATAGTGGTAATTGAAGAAAAATAATGGACAAATTTACATTTGTAGGAAATGGTGATGTCAACGCCATTGACGATCTTTACGAAAGGTATAAAGCGAATCCCGAATCTGTTGATATTGAATGGGCGCGTTTCTTTGAAGGGGTTGATTTTGCTAAAACAGATTTTGAATCTGAAGAAGCAGGGGGAATCATTCCAGAAATTTTCCAAAAAGAGCTAAAAGTATTGAGTTTAATTGAAGACTACAGGTATCGTGGTCATCTATTTACGCACACCAATCCTGTGCGTGAGCGGAGACAATATAAGCCCACATTGGCGATAGAAAACTTTGGTTTAGAGCAATCTGATCTAAAAGTGGTTTTTCAAGCGGGAATTGAAATTGGGTCTGGTGCTGCAACATTAGAAGCAATTATTCAACATTTAGAAGATACGTATTGCCAATCAATTGGTCTTGAATACGCTTACATCCGTGTTTCTGAACGCTTGAAATGGTTGAGAGAAAAAATCGAATTACAAAACAGACCAACCTATAGCGCTGTTAACAAAAAAGAAATTTTCGCAAAATTGAATAATGCGGCTGTTTTTGAGCGTTTTCTTCATAAGAAATATGTGGGTCAAAAACGATTTTCATTAGAAGGAGGCGAATCTTTAATTCCTTGTTTAGACGCACTAATCCAAATGGGCGCCGAGAAAGGGGCAAGGGAGTTTGTTATTGGTATGGCTCACCGCGGTAGGTTAAATACCCTCGTAAACATCATGGGTAAAGACTATGAGTCGATTTTCAACGAATTTGATGGAAAAGAATTTGATTCTGACGATAGTTTTGATGGTGATGTGAAATATCACCTAGGATATTCTAATAATATTGTCACAACAGCTGGGCATGAGGTGCGACTAACTATGGCACCAAACCCGTCGCATTTAGAAGCGGTTGCTCCGGTTGTTTTAGGAATTGTCCGTTCTCGAATTGATAATGTCTTTAAAGAGGAAGACGCCGTTATACCAATTATTATTCACGGTGATGCAGCAATTGCTGGTCAAGGACTCGCCTATGAGGTGACTCAAATGGCGCAGTTGGATGGTTATAGAGCCGGCGGTTCAATTCACATTGTGGTGAATAATCAAGTTGGCTTTACTACAAATTATTTGGATGGTAGATCTTCTACCTACTGCACAGATGTGGCAAAAGTGACTCTTTCTCCAGTTTTCCATGTCAATGGAGACGATATTGAGGCCGTGATTCAAACCATACAAATTGCAACGGAATACAGACAAAGATTTCATAGAGACGTTTTTATCGATCTTTTAGGATATCGAAAATATGGACATAATGAAGGGGATGAACCCATGTTTACCCAACCTAAGTTGTATAAAGCCATAAAAAAACATGCAAGTGTTCGTGAAATTTATCTGGATCAGTTAGTGTCAGAAGGAGTATTGACAGCCGAGGAAGGAAAGAAATATGAAACAGATCATTCTGAATTAATTGATGTTGCTTACGACAATTCTAAAA
>CAJQHR010000025.1 GCA_905478225.1 uncultured Crocinitomix sp.
CCACTTTAATATAGGTTTCATCCATTCTCCAACTTGAACCCACCTGCCGTTTTCTTTTGTTCATATTCTTTTCAACCTCTGGACTAAACTTAAACACCCATCTCTGAATTGTAGAATGATCAACTTCTACACCCCTGATCTGCAACAACTCTTCCACATCTCTGTAGCTCAAGGTAAATCTCAATTTGAAATAAACGGCTTGTAAAATGATCGATTTTGGAAAACGGTGATGTTTGAACATATCTTTAGAATTGTGATTGCTAAGATAAGTATCTTAACTTTGAATAGAATTAATGCGACAGAACCTTAATTTATCACTTATGAAAATGAATTTATTGTTCAAGACGTTCATCCTGATTTTAGCAGGAATTGGAGCTACAAGCTCTTGGGCGCAAACAACATTTGATTACACGGGAGGCTTACAAACCTATACTGTTCCTATCGGTGTAACATCAATAGAGATTTCATCAACCGGAGCAATTGGAGGAAACGAAACTGGAGGAGGTGCGGTAGTTTCTGCCCCTGGGAATGGTGCACAAATGATCGGCACTTTTACTGTTGCACCAGGAGAAGTCTTAACATTGCTAGTTGGTGAAGAAGGTGGTTCAGCACAATACGTCGGTGGTGGTGGTGGAGGATCTTTTGTTTGGGATGCTTCAGATGATTTATTAATTGCTGCTGGTGGAGGCGGTGGAGCGGGCTATACAGATATAGGAGGATCATCTTATTTAGGTTTAGACGCATCCACTAGTACAGCAGGAGTGACTGGGAATGGAATGCCTGGTGGAGCTGGAACTGCTGGTACTGGAGGTTCAATTCCTGCAGCACCTACTTATGCAAGTGGCGGAGCTGGATGGTTATCGGGCGGAAATAATGGAACAGTACATGGTTGTCTCTCTAATTCTAACGGCGGACAAAGACCGTTGGATGGCGGAGCAGGTGGAACTGGTGGCGGAGATGTTGGTAGAATCGCACCAGGTGGCTACGGCGGTGGCGGAGGCGGAAACGCACGTTGCGGAGCAGTTGGCGGCGGTGGCGGTGGCGGCTACAGTGGCGGAGGAGCTGGCGGAGAACCTGTAAGTGGAGGATATAATGGCGGTGGTGGCGGCGGTTCATTTAACAGCGGAACTGATCAAACGAATACAGCTGGCGTAGGAACAGGAAATGGACAAATAATTATTACTGAATTATGTTCTTCCATTTCAATAACGCCTTCTGCTGTTGAATTATGTATTGGAGAATCATTAACATTGACCGGAGAAGCTGAGAGTGGAGCTGATGTTAATTGGGATGGTGGTGCTATTGACGGTGAAGCATTTTTTCCTTTTGAAACTGGAATCATAACATTTACAGCAAGTACCGATTCGGATGCTGATTGCGACACACCAATTGAAATTGTAATTTTTGAATTACCTGATGTTGATGTGACTGTTGAAGGAGATTTTTCTTGTGCTGGTGATGCGGTTACATTGACTGGATCGGGAGCAGATTTTTATGGGTATGAACCAGGTTTCATTGAAGACGGAGTTCCATTTATTCCGGAGCCTGGAGTTACGCTTATAACTATATTTGGCGTAGATGAGACAACTGAATGTTCAAATGAATTGACCTTTGAAATTACAATTTATGAATTGCCAGAAGTCATTGCATTAGTATCTGATGATGCAATTTGTCTTGGCGAAGAATTAACCTTGACAGGTTCTGGTGCAACGGAATATGCTTGGGATCCAGACACAGTTGAGGATGATATGACATTCACACCAACTGAAACAGGAACTTACACTTATGAGCTTGAAGGTATAGATGATAACGGTTGCGTAAACTACGATACCGTAGTGGTGACAGTTTATGAACCATTGGAAATTACATATACGGTGGTGGAAGAAATGTTTGGTGATGATGGAGAAATTGATATCACTGTTACAGGAGGAAATCCTGCCTATACTTTTGACTGGGATAATGATGGTACCGGAGATTATGATGACGAAGAAGATTTGACAGGACTTGCTGGCGGAACTTATATTGTAGCCATTGAAGATGCTGCGGGTTGCACAGCTGCAGAAACTATTGCTTTAGGGACTCAATTAAGTATTGATGAAATTAGCAAATACGTAAGCGTTTATCCAAATCCTACGGTTGACATTTTAAATATTCAATTGGAAGGGGGCTTTACCTTTACCATTAATAGTTCTGATGGAAAAATTCTATTTAATGGAACTGTTGTTAATAATTCGGAAGTAAGCATGGCGCAATTCGCTGAAGGTGTTTATTTTGTGGTATTGAAGCAGGACAATAAAACAAGTGTTTTACAGTTTGTTAAGGAATAAAATAAAAAAAAATTAATTGATCAAGGGTGGCTGAAAAGGTCACCCTTTTTTTGTTTTCATGAATCCAATTGAATTCATTTTATGATTTTGCTCTTATCCGAATTGTTTAAATTTGCGGTATAAAAATCTACTAATTCATAAGAGTTTTAGCCTAAAAAAGGGTACCTTAATATAATGATTGAAATTAAACCACTAAACAGTCTTGCGGGTCATTTCGATAAGTTGATTCAAGGCCGATTATGGCTAAGTAATCATTGGATTGCTCTTAGGAGCAGGTGTCGGTGTGCTTCTCAATCCAACAACCGACTTAGTTTCTCAGAGTTTTAGCACTTGGCTAGCCAATTGGCTGGACCTGCCTGGTCAAATATTTATACGCTTGGTTCAAATGGTGATGATCCCTCTAATTATTACTTCAATAATTTCGGGTATTATAAGTAACTCAACAGAGAACCTAAAGTCATTTGGTCTTCAATTATTACTCTACTTTATATTTACCACAACGGTTGCCATAATAATTGGCTTGTTCGTTTCTTTGATCATGAAACCGGGGCAATGTTTTTTAGAATTAGGAGGGTTCCCAAATTCGGGAGGAATTACTACTATTCCAGCAGCACAGCAAACTTCATTCATGGAAGATGTTCCAAACGCAATCTCGAACTTAATCCCGAATAATCCACTTGAATCTATTCTATCTGGTGAAATGCTAGGTGTCGTGATCTTTACAATTCTCATTGGTGTTGCAATTACTCAACTTGAAAAGTCAACGGCAAGCCCAATTATTAGATTTGCGGAAGCCGTGCAGAAAATCTGCATGATCGTGATCTCTTGGGCCATGATGTTAGTTCCCTACGCCGTGTTTGGATTAATTGCCGCGCTTACAGCAAGAATTGGTATTGATGTTTTCTTTGGGTTGGCATATTACATCCTCGTTGTGATAATTGGATTAGCCCTATTAATGGTTTTTTATCTTGTTTTGGTATTTACAATTACCAAGAAAAACCATTGGAGTATTTGCGTTTAATTAAAGAACCACAACTCTTGGCGTTTTCTACTGCAAGTTCTGCAGCAGTTATGCCTTTAACTATGCAAACCGCTGATGATAAATTGGGCGTGTCATCTAGTATGAGCAATTTCGTTGTGCCTATCGGCGCTACTATAAATATGGACGGAATAGCTTTTTTTCAATGTGTTACTACTTTGTTTATGGCGCAGGCTTATGGTATTTTGGATGTAATCAGCCTCGTTTTAATAACGGCTACAGTTGTTGCTGCGTCTATTGGAACGCCTTCAATTCCTGGAGGTGGGGTTATCATTCTGGCGTCCGTACTTGGTAGTGCAGGTATTCCTGTTGAAGGACTTATTGTGGTCATAGGAATTGATCGAATTTTGGGAATGTTTCGAACGGATGTGAATGTTACAGGGGATCTTACTGCTTTCTTAATCTTCAATAAATTCTATGGCGAATCTGTCGTAACTTCTAAACCAAAGGAATTAATTACAAAGGAAAATATTCCAGAAGAATAAGCGTTTAGCATGTGATTTTAATTCCGTAAACAATATTTTTCTGTTTATGCACGTTCATTAATCATAGCTTATATCGCTAACTATTTTTTTATGATAAAGAACTTAAGTTTTGTATTACTCGCCACGTTGGCGTTTTCCAGCTGCAAAAAGGATAAATTTGATTCGCAAAATGCGGATTTTCAAACATTATATGATAATCTCATTGATGATGGAAAAGATGAAGAATTAACAATGGATCTAGAGATACATGAGTACACGTTTACCCTAAGTGAGGATAAAGCCTTATTTGTAATTGGGTATAAAAGTCATGAAGACCTGCGCCCAACTGATTATATCATTGAAATTGTTGACAATACTGACTCGTCAATTGTTTATAATGAGGATCATCAATTTCCGGATGGAAAGATGACTTATGTAACACCCAATGTACCAGTTAATTTTCAAAGTGGAGTTTCTTATACGGTGAGAAGAATTCAACCAAATTGGGGCGATAATATTGGTGCGACAATCGGTACACTCGTTAAAACAGATGAAACGGATTACCCAATTTCTTCCGGCATTATGACGATTAATGAAAGTGACTTTAGAGCTATAGATTTCAATTTTAACAGTCATAAGTTTTTTGCCGTACCACAAATTGAGTTGATATTCGAATAATAAGGTTTATAGTTTTTAAAAGAGCTTATGGATTAATTTTCGATCTTTAAGCTCTTTTTATATATACTCTTCATATCTGATAATTTATTTAAATCTGACTTAGCCAAATTATCAAGAGTAGTGTTATTGATTAGGGAAAAGTATTGAAGGCTTATTGTCCTCGACCAGACAATAAAGTAACTGTTCCCTGACCAGAAAATTCTTCGCCGTTATCAGCAGTGGCAATGTAGTTGTAAAAGTATACACCGTTCGGACACAAATCACCACCGAAATCAGTCCCATTCCAAAATTCAGTAATTTCACTGATTTCTCCAACGGTAACACCCCATCTATTGACAATAACACAATTGAAATCGCGAATTCCTTTTTGGAAATTTTTAAAGGTGAAGACGTCATTTGTTCCGTTTCCATTTGGAGTAAACACGTTGACAGGATTAAGTTCAGGCGGCTCCCAAATGGTTATCGTTTTGCAGGCTGTATCGCGGCATCCGTTTTTATTAAAAGCGATTAAACATACATCTACTTGGTAGCTTGCTCCGCGTGCTTCATAGGTGGTGTCAAATTCTTCATAAAAACTATTACTAATGGTCCAGTTATTTGTAGAGGTGCGATCCAAATCCCACATGAATAAGGTGTCGGCGTCTGGGTTGTTTGGATTGGCATAGTACTGAGAAGTGTTGGTAAAATGAACTTCGACATCAGCTGTTCCTTCACAATTGTCATTGAGCATTGATGATTCGGTAGTGAAAGATGCGATTGGATTTACAGAATCAACCGTCACAATCTTCGTTAAAACACAACCAAAAGCATCCGTAACGGTAATTAAATGATCACCTGGATTTCTTCCACCCCAAGTGGTATTATTACTTGTGGATCCATCATATAAATAAGTCCATTCATAGATATAGCTAGGCACACCTCCTGCGGCGGCTGCCCAAACAAATCCATTTCCACTTTGGTAATCGTATTGACGACAATAAGCCGTATCCCATCCCCAGTCAGTAAAGTAGAAGGGTGGCGGATCGATCAATGTTAAATCTATGACGTTCACACAGCCTTTTGAGTCTGCTACAGTCAATACATAATCGCCTGCTTTCATCCAATAGGATGAATCTGCACCAATCCCTTCAATCCCTGCCGGGTTTGGATCCCAATGATAACTGATTGGGTTATTGTCGCTTTCTCCGGTAACAGAGTCTACTCGTACCCATCCTGAATCGCCTGTGCAAGCAGGATTTGAAATCGTGTACCATACATCCATAAATGGTGGTTCTTCTAAAGTGATTTCGACCGTTGAAACACAACCTGATCCATCTTCAATGGTAATGAAATAGGTTCCTTCTCCTAAGGAATCTGCCGTTACTCCTCCGTCATTCAAAATCTCGCCATCCTCATCTTCAATGGTTAAAATGAATGGACCGATACTGGAGTCTGGGACAACAGTGATTAAGCCATCTTCATAACCATA
>CAJQHR010000026.1 GCA_905478225.1 uncultured Crocinitomix sp.
TAACTGAACACCAAACCTTTAAACGCTGAAATCTAATTTATCCCCAATTGAACTTGTTCCTTGTAAACCACCGGTATGAATAGCTACGACTGTGCTTCCGCTCGGGATATCTCCTGATTTAATGCGCTCGCATAAAGCATAAAACATTTTACCCGTATAGATTTGGTCCAATTTTAAGCCTGTTTCAGCATAGATATGGTTGATAAAATCGATTAATGTTTGGTTGAACTTTCCATAACCACCAAAAGAACAATTTGTTTCTAATTCCAAGAGTGTCATTTTCTCAGCAATTTCTTCTTCGCCCAAGCCCGAATAGGTTAGCAACTCAGCAATTTCATCACGAATAAAATCACCTTTCTTAAACACAGGAACACTAATGACTTTACCTTGGTCAATCCCCATTAAAATACCGGCAGTGGTTGTGCCTGTGCCAGCAGGAAGAATGAAATAGTCAGGCTTCATCTCAATTTCAGAGACAATAGCCGTGCATCCTATCACCCCCAAATAATTTGCTCCGCCTTCCTCTATCACCAAAACGTTACCAAATTTATTACGTAAAAGCTCCTTATAGTCGCGTTCATAACGCCAACTATACTCCTCTCTATTCACAAATACAAGTTGCATTCCTGCTCCGGCGGCGGCTTTTAACGTGGCGTTCGATTCGGATGTTAATTCTTCTCCACGAATAATACCGATTGTTGGAATTTGCAGGTCGCGCCCAATTGCAGCGGTCGCATGAATATGATTTGAATAGGCTCCGCCAAAGGTTAAAATCCCCCCGTAAAGACGTTCTTTATATTTCTCAATATTCAGGTTTAGTTTGCGCCATTTATTCCCTGAAATTTCTGGATGAATTTGATCATCTCGCTTAATGTAAACATTTATATTATAATCAACAAATAATTCATAATCAACAACTTCTAATCTAGATGGTATTTTTATCTTGGTGGACATTGAAATATCTTTAGCTGCCTTTTGGTGTATACATAGTCACTCCATTTTTTTCATATTCCGAGATCATAACGGATAAAAATTGTTCGGCATTCACAGCTAACGTGTCGGCCTCACCCACTTTACATTTTTTCAAAGCTCCCTTCGCCTCAAAGAGTGGAATTAAATCGTCACATTTCCTTTTTTTAGAATATTCAGGGTTATGGACTTTGGTCCTAACTGAATGCTTTTGCCCTTTGTCATCTATTACGTTAATTTCAAATTCATCTTTATAATAAACAGGAAACTTGAAGTCAACCGCATCTTCAAGCGTATGTAAGTTAGTTCCAGCCATAGCAAGTGTTACGCCAACATATAGAATCTTCCCCTTTTGCTCAGAAACACGATAAAATGGACTGTTTTTGTTATACGGCGTTAATTGGTTAAAATGATCTTTTGTATAATATTCGGCCAATTTACCTACGGCAGAAACAGGCTCAGTTGGATGTAAACTGCGCAAGGCATTGGGCAGTTTTCTAAAATACTCTGTTATTGCTCCCGTTTTAGAGGGTGAATTTAAAACATCAAAAAACGGCGTATTTCGAATGTAATTCAATTGAAACACATTATTTGGCGAGGTAGGCATTAAAATCGTTCCCTCGCTTCCTATGGCAGCGATTAAAGCATCCACAAACGTTTTTGGTCCATCAATTAAATGACCGATACGACTGAGGCTAGAATGCACGAGAACAGAATCGCCATGATTAATTCCGATTTCGTGTAAATTTTTGATCAACTCTTCCGTGGTTATGCTCTTTCCAGAATTCCGCCTATTGTCCAGCTCTGCATTTCGGTTCGTCTTTTTACGTTTCCTGTTCCAGTTGAGCAAAAAACTCGGCGTTAAGCTGCGAACAATATCTTTTAAACTCATTGTCCTTGAAATTTATAGGTTATTGTTCCGCTTTCTAAGCCAGAAGCCGACTGAGAATAGTCAAATCGAGACTTTTTAGCATAACGTGTTGCTTTTAGAATCATACATTCAGTTGCTCCCCTTGATAGACCTGAATTAAAATCGGCGCTTTTCACATTTCCACTTTTATCCACTTTAATATTGATGACTACAGTACCAGCGCCGTTGCAGGTATAACCCGGATTAGCTAAAGAATGTGCTTTGCGATTTTTTAAATTAAAGGAAACCATTACAGGACCAGCGAAAGCATTCTCTCCTCCAACGCCCACGTTATTATCATTATCCTTGTTTCGGTTTTCCGCCGCATTATCCGCGACCTCGTTTAGATCTGAATCTCTTGGAGGTGGAGGGCTGTCTGAGTTTGGATGAGTGGCCGCCCAATCATCAAAATATTGCTGTTCTAACTCGCGAGCTTCGCGTTCAACCTGCTCATCTATTTCTTGCGCAGAAAAATTTTCATAAGAACGTTCACGTTGATCATTTTGGTCGGCAGTTAAATTATAGAGTTGTTCACTGTTCTCCCCTGTCAGCGCTAATTTTTCAAGCATTTCTAGCATCTCTTCATCCATTTCTATGGCATCAGCATCCAATTCAATCTCCTCATACAAATAACTATCACCATAAGGTGACTTAACGGTAACAAAATTGAAAGTCATAAAAAACAGGACATGAAATAGCATGGTGGCTAAAATGGCAAACTTATAACGCTCTATATAGTCTAAAAACCGATCCACTAATCTCCTTCTTTTCTTATAAACTGATTTCGTTTGAGGTGATAATAATAAATCTCCTCACGTGTTTCTATCTGTACAACTTTCGAAGTAAAGGGTTCAACAGAAACGTATGCAAAATTCAACAACGTATCTCCATTGGTTGCAAGCAGTCCATATTTTCCTCGGCTTTTTGCAATGAGAACCGTGTCGTTAAACTGTTCTAACCTTTCAAAATAAGGCCCAACAACATACTCACCCTGCGGGTTTATCAATCCAACAAGTGGTGCGCCACCGGCTTGTGCGAACTTGCCTTGAAACGATTTAGCCGCAGTAAAATTATAATCAATAACCAGGCGTCCATTCTTGTTTAAATACCCCCATTTATCTGCTCTTTTAATGGCGATATATTTACCATAGTCCCCTAAACTTAGTTGATCTCTTTCAAATAGCTTCTTGCCTGTTGTATCTATTAAATTGTATCCCTTCTCATATTTAATTTTCGCATAACTATTTTGAAAAATAGCTAATTGTCTGTATTCAGGATATATTATTAACCAATCCGTCAAAATTAAATGACCTTTTGGATCAATATAATTGAACACCCCTTCTTTTTCCACAATCGCTCTGTTATTTTTCATAGAACCAATAAAATCATATTCAAATGCGACAATTGTATCTTCTTGATTGCTAATTAATCCCCAATTCCCTTCGAATTTTGCCAAATAGACCTTAGGATAATACTGTTTCAATTTGTTGTATTTAAAAGGGATTGTCGTCGTACCAAATACATCAATTAATCCATAATTTCCATTTTTACTAACAATGGCTTTGCCTTGATCGAAATCATCTGCATCTGAATATTGTTGCTTTAGTCGAATAATTCCTTTCAGATCGAAATACCCATATAAATCTCCATCAGAAAAATAACAAAGTCCTTCATTTAGATTACCCAAATCATCATAAGCGGGGTTAATCACAAATTCTCCCGTTCGATTTATTAAGCCCCATTTGTCACCCACCTCCACGACGGCATGTCCTTCACTCATTTTGTAGGCATCATTATAAATGGCGTCAATTACAAGCTCGCCAGATTTATTCACAAATCCATACTTACCTTCTAATTGTACAATTGCTAAACCTTCATGAAAAGCCTCTGCCACCTCATATTTTGGGGCTATGTAGAATTCTTTTGTTTCGTCTATATATCCCCATTTATTTCTAACCTTAATCGGATACAAAACACGATCGACACTATTTAATTGCGCCATCAGCTCATCTTTAAAAGGATAATCCTCAAACTCATTTAAGAATGCTTGAATGCTGCCCGTAGAATAGTCTTGCTGCAAATGTGTGCTAAACATTTTTTTCCAAGCTATTGGAACGTTTCGGTTGTCTGGATGATCGTCAATAAAAGTTTTATACGATTCTAAACTTCCCGTTTTAGTAGCTATGCCATAGATTTGATCCTCGGCATCTGCGCGATAAGGACTGTTGGGAAAGTCCTTGACGAAAGAGATATAATCAATAAATTTATTTCCCGCAGTGCGCTCTTGATAGTTTAATCGATCAAAGGCCATCTGTGCATCTTGGGTTCTTTCAGATTGAGGATATGTTTTCAAAAATTCTTGATAAGCAGCTGCGTTATTTTTTTGATTGGCCATTTCAAAAGCCAATTCATCTCTATAAAACACAACAGAGTCTTTATGGCTACTCCATGGGTTTCGGTCCAAGAATCGCTGATAAATGGGGACGGTATGATTCAGTTTCGCAAATTCAAAGAGTGCCGAAGACACTTTATCGCGGTGCTCAAACATTTTTAAACTATCTGCCCCCCAATTCGAATACTTAATCTTTTTTTTTGGCTTAACAGATGAATAGTTCGTTGTGGCCCTAAGAATACAACTATGCGCACTATCTAGGTTGTAAAACGGATTATCATTCCTTAAATAAATAATGCTTAAACCATAAGATGCCGCTACATTATCTCGCTTTAACGCCTTTTCAAATAAGCGCTTTGCGTCAAAGTAATTATAGATATCCAATGATTGGAATCCTTTTTCAATCTTCCCAGCAAAAAGATGAAAGGATAGAAACATAGATAATATGACGAGTGCGCAGCGCTTCTTCATTACAATTGAAACGCAAAATTAAACATTTAGATACATTAAATTGGCTTGAAATTTCAACTTTAAATAATTAATTCAAATAAAATAGATCAATCATGCCAAACAATTACGCGATACTTTTACCTTTGCAACCTATTTTTCGCTGTGAATGATTAAAATTGCTGACCGAATATTGTTTTACGTCATCCTGAAACCGCTTTCATACTTGCCTTTAGGACTGTTGTATTTCTTTTCGAGTATCGTCTATTTTCTGACATATAATTTTGTTCGTTACCGTCGAAAAATAGTGAGAACGAACCTTGAAAAAGCTTTTCCAGAGAAAACACTCCCCGAATTAAAGAAAATTGAGAAAGGTTTTTACAAACATTTTATCGATTTCATCTTCGAAAGTATAAAAGCGGTAAGCATATCGAGTAAAGATGTTTTGAAACGTACTTCAATTAAAAATCCTGAACTTTTAGATGAACTTTTTAAACAAGATAAGAACGTCATTATTACTTGTGGACATTATAATAACTGGGAATTTTACTCTTTAAGCCTTCCACATTTAACGAAATACACCACCTACTCAATCTATCAACCCTTAAAAAATACCTTTTACGATCAAATTTTATTCAATTCCAGAACAAGAAATGGAATGAACTTAATTGGCACAAAAGACATTATTCCATTTTTCACGACCTCTACTAAAGAGAAAAAAATGGTTATAATCGTAAATGACCAATCACCATCTAACCTTAGTTCTGCTCATTGGAATACTTTTTTAAACCAAGAAACAGGTTGGAATAACGGACCAGAAAAATTGGCGCGTAAATACGACTACACGGTTCTTTTTGGACATTCGAAAAAAGTAAAACGCGGTTATTATGAAGTTGAATTCACTATGATTAGCGAAAACACTTCAGAGAAGGAAGATGGTGAAGTAACCGATATTTACGCGAAGCTTCTAGAAGATTTGATCAAGGAAAAACCAGATTTCTGGTTATGGTCTCATAAAAGGTGGAAACACAAACGTCCAACAGCAAATAAATAGCTAATTTAGTTGTCAGAATGAGTATGACACCTTTAGCCGAGCGCATGCGGCCAAGAACATTGGCTGATTATATGGGACAAGACCATATATTGGGCGAAAATTCAGGATTGCGTAAAGCCATTGAATCAGGACATATTCCTTCCATGATATTTTGGGGACCGCCGGGTGTTGGAAAAACGACCTTGGCTCAAATCATTGCCAATACAGTTGATCGCCCTTTTCATTCATTAAGCGCCATTAATTCAGGCGTGAAAGATATTAGAGAAATTATTGCAAAAGTGAGCAATCAAGGTTTGTTTGGTGTACAAAACGCCATTTTATTCATTGATGAGATTCACCGCTTTAGTAAATCGCAACAAGATTCACTCTTAGGCGCAGTAGAGAAAGGTATTCTCACTTTAATTGGAGCCACCACTGAAAACCCTTCGTTTGAAGTGATTTCGGCACTCCTCTCGCGCAGCCAAGTTTATACCTTAAAACATCATTCAAAAGACGAGTTAGTCGCATTAATGGAACGTGCGTTAAAGGAAGACGACGACCTCAAAACAAAAAAGATAAAATTAAAGGACACAGGCGCCTTAATTAAAATATCAGGCGGAGATGCCCGTAAATTGCTTAATGCCCTTGAAATGGTCGTGGATCAAGCTTACGAGGGTAAAACATTAAACGTGACCAACGATTTAGTTACAAATATCATTCAAGCCAACATTGCCAACTATGATAAAGATGGCGAAATGCACTATGACGTGATTTCGGCCTTTATAAAATCTATTCGCGGCAGCGACCCGAACGGAGCGGTGTATTGGTTAGCGCGAATGATTGAAGGTGGAGAAGATCCTAAATTTATTGCACGGCGGCTAATGATTTCCGCGGCAGAAGATATTGGATTAGCCAATCCGAATGCTTTAATCATGGCAAATAATACATTTGATGCGATTGCCAAAATAGGCTGGCCAGAAGGACGAATTGTATTGTCGCAATGCGCCATTTACTTAGCGACTTCGCCAAAAGGTAACGGATCATACATGGCGATTGGGAAGGCACAGGCTCTAGTGAAAGAAACAGGAAACTTAAGTGTTCCTCTTCATTTGAGAAATGCACCCACCAAGCTCATGAAAGATTTAGGTTATGGTGAGGATTATAAATATTCGCACGATTATGCGAACAATTTTGTAAATCAGGAGTTTTTACCAGATGAAATAAGCGGCACTAACTTTTTTAACGCAGGAAGCTCGGCAAGGGAGCAGGATATTGAAAAAACGATAGAGAATTTGTGGGGGGAGAAATATAGTGACTAATTCGGCATTTCGATAGTACGACAGGCTCACTAACCTTACCTCAATGTCCTCTCGCCTTGGTTTGAAATTATCAGTTGAACACTGAGCGTTGGATGATAGATGTTGAGATTGAGATTGTTAAATAAAAACTATAAACGAACACTGGGGTGCACACAGTGCAAAACTAGAAGTGTGAATGTTGGATAAGAAAGAAAACTATAATATATGTGGGCCTGAACGTCAGTTCGTCCCTATAACTATCGGGAGAATAATTAATTCCTCTACAAATAATTAAAATTGTATCGAGAACAAGTGAGTGAAATCGTAAAAAATAAAAGTTCAAAAGTTGGTGCTTGGATTGGGGCCATGCGGTTAAGGACTTTGCCTTTGTCGTTTAGTGTGATTTTGATTGGAAGTTCAGTTGCATACTTAACAACAAAGATGGACGAACCGGCGGTTCAAGGGCCTTGGTTGCCGAGATGGGAATTCAGTTGGCTAATCTTTACGCTAACAATACTTACCACGCTATGTCTTCAGATTCTTTCCAACCTTGCGAATGACTATGGTGATGCATTGAAAGGAGCTGATAATGATGGACGAATTGGACCTGAGAGGGCAATTCAGAGTGGTTTGATCTCACCACAATCAATGAAAAAGGGTATCATAATAACTACAATTATTACACTCATTTCAGGAATCTGGCTTTTATTAGAAACTTTTGAATATCAGTTTGATTTAGCATTCATTGTATTTTTCTTATTAGGAGTTTTGTCAATTGCGGCTGCGATTAAATATACGGTTGGAAAGCGGGCTTATGGATACTCGGGTTTTGGAGATATTTTCGTCTTCATATTTTTCGGACTCTTAGGAGTTATTGGCAGCTATTGGCTGCAAGACAGCACCTTTCATTGGGAAATTTTACTACCTGCAATTTATATGGGTTGCATTAGTGTAGCGGTGCTCAACTTAAATAACATGCGGGATCGTGTAAATGACGAAAAAGTTGGAAAAAGAACATTTGTCGTGCATTTGGGATTTAAGCGAAGTAAAAATTATCATTACCTTCTCTTTATCATAGCTCATGTTTGTTTTCCTTTAATCTTACTTGTTGACATCTTAATTATAGAAGGAGATTTTAAATTTCTAATTCCATTCGCACCAGTAGCAGTTATTCATGCTATTCATATAAACAAGGTCCGAAAAGTTGATGATCCAAAAGATTTCGATCCCGAATTAAAAAAAATAGCTTTGTCTGCTTTCTTGTTTGCTGTATTGTTTTTTGCAACGGTTTTAATCTTTCATTAATTTTGTACCATGCGCATAGATATCCTCACCGTACTACCAAAACTGCTTGAAAGTCCATTTAATGACTCGATCATGAAACGCGCTCAGGAAAATGGTCACGCCGAGATTCATATTCACAACATTCGTGATTATTCAACCCACCGCCAAAAAAGTGTGGACGATTATCAATATGGAGGTGGTGCAGGAATGGTAATGACAATTCAACCCATTGCGGACTGCATTAACAAACTGCAGACAGAGCGCATTTATGACGAATTGATTTACATGACACCAGATGGTGAATTGCTCGAACAATCGCATTGCAATGCTTTATCGTTAAAGAAAAACATATTGATTTTATGCGGTCACTATAAAGGCGTAGATCAGCGGATTCGTGATTTATTTATCACGAAGGAAATTTCAATAGGCTCTTATGTTTTATCGGGCGGTGAATTAGGTGCGGCTGTGTTGGTAGATGCCTTGGTTCGATTGATACCTGGTGTTTTAAATGATGAGACCTCTGCCCTAACCGATTCTTTTCAAGATGGCTTATTAGCGCCTCCCGTTTATACGCGGCCTGAAGATTATGAAGGTCACAAGGTGCCCGAGATTCTAATGTCAGGGCATAATGCTAAGATTGATGAATGGCGCAATGAGCAAAGCATTTTGCGCACGAAAAAACGCAGACCTGATTTGTTGGATGAATAATCGATTTGTTTCTCTTAAAGGTCTTCTTTTATTTAACCTAACCTTGCAATTCCGGCTATTTCGTCCATGAACTATGATTTAGCTTTTTGATTTCAAAACGAGCAATATGGGCCGTCAACATGTCAAAACAATCTGTTATTATGGCAACAAAGCTATAAACGAACGCCTTATTTTCCATTCGCTTCGCTTAAAAAATCTCGTTAATTCAGAATTCATCTTGAAAAGAGCTTTTCACAGCAAATCTTTATAAGGGATATTGGATATACTTCGATTGAAATGAAATTAATTCGCTACAACGAAAACTTCACTGGAACGGTCTGTTTTACGCGCACTTTTTTGCCACGTATAGTTCCAGGAATCCAATTCGGCATTTTTTTAATGACATTGACCGCCTCTTGATCTAACTCTGCGTTTTGACATCCTCTTCGAATGGTAATGTTTGAGATACTACCGTCCTTTTCCACAATAAACTGAATGTAAACTTTGCCTTGAACTCCGGCTGCTTTTAGTTTTGGCGGATAGTATAAATTCTTGCGAATAAAAATATCCATGGCATCCGCGTCCCCAGGGAAATGAGCCATTTGTTCTGGAAAGTCATAAACCATAGACGAATCCTGTGATTCGTTAACAGTATTACTCATTGTAAATCCAGCATTTGCTGCGACAATTAGTAGCAATAAAATTAAGAGCTTTTTCATTGGTGGTGTTTAATATTGGTTCTCTAATTTAAGTAAATTTGAATAGGTTTAGTATTATTTCTCGCACTTTCTTTCCGATAGCAACCTGCAGAAATGCTACTAGACATTGATTTTAAAAGCGTTGTATGTTCTTCTTTAAAATGTTTAAATGAAGCGACTACACTTGAAACGTCTTTTGTTCTTCCATTTTTATCATTCGCAACGATTATATCTTCATAAATAAAATTAAAATTCGAATGATCCAATACATTTTGTCCTTGTTTATGAGCGTGAATCTGCTTATTTTTACCGACATGTGCTGCAGTAGACTGCACACTAAATGCGATTGTTGCTATGAGAAAATTAAACTTTGTTTTCATTCTATTTATTCTTTTTGCAAGTATCATGCCGACTTCTTGTAACAAAGGTCCCATTCAGTATGACTTTGATGGAGTAATTTATAACTCGCTGACAGATATTCCCGTTCAAGGAGTTGATGTATCCATCTCTCAGAAAATAATTTTAAATGGCACTACTGGCGAAGGCTATACGCTTGCAGGTTCTGCAGTGACAGATGCATCAGGTGCATGGGCCATTACATTTGATAGGGAAAAGGTCACCGAATTTATTATTGAAATTGAGAAAGACAACTATTTTCCAATTGAAAAAATCGAAAGCTCGGCAAATATATCAACCGAGGATTTAAATTCATATAGCGATATCATTGAACCTATGTCATGGGTTACTTTCAAAATAAAAAATTCTTTCCCAAATGAGGATGACCATTTCAAACTTGTTACACAAACATTCAGAGAAGACTGCCAAGGATGCGCAGAGAATAAAACTACCGACTTTTATGGCTCTGTTGACACCGTATTTACTTATGCCACCACAGCAGGTGAATATGTGAAATTCACCTATATCAATGTCACAATAGCCGATTCTGACTTGGATTCAGTATACACTACTCCTTTCGAAAATATCGAATATTCAATTACCTATTAGGGAGTTTGAAATTACCAACATTGGGGCAAGCATAAGTATTTCTTAGAAATTGAGGGTTCTTTGAATATTGAATTATCTTTGCGGCTTTTAATTGTCTATGTTTAAACTCATCCGTAATACAAGTCACAACATTAAAAATGATGTCCTGTCTGGATTTACCGTAGCCCTTGCTTTGGTTCCAGAGGCCGTTGCCTTTGCATTTGTGGCTGGAGTAGATCCATTAGTTGGACTTTACGGAGCCTTCATGATGGGATTAATCACCTCTATTTTTGGTGGACGACCTGGAATGATATCTGGTGCAACTGGAGCCATGGCCGTTGTTATGGTAGCTCTTGTTAAAATTGGTGAAGATGCTGAAGGACATGGCTTAGAATATCTTTTAATAACGCTTCTTTTAGTTGGAATCATACAAATGTCGGCCGGTTTATTAAAACTAGGGAAATTTGTGCGTTTGCTCCCACATTCAGTAATGATGGGCTTTGTGAACGGATTGGCTATTGTGATTTTTCTTTCTCAAATTGGGATGTTTAAAACAACGAATAAAGATGTTTATGGACAAAACAAGATAGAAACCATTTCAAAAGATTTGATCTATGACATTGATGACAACCAAATCACTGATCATGCCAGTGGGCATTTATTGTACACAAGAGTAGACGATCAATTGGTTGATGTTAATTCGAATGAATTGGCTTATAATATTGCTGGAAATCAAGTATTCACAAATGACTCCCTTGTTGCTTTCAATATAGAACAAGACGGGATTTACAGCATTGATAAAGCAGGAATATCCAAATCATTTTTAGAATCAGATGAATTATTGATGATGATTTTGTTTGTATTGCTAACAATGGCCATCATGTTTTTCCTGCCCAAACTAACCAAGAAAGTACCTTCCGCATTAATTGCAATAATTATAGTAGCATGCATCACCATTTTTGGAAATGTTGATATTAGTACAGTTGGATCATTCATTGCAGATGGAGCGCCAATTGAAGAAGTCAGTTCAGGAATTTCTGGAGGGCTACCAACATTCCATGCAGAAACTTTTACTGAAATTCCATGGGACTTTGAAATGCTTAAAACCATATTACCGTTCGCATTTATTTTAGCCGCTATTGGATTAATAGAATCGTTAATGACCCTAAATTTGGTGGATGAATTAACCGAAACACGAGGCAATGGTAATCGCGAATGTATTGCGCAAGGTGGAGCCAATTTTGTAAATGGACTATTCGGCGGAATGGGTGGTTGTGCTATGATTGGTCAATCCATCATCAATATTAACTCAGGCGGTCGAGGCAGGCTTTCGGGCATTGTTGCTGCGCTTACTCTACTGGTATTTATTTTATGGGGAGCAGGAGTTATTGAACGCGTGCCAATCGCTGCTTTAGTGGGTGTCATGTTTATGGTTGTAATTGGAACCTTTGCTTGGTCTAGCTTTCGAATTATCAGAAAAATTCCAAAATCAGATGCGTTTGTATTGATTTTAGTTTCAGGAATGACTGTCGCATTTGACCTCGCTATTGCAGTTATTTGTGGTGTAATTGTTTCGGCCTTGGTGTTTTCTTGGGAAAATGCAAAAAGAATTCGTGCCCGTAAGAGCATTCGTGAAGACGGAACAAAAGTTTATGAGATTTGGGGACCATTATTTTTTGGTTCAGTTCAAGCCTTTAACAATAAATTTGATGTTTCAACCGATCCAGATAAAGTTGAAATTGATTTTGTAGAATCTAAAGTAACAGATCATTCAGGGATTGAGGCCGTGAAAAATTTAGTAGAACGTTTTGAGAATGCTGGTAAAACAGTAACATTAAAGCATCTGAGTCCACAATGTGTTAAGCTCTTAACCAAGGCGAATCCACATTTACATGAGATTATCAAGCTAGACATTGATGACCCGCGTTATCACGTTCTTGCAGCGCAGGATGAGAATCTTTTGTGAGCTTCGCTCGGGGATATTAAACCACTTCGTTGACAAATATTAGGTCGCTTTGCTCATAGATTTTAGTGCGAGGTGTTATTTGTGTTTGTGTATGTTGCTGAATGCAGCGTTTTATAACTTTCAATCTATTTTCAATTATGGAATAATCGACTGCCTTATGCATTACAATGTTTTGTGACAGCATACCTCTGGCTAACAGCTGCTAACCAGTAAAAGCATTTGCCTCTTATCTCTATGAGAACCTAAATTTCTCGTTCATTAATTCTTTAAACTTATTCTTGAGTATCTGTTCTGTACTGACTTGAATAATTAACTCATTGTCCACGTACGTCATTTTTAATAGTGACTGATCACTCAAATAAAATTTAAGCATTGAAGACAAACGATTTGCTAACGCATGATTAGGTTGAGAACTAATAATCGTATATTTTCTTCTGTTTTGGAATTTGCACACAGATGGGGATATCAAAATTCTTAAAGAATCGCCAAATCGCTTTTTTCGCACTCTGAAATTGGGGAAATCTGTTTCTAGGTTTTTACATTTCCAAATCGTCCAAAATTGCAGACTTTGTTTTTTGGTTGAAACGAACAAATAACCACTATAATAGGTTGATTTTTTTAATTGAAAAATCCATCTTAATGGAGCATCTACTCTACCTTTCACGTTATAAGAAGACGCATTATATGAACCCGTTGTTTGCCCACCTAAATCGGTTATAAACGACTCGAAATCTTCACAAAAGGCCTTATTATTCAAATAAAAAGGCGAATCATTTTCTCCAGGTAAAGCAATAGATTGGATTCCCACAAAAGTGAACTTACTGCTTCACTATTTTTCCAGTTTCCACCTTTTCACCATCATTGATAAAACGGTAAAAATAGATGCCATCCGCCAAGTTCGATAAATCCACTTCTTGACCTGTTAACAATGCGGCGTTCGTATAAACCAGTTTACCATTATTATCTACAATCTCCAATGTCAAGGCGTCAAAGGTCTTAAATCCTACGTAAAACACCCCTGTGGACGGATTTGGATACAATTGAATGAGTGCATTTGCCTCATCCTCTTGAATAGCGGTAACAATATCATCTTCATTCACGCTTGACTCAATGAAAAACTGTGAAAAGTTCTCAATTTCGCAATCCCCGTCATAATTAAACTTTCCACCCTCAAAATCAGTCGCCCCACATTTTTCATCCCAAACATCCGCGTCTTCATTTTCACCACGAACAAACACCAGTGCGTTTTCAGGTAAACCTTCAGGCGAAGCATCATGGACTTTAAAATTCAAAGTCTCAATCGTTTCAAAAGTTTCTGTTCCATAATTATTGATCACCCAATAATTTCCAACATTTGGATTATCAGAAGGCAGCACATTTGGCTCTAAATGAATGCGACTTACCACTACTTCACCTTCAATTGCTGTTCCGTCTGCAAAAACTAGGGTAGCTTCACTATTTGGAAATGCAACCTCCCCTGCTCCACTCACATAAATACGGTCACTGTTACCCTCACCAATTGGTGCACCAGAAACCACCTTAATGGCGCCCGAATTAAGCACGGCGTGATTGGTTCCAATTCTATCATTCACCGCCGTAATTCCTTCTACATTAAACTGGTAATAAGAAACAATTTCGTCTGTGTATGGAATATCGCCTGTTCTAGTTAAATGACGTAATTCACGAATTTCATTTTGCGTTAACGATTTATTCCAAATGCAGACTTCATCAATTAACCCTTTATAATTTCGACCTCCCCAACCTTTATAACTTCCTATTTTCATGGTTTCAATCAAAGCAGGTTCTAACACAGTAATATGCGAACTCGCCACCCCATTTAAATAAACCGTAATAGAATCAGGCGTTACAACCAAAGCAACATGAGACCAAACACCATCCTCAACCGTTAGACCACTATCCCACCACCAAGCGCCACCTGGCCAGTGATAAGCCAGCATATTTCCTGGGCGGAAATTTAATCCTGCACTAGCACCGTCATTAAAAACGATTCCAGTATAATCAGGCTGAATGCCGTCTGGTTTAACCCAAGCCGAAACACTAAAATGATTGGTTTCGCCAATATTCATGTTACCTGTTGAAGCATAATCTCCGCTTGTAAAAGTTTCCATTGCCAAGCCTGGATGAGGATCTGGCGAACATTGATTATTTAATATCACCATGTTTACAACGGTTTTAGAATCTGTATTTCCATCTCCGTCCATTACGGTAAGTGTTACGTCATAACTACCTTCCGTATCAAAAACTACACGCGGATTTCTATCAGTAAGCGAACTTACATAACTCGGTGCAGGCGAAAACTCCCATTCCCAAGAAGCGCCATCATGCGCCAAAACTGAATAACATTCAAACTGAACCGTATCACGACTGCAGTATACAGTTTCTGATTCTGTCATAGGTTGAGCAATAGGCATAGAAGGTTCAGCCAATGAAACCTCCCAAATTCCTCGTCCACCACTTAGTCTTAATTTATGGTCTCTGTAAAAGGGTCTAAAATACAAGGCGCGGGTTACAAATGGCAAATCCTCACTGTATGACAGCCACTCACTTGTAGGCTCATTCCAATAAAATAAATTATAATTTGAAACCACATATACCACATGATTAGAGCCTGCCTGAAAGACAATATCTCTGATATAATGCCCATCTAAAACCCCAGTTGTCTTGTTCACCCAGGTTTCCCCGCCATCATAGGTCGCTGTAACTTTTTCGCCGTCTGCTCCATAATGAGAAGCCACCCAAAGTTCATTTTGATCTGAAGGATTTAAGGTTAAATCCAATCTTGTTAGCGCCCCAATTGGCAAATCAGCCGTAGGTTCAAATGTGCTTCCTCCATCTGTGGACTTGTGAATTTCACAATTAAAACCGTTGCGAATAAGGACATACATCACATCCGGATTTTCTCTGGAAATTTCAAACTCTAATATGCGGCTAAATTCAGGAAATTCAAACTTCACTTCAAAACTAGCGCCGCCATCCTCAGATTTATAAAAAATATGCTCATTTCCTAAATACAAATGATCTGCATAACGAGGATCATATTCAACTTCACTACTATTTAACAATCCATAACTCTCATTCGGATACAAACTGAAATTTGAAATATTTGAAGAACTTTGTGAAAGTGCATCAGGAGTCACTTTATCACCAATATCAGAATAATGCGTCTCTCTATTATTTAAAGGATTTACATAACCAGTAGCGGTTTCTGCACCTCCCATAAACATGGTATTTCCAAATCCGAAATTCTCATGATAAACGGCATCTCCATTGTGATAGCGACCACCAGTCCAAGTGTCTTCATTCCAACCTTGATTAAATCCCCAATACGTGCTAGAAGAAACACCTGTATTTCTCACCTCCACAGTTGCACACTCATCTGCCGAATAATTCAATCCTCCATCAGATGCGACCCAAACTTCTCCACTCACCACGTCAATATCTTGAATATCTGCGTGCATTTCTAAACTTCGTGTTCCTCTAATATATTCAATATTTGCGCCTCTATTTCCGGATTCACACATCCAAATCGTTCCCAACCAAATTTTGTCCGGATCTGTGTGAGAAACATCTAAATCAAAATTATACCAACCTTGGTGATAACCATCAGCATAGCCAGCAACATACCAGTTGGTTGCCATGTCATTCCCTGGCTCATATGGTCCGCCATCAATTCCATCCGCATTCACCCAATTATCAGAGCCATCTATGCTATAATAAACCCCAATCCAACCGTTATCACCCGACTTACTATTGCCAATTAAGCAAGCATAAATCATGTCCGGCTCTGCAGGAGTTACCCCAATCTTACAACCAATATCACTTGCTACTCCCAAATCAGTTGGCACATACCAACCTGTATCTTTTAACACCCATGTGGCACCTGAGTCTGTTGATTTGAATATTTCTGCTCTTTTTGCGGATGGATTGTGAATTGATAAAAACAAAATATCGGGATTTACCGCATGCGCTTCAATATCCCAGCAACGTTCATCATAAATCACGGCCCAAGAATCACCTGAGTCATCTGTTAAGTACAGTCCATCTTTGGTTGCCGCATAAACCTTTGTAGGATCAGTTCTATGTATGTAAAACTGTTCTATTGTTCCCGCAGCGGTGAAATTTAAATCCCATGTTAAACCTCCGTCCAAGGTTTTATAAATATCTTCCCCAGAACCCACATAAACAATATCAGGATTTGTAGGGTGTACTTTAATGTCTTGACAATTTGTAAAAGCCTCGTTTATGGTTGTTAACTCCCAATTTAAAGCATGGTCGGTTGACTTAAATATTCCACCACCTTCCGCAGCGCCATACATGATATCATTATCTGATGGGGCAACTGCCATAGTGAATATATTTACTTGAGTTGGTCGCAAATTTAATGAACCATCATTTTTATATGTTCGATCAGGCCCCATGTTCAACCATTCTGTGGTCTTTGTTGCATGTTCAAAATTGCGTTGGTCATGCAAAGCTTGAATCCGCTCTTTTTCAGCTTCAGCCGTTGGAACCACTAACATTCCATCTGCTTGAACATACTCCGCAGTTACTCTTAACCAATATTTATAGTTTTGCGTGTGTATGTTTTTTACAAGAGGATTTGTTCGATAATAGGCATGATATAGATCGACAACCGCTAACACGTTTGGTGTTTCGCTGTACATTTCAATCACCCAAGCAGGTTCACTTCCATCCAATGTAGGAACTACTTTAAAAAATTCTGAGCGATTTTGAGCTGTTACGGTTTGAGCGGAAAGAAGTAATAGCGTGATGTAGATAAAACGTTTGATTTTCATAGTTTTCGATAAATATTAGTGCTATAAAATTACCGTTTTTTTATGGAATTTGAATGATTGAGAAAAATATTGATAATTTTTGGAAAAGCGGGTATCACACGCCCATATGTCTTAAGGAGGAAAATTAGATTTGGCTCTTGAGAACTAACTCACTTCAATTAATGGCTGACGCCCTTCACGACTCCACAAGAACCAATATAAGCCAGCGCCTGCAAAATACATGACAACATCAAGATGATCAGATGTATATGAAGGATTAGCTATCGGGAGGATGTATTCAAAGAGAATGGCATAAAAAAGCGTCATTCCAAAAATCATGGCGGGAGTTAAAACAAAATGGGGAATGCGTTTAATAAACCTGACGCCAACTAAACAAAGCGTAAGAATAATTGACATGCATAAAAAATCAGTCAGGTAACTATTCACCCAATTGATAATCGGACTCCCAACTATACGCGCAATATGCACGAATGCATAAAGCACTGCTGCCATTATAAAATATGGTTTATAGATTGGTTTAAACATGTTGATTAACCATTTGCCATTGCCACCATCCAAGCGAAAAAAGCGCCGAGTGCAGCGAATAACATACCTATTGAATAACCAATTCGGTAAATTGCACGCATCACAAAATACTTGTGATTTTTCATGTGGTCTGCCAACACCTGTAATTTACCTGGTGGTTTATTGGCTTCTTCTTTCTGCTTTCTTTGGGTTTCTATTTTGGCAATTAAAGTTGGCGAGATAGGATTTCCACAATTTGTACAATGGTCTTCATCTTTATTCCACGTGCTACATGAAAGGCATTTTCTTTCAATCATTTCAATTCAAAAAAAAAGCCTTATCTCGATTTTTCAAGATAAGGCTTTATATCATTTACGTTTCATTTATGAAAGCTTAACGTCGACTGCGTTTAACCCCTTTTTTCCTTCTTTCAAATCGAAGCTAACTGCATCATCCTCGTGGATCTCATCAATTAAACCTGAAATGTGAACAAAATATTCTTTTCCTGTTTCGTCATCTAAAATAAAACCAAATCCTTTTGATTCATTGAAGAATTTTACTTTTCCTGTATTCATATTACTTAATTTTTTGCAAATGTAATGAATTTAAATGGATTGATGTAACACTTTACTACTGGAATAAAAGCAATGGGATACATGACGCATTGGTGAATCCTGATGGTGTTTTTAAGGAAGAAACCAATACCATTAAATTTTTGAACCAAAATATAAGGCACAAAAAAAAGAGAGCACTCTCATACTCTCTTCCTAACCCTTATAGTCATGTAATCGAGATTTAAAAATCCGTTTTACAATAGTATGAACGCATTTGATATGAAAAGGTTTCAATATATTTTTAAATAAAATTAAAACAGTCAGGAAGTCAGTCTTTTATGGTTTAAATGAAACGTCTGATCGACAGATTTGAAAGAATAAAATTGGACGCTCTTTACTCCCCGTTAGTACACCAGGGAAAACAAGAGATAAACGCCCAAAAGAACTAGACGTTTGAATTGTTGTAGAAATAAAATCACCTGTGATGGCATTAAACCAATGAATTTGATAGGATTTTCTGCTGCCCATATTTTTAAAACGCATTGCTGACTTGTCTAAATCCTCTGCATTATAATCTATCATCTTCACATACGCATCTATCGGTCGCTTAGTAGAATCAAGGCACGTCACGGTATCTCCCTGGGTCCAATAATTAAAGGTTCTATTAGAAATTGCGCCTACAATTTTAGAATTTTGACCCCACTCCCCTTTTCGCAAATGAAATACTTCCACAGAATTATTATTCTGAACCATAGGTTTTTGGACACTCCAATTTTCAGCGTCAAGGGGAATACCTTCCAATAATTCACGCATTGGACGCAAATACTGCCATACTTCAAATTCATTGAGATGACAATCCCATGTTATGCCCGAGGTAGTAGTTCCTGTGAAAGGAGTCAAGCAAGCTCTGCGTATGAATCCTGCATTTCCATCACAACGATACGTTCCAGCACCAGTGCCATATTCACTATTCATCATTGGTTTATTTAAATAGTTTTCTTCGCTCTTTTCATTGTGATAAAATTCTGTCACCTTTCTATAGGTCTTTTCGGCCTTGTTTACGGATAAGAAATAACTATTATAACTCGCTATGTCAACATAGTCAGAATAGTAAGCGTAATCGCCATTTTCAGAATCGGGCGTACCCGTGTAATTTAGCGCTATTGGATGCTGTGTATGACCTAAATCTTCTTTTATATAACGGCACATTTCAATTTGCCAAGCCATTAAATCAGGAATAATCTCCTCAGGACGGTCATGATAAGGTTCTTCAGCGATATTAGCAGTGTCAGGGACACGATAACAACCTGTCTTACCATTTCTAGTATCATGATCAATTATCCCTTGTTGTCCAAAATTGTTGGCTTCACTCAAAAGTTCCATTACTCCAATTGACGTTGAATAACCCCAACGCGCAACCATGTAACGGAGTCTTCTTTTATAAAAAGAAATGGCCGTTGAATCACTTAAAAAATCAGACGGATTGACCATATCTAACTCATTTCTATAACAATACCCTTTATCATTATCCCACCAGCAAGCGGCATCCTCTTTGTAAATCGGACTTAACGGATCTCCTTTAGCCGACCAATCCCAATAGGTCATTGTATAAATACTCGGCGATTCAAAAGTGTAATGCATAGCCATATTGTAGTGCATTTTCATATCCAAAGCTTTTGCCGTATCCAGAATATTATCAAATTCCCATGCATTACTCATCCTATTGCCATAATAGCCTAAATGCTCAAATTCAATTTCAGACTGCCAGGGCGAAACGATATAGCGGAAATAATTGGCACCATTATCACTCAACTCACCCATTAGTTCATAAAAATCTTCATACATATAAGGCGGTGCAACCTTATTACCCCATTCAATTGAAAGTGTTTTTTTATTCGGTCCTGTTAAGTTTTGACCCACTGGAAAATAGGGTTCATCTCCCACATTTAAATAACGCTTATTCTCCCCCACATTCACAAATCCCTTATTTGAAGATTCTGTACAATTAAATAAAAACTCAGTATTTGACAAGGTATCCCTATCCTTGAGCACAGTAGTAACTTTGCATTTATACGCACCAACTAAAGGAGGTGCGTATCGAATTCGAAAATTATGGTCTGTTTCAACTTTGCTCCAATCATCCGTTTGTCGTTTATAATCCTCATAATAAAAACCGTTAATTCTAACCGGACCAAACCACTTATTACCCAACTTATAAAAAAACTCGGCGTAAACATCTACCTCTTCAGGGTTGAATGGATTTATGGCCCCCTTCGTACCTCTTTCTTTAATTATTCTTCGGTTAATTGGATCCGCCAATTGCACGCCAAGTTCTAATTTATCATAACAACTTGCATCCCCCGGATGTTTGAACGGTGCATACCAAGCCAAACTAAAATCATCACTAGGATTTTGAGGAATTTCCACGGGATTATTCAAACTATCCAACTCAGGATAGACAAATTGCCCCGCACTTAAGACATGATATTGATGCCCCTGAAAGCCGCCCACCGTCTGTCCGAACCCAACAAAGCATAGACAGCTGAAAATGGAAATCATGATAAAACCAAGTCTTTTCATACAATTTTTATTTTAGAAAATGATGACATGCAACGCTACGTTATTTGGCAGATCGAATGATATCGGCTTCTCCTTCAAACGAAAGTAACTCAAATTTTTCACCATCAAAAACGCCGTAGGTAAAATATTTAATCCAATCTCCGATATTTATATAGGTTGATTTATTTTCTAACTCAAACGATATAGGTAAATGCCTGTGTCCGAAAATGAAATAATCGAAATGTTTTGATTCTAATTTGCTTTTGCAATACTGAATAAGCATTTCTTTCTCCTCTCCATGAAAAATAGCATCACTCTTCCCAGTTGATGCTCTACTTTTGCGTGAAGATAGATTGGCCAGACCAATTCCGAAATTCGGATGTAAACGAGCAAATAACCATTGACAGAATTTATTTCGAAACACTTTTTTAATGAACTTGTATCCTCTATCTCCAGGTCCTAACCCATCTCCATGTCCAATAAAAAATGATTTATTGCCGTATTGTTTTTCTATTTCAGTTCTAATAATTGTAACGCCCAATTCTTTAGGAATGTAATGAAAAATCCACATATCATGATTACCAATGAACCAATAAATTGGAATACCGCTATCTGTTAATTCTGCAATTTTACCTTGTAAACGAACGAAACCTTTTGGAATGGCGTGTTTATATTCGAACCAAAAATCAAAGACATCCCCTAGCAAATAAATTTCCTCGGCCTCCTCCTTAATTTGGTCTAACCAACGGATGATTTTTTTTTCACGCACAAGACTAGATTCATGATCCGGCGCTCCTAGATGAAAATCAGATGCAAAGAATATTTTTTTATTCGCCATTAATGCCCAAAGATACGAGATAATTCGGCTTCAAGTTGAGGCCCTCTTAAATTCGTCTTGATCACTTTTCCTTCTTGATCAATAAGAACTGTAAACGGAATACTACTGATCGCATAATCTTGTGCGGCTTTAGTTGCAAAACCTTCTAATGAACTCACATGACTTGGCCAAATTAAACCATCCTTAGCAATCGCTGCAATCCATTTAGCTTTTGCGCCTTTTCGATCTAAAGAAACGCTGAATACCTCAAAACCGTCCGCATTGTATTTGCTATATGCCTTTACCACATGTGGGTTTTCCCTACGACATGGTCCACACCAAGATGCCCAAAAGTCAATTAGAACAACATTACCTTTAAGGTCTGATAACTTAATTATTTCGCCGTTTGGATTTGGCATAACAATGTCTTGAACCAAAGTACCTGGTTTAAATAACTCATTTTTTGCTGCCGTGGCTGCCGCCTGCTGCTTCAACTGCGCCTCTTTCTGCATAATGTATTTACTCAAGTTTTGAATGGTTGGTGCTTCAGCAAAAGAGTAATTTAACATTCCTACTACTTTTTTGTATTCTTTCCATTCACGATTTTGATCTAAAGCATTAAGCGTTGCAATCAGTGCGGGCGAACCTTGATTCGCATTGATAAAGGTGTTCCGGTAACTATAAAACTGTTGTGCAACTGGAGAAAAATAAGCGTTAACTGCAGCTTGTTTTGTTTGGTCTGCTTTTAACACCTTTTTTAGGGAATCTTCAAGCATTTTAAAATTCTGATGTTCAATTAAAAATTGATTCAGCAATACAGAGTGTTCAGAGCCAATTACATTGGTCATGCGCAGCAAATCTTTCGCATCTCCATAAATTGTCACTTGATCTTTCGGATAAAGCACCAAGTTTAACAACTGACCATTTTCAGTACGTAAAAAGTAATAATCGCGCACGGCAATGGTCGTATCCATTACAAATTTGCCCTCAGCATCTGCAGTGGCAAAGGCTATAGGAGATTTCAAACCTCCTAAATTCTTATTTACTAATGTTATTTGCTGATTTTCTGCTCCAACAATTAATCCTTCAATATGAATAGGTCCGCCAGCTGGCACAAGATCAGTTTGCCCATAAATTAGGGAAGTTGAAACAATAAATAAAAGTGTAATTATATTCTTAAAAGTCATTTAAATTGTATTTATCCTAAAATCTCTTGCAACTTCCGTTCCAGTTCGGCGCCGCGTAAATTTGAATCAATTATTTTACCTTCAGCATCCAGCAAAAAAGTAGCAGGAATTGAACTTACTTGGTACAGTGCTGCTCCAGCCGATTGCCATCCTCTTAAGTCAGAGACGTGATTTGGCCAGATAAGGTTGTCCGCTTTAATAGCTGCCAACCAATCTTCTTTATTGTCATCTAACGAGACGCTAAAAACGGTAAAACCTTTGTCTTTGTATTCATTATAAAGGCGCACCACGTTCGGGTTTTCTTGGCGGCATGGCTGACACCATGATGCCCAAAAATCAAGTAAAACCACTTGCCCGCGTAAATCTGATAGTTTTGCTGCGTTCCCATTCATATCAGTCATAACAATGTCGGGCGCCAATTGCGGATTGTACATTTGTTCCAATTGCGCTTCAACGCTGGCGATATCTCTGCGAATTAAGGCAGGATATTCTGAGTATGGATATTTTTCAGACATTTCATTTGCCACTTGGTTAAAGTAAGCAATGTCCAATGTATCGAATTTCAACAATCCACTTGCAGGAAAAAGTTCTCGTAACATCAACCAACTTGCAGGTGAACCAGGGTTACCTTCAATATGCTCTATGGCATAATCGCGTTGAATAAAAGAAACACTATCTAAACGATCATAGAATTTTTTGATTTTTACCGTGTCGTCTGGTGGAGTTGTTTTTATTTGCGTGTATATATCTTGCTCAAACGCATAAAAGTCTTTTAAAAACGCTAAATACTCTTGAACATAATGGCTTTCGTCACTTCCCGTAACATTATAATTTTCGCCAATGCCCGGTAAAGAGCCAGTAATAGTCGGATTGTCCGAATCTTCATCCAATACTAAAACGATTGGCATTTCTTGACTTCCAACAATCATAACATACTGACGTAATTCTTTTGTGTCCGTCTGCATAGTAAATTGGTCGCTTGCAATTTTAATCGAATCAATGACGCGTTCCTTCTCCCCTTCATAAACAATTAGCATTGCCAATTCGCCAGCAGCTCCCTCAATATTAGCAGTAATTGTGTGCCCCGGAAGTTCTATTGGCAAATCAGTTTCATTACTTGTTTCATTTTCATTGTTGCTATTGCCAGCACAAGCCATAAATACTAAAGCGAGTATGAAAAATGGAATTAGTTTGTTCTTCATTATATGTTGTTTCTTTTGTGTTTATTTTTTTATTCTTGTTCTTGTCTTCCCCAGTTCATGCAAAAAACGATTTGAAATTAGCCATTCTTTCCTTTAAACCAGGTTAATGACAGGTTAATTCAGCCTTTTTTTAAAATTTAATGAACTCATTAATTAATTTACTTGCAGATTTAGGATCGGCTTTGCCTTTACTTTTTTGCATTACTTTACCCATTAGAAAGCCCATTAAACGTTGTTCGCCTGCTTTAAATCTTTCATACTCCGCAGGATTTTCTTCGAATACTGATTTAATGATTTCAAGAATTGCTCCATCATCTGAATCTTGAATCCAATCATTCTGTTCAGACACATTTAAGGCGGTATCATTTTGTGTTAACATGGCAGGAAACACTTTTTGACTGGCCAAATTATTTGAAATTTTTCCGTCATCAATTAAAGCAATTAAGCCTGCAATATTTTCAGCCGAAATCGGAAATTCTGAGATGCCAACCGCATTGGTATTTAAATATGACTTAATGTCTCCCATCAACCAGTTTACTGCAGCCTTATAGTTTTTTGTATGTTTAATAATATCCTCAAAATATAACGCAATTTCTTTCTGATCTGTCAGCAAGTTCCCATCATACTCAGACAAGCCAAGTTCTTTCGTGTATTTTGCAAAAAGTGCAGCCGGTAGTGGCGGCATTTCCGCTTTTAAGTTCGCAATCTTCTCTTGCGTAACTCTAATTGGCTGCAAATCTGGCTCCGGAAAGAAACGATAATCATTCGCGGCTTCCTTAGAACGCATTGCCGTTGTAGTGCCCTTTAAGGCATCAAAATTACGCGTTTCCTGAAAAAGTGGTTCCCCATTTTCAGTTGCAATAATAAGTCGTGTAATTTCATGTTCGATTGCACGCTGCACGTTTCTAATCGAGTTCATATTTTTCACCTCAACTCTTACGCCATATTCTTTTGCGCCTTTTAACATGACTGAAATATTCGCATCACAACGCAAACTTCCTTCTTCCATATTTCCATCACAAATTTCTAAGTAACGGACTAATTTTCTGACCTCAGTCACATAATTATAAGCTTCTTGCGAGGTTCTGATGTCCGGTTCCGATACAATTTCAATCAAAGGGACTCCAGCTCTATTTAAATCAATTAACGTATTAAACGGATCAATGTCGTGGATACTTTTACCTGCATCTTCTTCCATGTGGATGCGTGTTACAGCAATGGATTTATCATTGCCATCAGCATCCTTCACCACAATTGCTCCACCTGTGCAAATAGGCGTTGTATCCTGCGTGATTTGATACCCTTTTGGCAAATCTGGATAAAAGTAGTTCTTGCGCGCAAAATGTTGTTCCGGCGCAATATCACTTCCACATGCCAACCCCATTTTAATGGCGTAATCGATTGTTTTGGAGTTCATACGGGGCAACGTACCCGGATGCCCCAAGGTAATTGGGCTTACATTTGAATTTGGAGTTGCCCCATATTCATTTTTATCATTCGAATAAGCCTTGGTTTTGGTTAACATCTGAGCATGTATTTCCAAACCAATTACCGGTTGATATTTATCTCTTATTTCTTCGCTTAATTCCATTATATTGTGACGCTTATTTTTAAATTAGAGCGACCAACTCTTTCATAATTACTGTCATCTTTGGTTCTTGCTTTGCAGCAACAGCAATAATTTCAGCAACATTAACTTTTTGTATTTTTCCTGGTACACCTAAATCCGTTATGATGGAAACGGCAAAAACAGGTATATCCATATGTCGAGCTACAATAACTTCTGGAACGGTAGACATTCCAACTGTATCTGCACCAATTTTGCGGACATATAAATACTCTGCAGGCGTTTCTAATGAAGGACCAGTTAACCCCGCATAAATACCTTCACTCACCTTTATCCCTTTTTCAGCTGCGATTTCTCTCGCTACTTTCAACATTTTTAAATCATAAGGCTCGCTCATGTCTGGAAAACGTGGTCCCAACTCATCAAGGTTTGGTCCTCTTAGTGGATGTTCGGGAAAAAGGTTAATGTGATCATTGATAAACATAATTTCTCCCACTTCATAATCAGGGTTTACTCCACCCGAAGCATTGCTAAGCAATAAACGTTTTACGCCTAGCATCTTCATTACTCGAATCGGAAAAGTGACTTCATTCAATGAATAACCCTCATAATAATGAAAACGACCCTGCATGGCCACGACCATTTTTCCACCCAAAACTCCAAAAATCAATTTTCCTGAATGACTTTCAACGGTGGATACGGGAAAATTAGGAATGTCTTTATATTCCAACGTACATTTCACATCCATTTCATTGACTAAACCACCCAAACCAGTCCCTAACACAATGCCAACTTCTGGCTGCTGATTAAACTTTTGGTTTATAAACTCGGTTGTTTCAACTATTTTTTTCCACATAATGATTTACAATTTCATTAAATTCAATTTCATTATCCAACTCAATTTCAATACTTTGATAAAACCAAGGATACTTTTGGATGGTAGAAGCAAAGTCTTTGTTTAATAAACGCATTGCATCTTTCTCCGTAGTAATAATCATTGGATTTTCACCCGCAAATTTATCAAATAAATTGTGAATTTCAGTGATGTCAGTCTGCTTAAAATTATAATGATCATTGAAATTGAAATGATGTAGGATTGAATTGTTTTTTGCCAAATGATTTACAAGTGGTTTTGCATTTGCGATTCCAGATACCAAAATGATGTTTCGATACGCGACCTCACTCATTTGAGACTCATTATACAACTCGAAAATTGATCCGTATTTAATTCTAGAAAAAAAGACGTATTGGTTAGCCTTTGGGCCCAATTTCAAAAGGATAGCATCCTTTGAAACTTCCTTAAAATTGGGACATTTACTGACCACAATAATGTCTGCTCTGTTCTTCCCTCTTCTAAGTTCCCGCAAGTTACCTACTGGCATTATAAAATCGGCATAAAATGGGCGTGAATAATCCGTGATAAGTATATTTAAACCAGCATATATGGCGCGGTGCTGAAAGGCGTCATCCAACAAAACAAGTTCAGTGTCAGGATGACTGCGGCAAATCTCAATCACGCCATTGACACGATTCGCTTCTACCGCTACTCCAATTTCATCTCCAAATTTTTTATAATATTGCAAGGGCTCATCTCCTATTTGCGTAGCGGTTGAGTTTTCATTTGCAATAATGAATCCGCGCTCTTTTCTACCAAAACCACGACTTAAAGTAAACAAGTTTTTTTTTTCTTTGAGCAAATGAATTAAATATTCAGTATGCGGCGTTTTACCTGTTCCTCCGGTACTTAAATTTCCAACATTAATGATGGGTAAACTAAACTTAGATGACTTGAAAATTACAACACGATAAAAACCATTGCGCAATACTGTAATTGCACCATAAATGAGTGCAAAAGGAAACAATATAAAGCGTAGAATTTTCATTTGATAATAAGCAGATTTAAAATTAGCTAAATTCCCTTAGAATTGTGAGCCGCTGTCTAATTTTATAATTGAATTATAAACTTTTAACACCTTCAATGAGTTGAGTCAATGTGGATTTTAATATTTCACGCATACGGTTAGCCCGCTCATCATCAAAAAGGCGCTCTTTATCATCCATATAAAGGTTCTTATTTCTTTCCAACTGCAACGCATGAATATTCTCTGCTGGATTTCCAAAGTAACGCGTAATATGTCCCCCCTTAAAAGGATCGTTATGGTTCACGTGATAGCCTTTTCGCAATTCCGTTAGAGCAGCAGTAATTAGGTTTGAATGCGCCGACGTTTCATCTGCATTTCCAAGAATCATTTCGGGAAATTTCTCTGCTCGAATAGTAGGCACAGATTCGCGAATGGAATGTGCATCCCACAAAACGACATTGCCAAATTTGGCTTTGCGCTCATTTAATAATTCAGTTATTTTATGATAATAAGGCCAATAATAGCTTGCAAGACGTCGATTAATCTCAGTTTGATCAGGAGCCATTCCTTCCATATAGATTGGATCGCCTAAAAAATCGGTTGTAGTGGTTAATCCGGTAATAATTCTGCCATCATTATAAAGCGGCGCACTTTCAGGATCGCGATTTAAATCAATCACCCAGCGCGAATAGTTTGCTTGAATAACGGTAATCCCCATTTCAGGTGCAAAATTGTACAAATCTTGCAAAAACCAATCAGTATCATCCACAGAATCTACCTGAGGGGCTAAATAATGGTCGACAATTTCAGATGGAAAAGCTGTGCCACAATGCGGAATGCTAATAATTAAAGGAACTTCATCACCAATGGCGACTCGAACTAAAAACGGTTTAGAGTTTATCGTTTCCATACCAAATCTGGAATTTCTTCATCTTCACCAATAATATTTGCCGTTTGCAAATGATAAATCACGCTCTTCATCATTTTTTCTCCAACCCAACCATGAATTGCCCATTCTGTGCTATTATACCAACGTGCAACATCATTGATTTTTTGATCGTACCGTTCACTCACCAATTTAATCATAGCATCATTAAGCATGAACTTATCACATTCATCATGAATTGAGCGCAGCATACGCACAATCGTATCAGGATGCTCTTTCAATATTTTATCAGTAGCGGCAATTACGAAGCACGGCCAAGGTGTGTTGTACTCACCAATCCGTCTTAATTTACCCGCATCCACAAACGGTTTAGTCGTATATTTTTCCCAATAAAAAACATCTGTTTCTAATTGATCAAGCGAAGGCAATGCGCCATCAATATTTTTAATGATTGTAAATTGATCGTCACTTATTTTATGCCCTTTACTATCGGCATCAACAATAGCCATTAAATGTGACCCAGATCCGAATCGGCTAATCGCGTATTGTTTATCAAAAATATCGCGATAGTTCATTAAAGTATTATTCACACCAGTGTGAATTCCCCAAGTTAAGGGAGTTGTTACGTATTCACTTATAATTTTACTTGGATTTCCATTAATAATATCCGTGATCATTCCTTCAGTTAAAAGGATACAAGCATCCACTTCATTATTACGCAGCGCTTTCGTCATTTGCCCGGTACCTCCTCCAAAATCAGTCCACTCCAAATCCACACCTCGACTACTAAAAACGCCTTTTTCCTTTGCTAAATGAATGGGTAAATTAAAGTGTTCAGGAACACCGCCCAATCGAATTTTCACATTTTCCATAAGGCACAAAGTTATCAATATCTTGAATATTGATTGATGCGTTTTTGAATTGATAAATTAAAAATGGCGTAAAACTTGTTTGGATATAACCTGATGTGTTGTTTTACGTAGAAATTAAATGGTGATTATTTGTTACCTTTGTACTGTAATCCGTTAAAGAATTATGAAGTTATTTATTACATATATTTTCTTGCTTGTAACCACTGCTGGTTTTGCCAAAGAAATTGAGGTAGATACCTTTTTGATTCGTATGGAATCGGAAATAAATACACAGTTAGAGATTGTACGTGCCACTAAGGATGACAACCAACGTTATTTAGAAAACGAATCTTTGCAAGAGTTGATTGAATCGATATTGGCGCATCCAGGATCGCTTGAATATCCTTTCACGGCTTTTCAAACCATGTCGACAATTGCATCTCCAGATGGTGCCTTTAGAATATTTAATTGGAATGTTGAGGATAACAACGGATTGAATTCACATTATTGCTACATGATATTACCATCAAGAGGCGATAAACCAAACCAAGTAATTGAATTTAAAGAAGATCGCGTAACGATTCCACCTCGCCCTTTAAATATGTTGACGCCCACCAACTGGTACGGCGCCTTGTATTATAAAATAATTCCGGTAAGGAAAGGAAGTAAAACCATGTATACCATGATTGGCTACAATGGCGCAGGTAAAGGTACAAACAGGAAAATGCTCGACGTCTTTTACTTTAAAGGAAAGAAATTAAGAATGGGTTATCCTATTTTTCAAGAATCGGAAACATCATCACGCCTTGTTCGTCGTGTATTCTTCGAGCATTCTGAAAAAGCGAAAATTTCAGTAAATATGAATACGCAGTTAGACGCAATTGTGTTTGATCATTTGGTTCCCGAATCAAAAGGGCTTGAAGGAATGTTTGAGTTTTATGTGCCAGACATGACGTATGACGCTTACCGCTGGGAGGGTGATATTTGGAAATACAATGTGGATTTAATTGCCACGAATGATTACTCTAAGAAAAGACGTGAGTACAATCCTCTATTTGAATCTGACACCACAGGTAAGGAGAAAGAATTTATAGACATGAATAACGAATGGACGAACCCAGTTGACGGTCGCAACCCAATTGTTAATGAGGGCAGCCCCATTGCTCCATTGAATGATGATGTAGATTTAAAAGGGAAAGAAAAACGAAACGCGCTTAAAAAAGACAAAAAACACCGCAAAGGTAAAGGTTGGTTTAAACGACGTAAAGAGCCAAGATCGGCTATTAAAAATGATTAAGTAAAAAATTCCTTTTTGCTCGACATTTGACTTTAAAGGATAGAATAGACGGTTTTATAGTTTTTTCGGTATTGACCCAATGAAAATGTAATTAGAAAACCTCCGAAAGACATTGAAAAAGTCTATATTTAGGGAAAAGGACAGGCCATTTATTGATTTACAATCCAAGTTATTAAAAGAGGAAATATTCGACCATCTTAGTTTATTGCTCGGCGATACAGATTCAAATATTCGTTTCTTTTCCCTTATTATCTAGTAGACATATGCCAAGGTCTTTTTTCGAAAGCGAATGAAGATTTAACTAAAAAATTTATTTTTTCAATTGCGCATGATTTTAGTAATTCAATGTCCAAAATACACCGTGAATTTGCAGAACGGTATATTGAATGGATAACCAAGAAACTAAATTAAAAAACGAGTACAACTCTAATCCTCAACAATTTCCGTCTGAGGCTGCACTCTCAACCTTTCTCTATAGATATACTTTTTTTGTACAGATTCGTATGGACGATAGATATAATAAACGTAACCGTCTACAATTGTAATGTTCTCAATGTATTTAAAGTGCAGGCGGAAAGATTTTAGCACCCTTCCTGTATTGCGATCAATTTCACTCAGATAGCTATAGCCGTTTCTTTGAAAGGTGGCGTAAATTGTTCGCTTCTTGCGATCTTGAATTAATGGTTGTTCCCAACCCGACTTGCGTTCATTTCTATGGTAATTAATTCGAACACTATCTACAAAACCTTCTTCAGGCGTGTATTTAAACAGGAGGTTTTTGTAATGATCAAAAACAAAAATGCTGTCCTCACCCACC
>CAJQHR010000027.1 GCA_905478225.1 uncultured Crocinitomix sp.
ACAAGAGTATCTTACCCAATTGATCATATTGATAATATTATGGTTCCTTCGAAAGGTGGAATTCCAAAAAATATTTTCTTTTTAACTGCTGATGCATTTGGTGTTTTACCTCCAATATCTAAATTGACTCCTGGACAAGCTATGTACCACTTTATTTCTGGATACACTGCAAAAGTTGCTGGAACTGAGGCCGGCGTAACTGAGCCACAAACTGTATTTTCAGCTTGTTTCGGTGCGCCTTTCTTACCATTACATCCAACAAAATATGCAGAAATGCTCGGAAATAAAATGGAAAAAAATGATGTAAACGTTTGGTTGATCAACACAGGTTGGTCTGGCGGTGAATATGGAGTTGGGGAAAGAATTAGCTTGAAATATACAAGAGCTATGATTACTTCTGCTTTAGAAGGTAAATTGGATAATGTAGCATTTACTAATCATGAAATATTTGGTTTAGCAATGCCGAATACATGTGAAAATGTTCCAGAAAATATCCTCAATCCTAAAAACACTTGGGAAGATAAAAATGGATATGACGAAAAAGCAAATCACTTAGCAAATGAGTTTAACAAGAACTTTGAACAATTCGCGGATAACGCAAATGCCGATATTTTGGCTGCTGCCCCAAAAGCGAAAGCTACGGTGTAGCTATTGAATAAAGATTATTTTAAAACCGTGCAATGAGAAAACTTAGTGTACAGTTTTTTTTTATGCACCAATTTGTCGACTATATCTGATTCACTGCGTCTTACGGATATACTTTTACGATATTTCCTACTTCATACAATCTCCTTATTTCCCTCTTTTCATATATAGCATAGAAATTAAGATCGAACTCTTCTGCTATAATTTGTTTTCTTTTTGGCACGGCATCTACAAACGTAAAGAGATAATTGCGCATATACAATTGTTGTTCTGCTATACTATCAATTCGCATTGGTGCATATACCTCATCCTCTTGAAAAATGTAAATCATTCCAACTTTAGGATTTGCAATGAGTTTACCAGTGTCATCACCTTTGAAAAAATAAAGTAGAAGCCACCCGCCAATTAGAATTGTAATAATTAAAATAGAGCGGTTATTATTTTTAAGAAAATCACGAAACATAAACAGAATTCAATAAATGAAGGTCTCCTCCAAATCGCTCAGGACAGGCTATACCTTCAAAGCCATTACACAAATATCGTCAATTTGCTCCACATCTCGCATCCAATTGCGAAGCGATTTTTGCAAGCGCGTTTTTTGATCTGTTAAAGGATCAGTCGCCCCATCAAGAATAAGCTTCCTAAATGGTTTATATTTGAATTTTTTACCAAGCGGCCCGCCAAATTGATCGGCGTATCCATCTGTAAAAAGGTAAACTGTATCTCCTTTCGCCAATTCAAAGCTTTGACACTCAAAAGGATGCTGTTTCACATACAAACCAACTGGCTGCTTGCATGGTTTAGCAATTGTAATCTCATTTGTTGCATTAGAATAAACGTAAATGGGATTGTTTGCACCTGAATATTGCAATTCATTGGTTTTCAAATTCAATTTACAAAGTGCGATATCCATTCCGTCCTTCATGTCCTCACCTTCACCTTTGCCCAATCGTTTAATAATCATTTCACGAACGACATCTAAAATCTTACCCGTGTCTCGCAATTCCATCACATCTACAGCTCGATTCAACGCATTAGAGCAAAGCAAACTTAAAATTGCACCAGGAACACCATGTCCCGTGCAATCGGCAACTGCAAAGAACAAATTGTCCTCGTGCCGCTCAATCCAATAAAAATCTCCAGCGACTACATCTTTCGCCTGATGTAAAATAAAGCCATCAACCCCATTTTCTGTAAAATTGCTGGTTGAAGGGAGCATGGCCGTTTGAATCTTAAGCGCGTAATGAATTGAATCCATTATATCTCTATTCTTTGATTCAATCGTTAATTTTTGAGACATGGCTAATTTACGCTGCACTTCATCCCTATTTAAAACCTTTCGCGCATAGGGAATTAAAAATAAAGCAATTGCAACTATAACACCAAGTGCAATTAACAATTCCTTCTGATAACGCTCGTTCACCAAGGCCTTAAATTCAGAAAATTCAATATCAGCCTCTAATAACGCAACAGTATTGCCGTCATCATCTTTAATTGGATAAAATGCCGAAAGCCAAGAACCATTCTCAGACATGTACATAGGAATAACTCCGCCCGTATTCATATTCTCTCGTAATTCTTTTGGCGGTTGCTTGTAACTGTTTTTGTAATCTACAAAATCATCTGACCGAATTCCATAGACAAAACCATCTGTCGCTTCGTCATAGACCAAAGTATACATAGGACTGAGATTGTTTTCTTCAACAACAATTCTTAATCGACTACTAATAGCTTTATAAAGCGAATCATTTTTGATGCTATCCTCATACGTATTAACGCTGTAACAATTCATTAAATTGACATGCTCTTCCCCATCAATATTAACAGCCATAGACGTAACAATTGCGGTTAACTTGTCATACTGCCGCTTCTCTTGTAAAGCCAAAGCATTATAATAAGAAAAAATGATAAAAAATGTTGTAATGAAAATAATGCAGAGATAAATTATCAGCATCATTCGAGTAGCAAGATTTCCTAAAATTCTATTTATTAGAGAACTCATTCAATATAATATCGGTAGTTTGGATTTGGAAGTTACTAAATTAATATTCAAATCTGTTGATGAAGTATTCAAATGCTTGGATTCTTAGACCAATGGCTAAAATCAAATGATAAAACCCGAGTTAATCCTATTATTTGCGAAAAATGCAAATTGAAAAAAAACGTTTGCTCAATTCAATTTATGAGTATTTTAATCAACTCTTATATTTGACATTATAAATCCTGCACAAATGAGTATTACAAAAGACAAATTAAATAAGGTTGTAGAAGCCATAAAAAACGAATCGGTAATTGATAGAATTTCAAAATTCGATACCGAAGAAACAAAACAAATTCACGGCATTTCTATGCGCCATCCCTTTTCAAAAGAAGGCGTTGAAGGGCGATTGAAATATGTGAGAGAAAATTTAGGTCATGAACTCCCCTATTTATCTGGCGATAAAAAGTTTGAAGAAAACGATATGCTCAAGGGCAATATTGAAAACTATATTGGCATGACTCAATTGCCAACTGGTGTTTTCGGTCCACTTGTTATTAACGGTGTGAATGCGTCAGGACCATTTTATATTCCCTTAGCTACAAGCGAGGGCGCTTTAATTGCCTCTTATGCGCGTGGAGCAAAAGCTTGTAAAGATGCTGGTGCCATTGTTTCAGTTTGTTTAATGGAAGGGGTTCAGCGTTGCCCTGTTTTTAAATTTAACGAACTATTAGAAATCGGACAATTTGTAGTGTGGTTAATGGAACATAAAGAAGAATTCAAAAAAATCACGAATGCCTCAAGTAACTATGCCGAGTTAATCGATATGGAAATGAACATAGAGGGCAATCAAGTCATTGTCACGTTTGAGTATACGACTGGTGATGCAGCGGGCCAAAACATGGTCACGTTCTGCACGAATGAAATTTGTCAATACATTATAGAACATACACCTGTAAAACCTAAAGCATGGTATATTGAAAGTAATTTTTCTGGTGATAAAAAAGCCACATCAATTTCTTATACTTCAGTTAGAGGAAAAAATGTAACCGCCGAGATTAAATTACCGGAGGAAATTGTGAATAATGTATTAAAAACAACACCCGCCAAAATGTATGATTATTGGCGAACCTCCTTTATGGGAGCCGTAAAGTGTGGCGCAATGGGCGCTCAAGGACACTTTTCAAACGGATTGGCGGCATTATTCATTGCTTGTGGACAAGATGCAGCGTGCGTTTCTGAAGCATCCGTAGGAATTACCCGAATGGAAATTATGGAAGATGGTAGTTTGTATTGCGCTGTGACATTACCCAACCTTATTGTTGGAACAGTTGGTGGTGGAACTTCACTACCAACCCAACGCGAATGTTTAGAGCTTATGGAATGTTATGGACCAGGAAATGCAAAAAAATTCGCTGAAATTTGTGCCGGCGTATGTCTTTCGGGTGAAATTTCTATTATTGCTGCCATGTCTGCAGGGCATTTCGCATCAGCACATCAAAAATTAGGACGTAAATAACTAGAATGTCTGAAAACGAAGCATCATATATTAAGCGGTTTTACATTTATCAAAAAGAGCGGTTTCCTGTTCTTATGAATTTGATTGCTGTAATGGTATTTACATTTTCTGCTATTTCTTTTTCCAGAATTTGCAGAGGCGCCGAAGGTTTTGTGCCTTGGAGCACATATCTGATTGGTTGTTTTGCCACTTTTACACTTTTTTTACTCGTTCGCATATTTGATGAGTTTAAGGATAAGGAAGATGATGCACTGTATCGAAAGTATCTCCCTGTTCCGCGTGGATTAGTTTCGTTAAAAGAATTGCGAAATATAGGAATCGTAGTTGGTGTTTTGCAAATCACATCAATAGCCGTATTCCAATTACCAATGCTCCTGCTCTATCTCATAGTCATAGCTTATTTATGTTTAATGGGTGTTGAATTTTTTGTCCCTAAATTTTTAAAGAAAAGACAAATCCTTTACATTACTTCTCACATGGTTATTATTCCATTGTTAGATATTTATTCAAGCGGATTAGACTGGCATTTATCAGGTGAACAACCGCATTTTGGTTTGGTTTTCTTTTTTGCAGTATCATTTATGAATGGAATTGTTGTGGAATTTGGTCGTAAGCTTAAAGCACCTAAAGATGAAGAAGAAGGTGTAGTTTCTTATACAAAAATGTGGGGAACCAAACGCGCCACTTATATTTGGATGGGTTCGGTTGGAGTAACCTTGGCTTTGGCAACCGTTGCAGCAAGCTATGCACAATATGGATTACCTGCCTTTATTATTTTAGCAGGAGTTGCAATTCTTACCATTATTCCCGGAATTTTATTTATTCGAAAACCATCAAAAAAAGTAGCTAAAGGAGTTGAAACCATGTCTGGAATTTGGACCATTAGTATGTATTTAACATTGGGTGGAATTCCAATGCTTATGAATTTAATTCAAGGAGGATCATGAAAATATACGGTTCGCAACATAAAAACTTGGCTGTTTCATCCATAGGAGGGAAAGGATTGAACCTTTATAGGTTGTTAGAACTGGGTTTGAACGTCCCTAATTTTGCAGTCTTAGATCAAGCCAATTTGGTTGATCTAATTCCAAATGAGATCCGGAATGTTGATTCTTACCCTGAAATTTTAGCCGCGATAGACGCTCATGTTTTTCCTGAAGATTTTTTTACTGAAGTTGGTAAACATTTTGAGGGAGCAATGAACAAACTTTACGCCGTGCGTTCTTCAGCCGTTCAGGAAGATGGCAAACAGTTTTCGTTCGCGGGGCAGTTTGAAACACATTTATATGTGCAATGGCAAGATTTGCAAAAATTCATTAAGAATATTTGGAAATCTAACTTCTCAGAACGGGTATCCACCTACTTAAAAACGAATCAGCTATCTCCTCAATTCGGCATTGGCGTTGTCATTCAAGAAATGATTGATCCAGACGTTTCTGGCGTTGCCTTTGGGATTAACCCGAACACAGGTGCTGAAAACTCTAAGGTCGTTTGTTCTGTTTATGGCGTTGGTGAAGGGTTGGTTTCGGGCGAACTAAACGCTGATACGTTTAATTTGAATGGTGCGGAAATCTCTGCTAGCCTGGTTCAAAAAGAACGCAAAGCAGTGCGCGCAGCATCTGGTGAAATCGAATTTATAGCCGTTCCAACAGAGCAGCAAGAAGGTGCAAGTTTAAATTCAGAACAAATTCTTTTAATTGCGAAGCATCTAGATGCATTAGAGAAAAATCTGGATGGACCACAGGACATTGAGTTTGCCATTAAGGACAATATTATTTACTTACTCCAAACTCGTCCCATTACAGCCATCATTCAGTCAAATGATCCACAATCAGGTAAAAATCGCATAATATGGGACAATAGTAATATCGTTGAATCTTACCCGGGAGTTACAACTCCGCTCACATTTTCATACATAAAAACTGCCTATGAGAGCGTTTATCGCCAATTGTCGCTACTCATGGGTGCGAGCAAAAAAACGGTGGCGGAAAACGAAGCTATTTTTGCCAATATGCTTGGCTTAATTAACGGCCGTGTATATTATAACTTACTTTCATGGTATAAAGTCTTGGCATTATTCCCCGGCTATTCGTTAAACGCCCAATTCATGGAAAACATGATGGGTGTTAAAGAACGTTTTGAATTAGAAAAGGATACCACTACGTCAAAACTAAATGCGCTTTATCGCACGTCAATTATGCTGTTCAAAATAGTTGGACATGCCTTTACCATCAAAAAAACTTCACGCAAATTTTTAGAGGATGTAAATGCGGCTTTAGACAACCTAAAAGCAATGGACTTAGATTCCATGTCCGCTTACGAATTAAAGATTGCTTGGCTTGGTATTGATGCTGAGCTCACACCAAAGTGGAAAGCTCCGGTCATTAATGATAGTTTTGCTATGATCTATTTTGGGCGATTGCAAAAAATGATTGAAAAGTACGGAATTAGTGATAATCCCAATTTGCAAAACGACTTATTGTGCGGTAGTAAAGACATTATCTCGGTTGAACCAATTCACCGTAGCATTGAATTAGCAACTACCATTGGTGAGAATGAAGAATTAAAAAAATTGTTTCTAAACAATGATGTGAAAACCATCTGGGAGGAACTGGATCAACATCCTTTTAAAACTGAAATTCAAAAATACATTGACAAGTTTGGTGACCGTTGTGTAGGAGAATTAAAACTGGAAACGGTTTCATTCAAACAAGACCCAACTCTATTTTTAAATACACTCAAGGCTTTTGTAAAACAAAACGTCACTACAAAATCTACCGCATCAACTATTGATCAAGATTTGAGAAATGCTGGTGAAGCTGAAGTGAAAAAAAGTTTAAAAAACAAACCTTATAAACGCTACAAGTTCAATAAAGGATTGAAGAAAACGCGTTATTTTGTGAGCAATAGAGAGAACCTGCGTTATGAACGTACTCGGGTTTTTGGAATCACACGCGAAATTTTCACAGCAATTGGAAAACGTTTTGCTACCAATAATGCAATTGCCCATCACCGTGATATTTTTTACCTTACCAAGGAGGAAATATTTGCATTCATTGATGGAACATCTGTCATGAAAGATTTAAAGGCACATGTTGAAATTCGTAAAAAGGAATTTGAAGCCTATAAAAAGCAAGATCCACCCGCAGAGAGAATCACGACATTTGAAACCGTGAACTACGCGAACGATTTTTACAATGAACAAGAAATTGATCTTGATGCGGATTTAAAAGGATTAGGTTGTTGCCCTGGAATTGTAAGAGCCAAAGTCCGTTTGGTTAAACATCCGGATGAGGTGGAAAGTTTGGATGGTGATATTTTGGTTACCTCGAGCACTGATCCTGGTTGGGTTACACTATTCCCAACGGCCTCTGCTATTATTGTGGAGCGTGGCAGTTTATTAAGCCATTCTGCAATTGTTTCGAGAGAAATGGGGATTCCATGTATTGTTGGAGTAACAGGATTGCTAAAGCAGCTTAAAACCGGAGATATTGTTGAAATGAACGGGAGTACCGGAACCATTAAAAGAATTGAACATGAGTGAAAAACATCTGGATAAGGTCAGTTTTGAATTTATTCGTTATGCGAATTGTTGGGAGGATGCTGATGTTTTATTGGAGGGATTAAATCTCAATTCCAAGTCAAAGGTGATGTCTATTGCGTCTGCAGGAGATAATTGTTTTTCTTTACTTTCTAAATCACCTAAACAAGTAATTGCTGTTGATATTAGTTCAGTTCAATTGTTTTTGGTTGAATTAAAAAAAGTAGCTATTCAACGACTAGAACACGGAGAATTTCTAGAATTTATTGGTGTTCGAAAATCGAATAAAAGACGATCCATATTCGCACTAATCAAGTCTGATTTAAGTCAAACATGTAAAAAGTACTGGGACACGCAAATTGAACAAATTGAGAACGGATTGATTCACCAAGGTAAATTTGAGCAATACTTTCAATTGTTTAAAAACAAAGTTTTACCAACGGTTCACAATCGTGCAATTGTTGCCCAGTTGTTTGAGCCAAAAACGGCGGCAGCACAATTAAAATTCCACAATGAAGAATGGCATACTTCTGAATGGGAAAAGATGTATAGACAATTTTTTGGAATTGAAATGATGGGAACTCATGGTCGAGATCCTGAATTTTTAAAACATGTCGAAGGTTCTGTTCCAGACTTAATATTGAATCGAGAAATGGAACATTTGCGAAAGGAAATGTGTCAACGCAATTATTTTCTTTACTATATCCTCTACAATCAATTTAAGGAGGATTTTCTGCCCCATTATTTGCGTGCAGAGAATTATACAAAGATTAAAAATAATTTAGATCGACTAGAACTGCACCACGGCTTGCTGGATAGTGCTTTGGATAAGCATCCCGATTGTACTCATTTTAACTTGAGCGATATTTTCGAATATATGGACCCTGAATTATTTCGAGCTGTTTCTAAAGACATGATCGATAGATCTGCGGACGGAGCGATATTTGCTTATTGGAACCTCATGATTTCACGTTTTATTTCAACTGAATTTTCAGATCAGGTCAATTATTTGAAGGCTACTTCCGAATTATTGAAAGAAAAGGATCTGGGTTATTTTTACGGAAATCTAATATTTGACCAAAAAAAATGAGTCAACAAGAGATCATCTATATGGCCATTTATGCGGGGTCTTTCCTAGCCTTGTTTGGTATTGCCGAACTCCTATATCATTATGCAAAAGTATATGTTGAGATTACGCGTAAAGTTGTGCATATTGGCACCGGTTTAATCACCTTAAGTTTTCCATTGGTTTTAACCACGCATTGGTCCGTACTTATTTTAACAATATCTTTTGTAGTCATTTTAGTCATTAGTAAAAAATTCAATCTTTTAAAATCTATAAATGGCATTAGAAGGAGTTCGAGAGGATCAATCCTCTACCCTATTATCATCTATGTGACTTATTGGATTTTTACAATTTTTGATGATGTTTTATTTTTCTATTTACCCATTTTGATTCTAGCCATTTGTGACCCTATTGCCGCTTTAACAGGAAAAAAATGGCCTCGTGGTAAATACAAAATCTTTAAAGAAACCAAGACATTGATGGGATCAACGTGGTTTTTTATTAGTTGCCTTATCCTAACAATGGCATTTGTAATTCCATTACGAGACAATTGGCTTGAAATAATTTGCGTGACTTTATTCATTAGCTTTATAACAACTCTCGCTGAGGCTGCTTCACAAAAAGGATGGGATAATTTATTCATACCTTTGACTGTAACGGCTTCATTATTATTGAGCCAATATTTATTTCATTTTTAATTATGTCAGAAATAAAAATAAGCAATCCAGAGAACCCAGATGAATTGGCGCATTTTTATGCCATAGGTAAAGCCATACGCAACAAAGTTGCCTATCAAGAAATAGATTGGAATGACGATCATGGACTTGACCAATTAATTGGAGAAAGTAATTTAGAACTAAAGCTTTTTTCTGTGAATTCAGAAGAAGGTATGGGAAGAATTGTTGCCATAAAATTTAAGGATCAAAATGAAGGGATCCTTGGTTGGTTTGAATGTGTTGATTCACAATCACTTTGCGATTCATTGATGAACGCCGCCGTGGACTTTTTAAAAGGACTAGGATGCAATAAAATTATCGGTCCAATTAACGGTAGTACTTGGAACAATTACCGCTTTAATAAAACCGCCGAACAACCAATTTTACCAGGCGAACCTTTTCAACCACTTTATTATATCCGCCTGTGGGAGAAATTTGGCTTTAAAGAACATTCGAGCTATGAAACAAGCTTGGCGCCTAATAACTTGTTCGAACCTATGACCATGGCCGAAGGACAAGAATTGGCAGGCCAATATCATTTGAAAGTGGTGTTTTATCCAGCTCAGCCAAGTCCAGCGTTTTTAGATAAAATGTACGATTTCTATCACGCTTGTTTTGAATCTAATCCACTATTTCATCCAATTACTAAAGAAGCGTATCATAAGCTTTCTGGAAAATTTGCCCAAATCTTGAACGATCGGCATTCCTTGTTGGTGACTGATAGAGATGATAATCCTGTGGCAGTTACACTAACTTATAATGACGTGTATCACATGCACTATGAGGCAGGAAAGATTAAAGATCCAATGCATTCCAAAAAAAAGCTCCTCATTAAAACTATTGCCACCCACCCGGAATGGCAGGGGAAACAGATTGGTACACTCATGATTAATTTGGTTCATAACTTGGCAAATGAGTCTGGTTATGATGAAATCTATCATTTATTGATGTATAAAGACAATCTTTCAGCCACAAAGGGAAAGGAAAAATTTGTAACTAAAAAAGTGCGAGAATACGGCCTTTACGTTTTAGAAATATGAATCAACCTGGGTCACATCCTGTTTATCATGATTTGCAAAATTCCTTTAAAAATTATGCGGATCGAATTGCTATTATTGATAAGGATGGCACAGCATGTACCTATGCTGATTTTGAAACCTATATTTTAGGAGCCTATCACAACCTGCTGGAAAAAGGAATAAAAAAAGGAAGTAAAGTATTGGTTGCTGTGCCCATGACAATGGAATTATATGCCATTTTGGAAGCCATATTTGCGCATGGTGCAATTGCTATTTTTCTTGATCCTTGGATGAAGGGAAAAAAAATGGGAAGCGTGATTAAACAAGTTGCGCCAGATCTATTTATTGTCACTAAAAAACTAAGCCGAATCACATGGCTATTACCCGCCACTTGGAAGTTGAAAAAATGGAAAGTAAATGGTGCGACAAAAGCAGTGAACAAAAATCTACAACTCTCGGAAATTTACAATTCAATTGACATTGCGGATGAAGACAATGCGCTGATCACCTTTACAAGTGGAACAAGCGGAACTCCAAAAGGAGCCAACCGAACCTATGGGTTTATATTAGCACAAGCCGAAACACTAAAGGCACATTTAGGAAGCACCGAGCAAGCTTCTGTAGATTATTCGAATTTCCCAATTGTGGGATTAGCAAATTTCGCACTTGGAAATACTGTTGCCATTCCACAATTGAACTTAATGAAGCTGCACCAATCTAATCCGGACGAAGTAATTGATCAAATAAAAGATCAAAACGTTTCGCGTTTAATTGTATCGCCATCATTATTAAGAAAAGTATTAGAAAAAATTACGGCAAATCATACCCTTAAAACAGTGATGACAGGTGGTGCACCCATTTCCATTAACCTTGTGCAAACTGCGCTTGAAAAATGCACTTCGGTCTATTTTGAAGCGATTTATGGCTCAACCGAAGCGGAACCAATTTGTATTACAACATTTAATGAGATCAATAAAAAATTAGCCGAACCTTTAAAGGGCGTTTATGTGGGTCCACCTGTTCCTGAGGTTCAATTAAAAATTTTAGAATTGAAAAAAGTACCAATCAATTCCACAACGTTTGAAACATTACAACTGAATGATGGCGAGATTGGAGAAATTGTAGTGACTGGAAATCACGTAAACAAAAACTATTATGAAAACCCCGCAGCTTTTGCAAAAAACAAAATAGTTGATTCATCAGAAACCATATGGCACCGAACAGGAGATTTAGGTTATTTAGAGAAAGGTGTTCTTTATTTAGTTGGCCGAGATCATAGGGTCATTGAGCGAAATGGTCAAAAGTACTATCCTTACCCGATTGAACAATTTCTAGAACTTGAATTTGGATTGAATGACTTGGGATATGTGCAAGATTCGGAAGGCAAAATTTGTTTGCATTATTACAGTAAGAAGAATTTGAATGATGTAGAATTAAAAAAAGCAATCGCGGATTGTAATTACCCAATTGACGAAATTAAAAAAAGCGAAAAACCATTGCCGAGAGATGCGAGGCATAAGAGTAAATTGCAGATAGAAAAACTTAAATAGGTAGAAGGCAGTAGATGGTTTAATGGTTTAATGGTTTAATGGTTTAATGGTTTAATGGTTTAATGTGATAATAGATTAATCATTCAACCAAAATCATAATAGATAATTATACACCTAAATAAACTCAGTATGCCGCATTGAAAATTGCACATTGAACATTGCCTTTTGCCTAAAAACTAATGACTATTGACTATTGACTAAAAACTATTGCCTAAACTATGAACTTACCTCCACAGCCAAAAGGACATCCGATTATTGGACACTTAATGGGTTTTAAAAATGACCCGATTAATTTCATGATGAATTCTGCTGCCGAGCATGGAGATATAGTGCTCTTCAAATTATTGAATAAGAAGATCTACCTTCTCAATAATCCGGAATATGTGCGCCACGTATTGCAGAACAACCATAAAAACTATGTAAAAAGTCCTGGTTATAAGCCCTTACGACTATTAGGCGGAATGGGAATATTTACAAGCGACGGTGAAAAATGGCTAAGACAACGAAAACTCTATCAACCCGCATTCAGTCATAAAAGCATTGAAACTTATTCGCATTCTGTAATTCAAAACACCAACGAACTATTAGCAGATTGGAACGACAAAGCCGAAAAGGGAGAATCTATCAATATTTCGCGTGAAATGATGAAGGTGACCATGGCTATAATTAGCGAAACGCTTTTTTCTACTAAAATCGATTACGAATCAGACTTATGGGATTCAGTGAGTTATGCCTTGGGATGGATTAACGATAGAGCATTAAAAAACCCATTTGTATTGCCCGCCAATTGGCCAACACCGAAGAATAGAAAATTTCATGCCGCCTTGGGGCATTTAAACAGCTTGGTTTATAAAATAATTGAAGAAAAACAAAAAAATAATGCCAATCCAGATGATTTATTATCGCGATTTATGAATCCAGGTGGTGATTTAGAAGGATTAAATGCGGAGGAGCTTAGAGATGAAGTGATGACTGTATTTATTGCCGGTCATGAAACCTCAGCCAATGTGCTGATGTGGGCGTTTTACGAACTTTGCAGACATCCGGAAATTGAGGCGCGCATTTTTGAAGAAGTAAGCAATTTAGGCGATCGTGAACTTACATATACGGACTTATATCATCTTGAATATACTGCCCAAGTTTTGAATGAAGTTATGCGCTTGTACCCACCTGTTTGGCATATGGGACGCCAAAACTTAGCAGCCGATAAAATTGGCGATTATGAAATCCCTGCAGGTTCGCATGTTCGCATGAGTCCTTTAGTATTGCACCTCCACCCTGATTATTGGGAAAACCCAAATACCTTTGATCCTGATCGTTTTTCAAAAGAAAATATGGACACTCAAAAACCATTTTCATTTATTCCGTTTGGTGCAGGTCCGCGTTTATGTGCAGGTCGGAATTTTGCCATGATGGAAATGGTGTTGATTTTGGCAAAAACGGTTCAACGTTTTAAAATTGAATCAGACGAAAATTACTTTGTAGAAATGGGTCCATTAATGACGCTACGTCCAAAAGATGATATCGCAATAAAGCTTGCACTACGTTAGGAAATCTTATGTAACAAAACTTAGTTCTTTATCTTATATTTTTGATAACTAACATTTTATGTCCATATTTATAAGTCCTAACATCTTCCTATGAACAGCAAATACTTCCCTACTCTTTTACTTAGTTCATTAATTTTCACCTTTTCGTTTTCAACCTTTGGTCAAGTTTATCCAGGCATTAAAAAGGGTGAAATTGAAATTTTACAAGGAACAACCTACCTCCTTGTTAAACACAAAAAGAAAACAGGTTTATATGATAAGCAGTCTAAAAAGTATATTATTGAACCTGAAAAATCGTTCTTTCACTATAGTGATTCTTACAACTATCTATTTCGCTTAGATAAAAAAGGAATTGTAAGTGCATACGATTTAAATATGGAAGCGGAAAAGTGTCTCATGACTCAGAATCAGTCAGAATTACTTTTGAATAAAATGCATTTTAATGACCTCTGTATCATTCCGCCACACGACACATCTATCATAGCTTCCATTCCTGAAGAAATGATTTGTGAGTCCCCTAATGCCACGCCCACGTCTGGACTGCGTTTAATAGATAATTCATTGCTTATTTATAATTATATGCCTTTATTTCGAGACCCAGTGGCCATGCCTATAAAAAGTGAATTAAATACTGAAGAGGACTCCCTTATTTATGATGAGAAAACTGGCTTTTACAACGCCGTTTATCCGCCTGATCAGCCAGCAATTCGTACCTCTGGAGTTCAATCGACTAAAACTGGAGAGTGGCAAATTAAACCGAAATATGAAAATATCTATTTTGAAAACAATTTATTTATTTGCCTTTTCCATGCTGAAGATGGTATGAATGAAATTGCCTATTACGACATCTATAAAAAAAACGGAGATCAAATTGTGCCAACAGAATATATGGGCATAAAATCTAATCGTGAACTTCCTAAGAATTTATTTAGTGATTCTGAATTAATATTTGATAGAGATAGCACATTTTATTATATCAAAAGTGCTGAGGGAATGGGTCTAAAAAGCTTATATCTTTTTGACTCGGAATGTAATAGTGATTATACAGTCACAATTCCAGATTTTTTACATTTTTCAAATGAAACGATTTTTGAACCGCGCTATGAATTTGCGCATAAAATAGGCAATGATTATAGTTATTTAGCTGCATATGGGGATAATGGATTTGAGTTTATTAAGCGATCATGGGGTCAAGTACCGAAAGACTTCAATAAATTTCCAATTCCAATCCGAGAGTCAATAAAAATATACCGGGATGTTGAAATCTTTTTAGACTATATAGTGATAGACGACATTACTTATTTAGATACTTGTGTTGGCGAAGTTTGTCTGCAAAAAATTGATCGTTCATACTTCTTCTCCGATAATCATTTAGGACTCGAAAAAATTGGCGATTCGCTCATCTATTTAAAGTACCATATTCCAGAATTAATCGATCAATATACCATGCCTTATATAGAAGATATGTGGGGTGAGGATTCCATTGCCTACAATCCCGAAACAGGACATTATGAAACCGTGTATCCCCCAAACGACCCTGGAGTTTATGAATCTGGAATTTTTGACTTGAAAACGCAAAAATAGTTGATTTCCCCAACGAACGCATGGGTTTTACAAAGTTATGGTGGTTTTTTAATTAGCAAAGCAATTCTGGATGACAATTTAAATCTTCTCCACTATGAATGCAGTTTCCAGAATAATGAAGGCTCTTTTTTGTTTGAAAACATGCTAGAATCGGAATTGTATGAAGACCGATCATATGATCATTTATTCGTTCCAAATTATAAAGTTGACAGCCTTTATCTCAGCAATTTTCAATATTCTAATGACACTTATTATTTTACAAGTGATGGCAATACGGGGCTTGTTGACCTTAACAGGAGTAATATTTTGCATATTCCTGAACCATACCTTTATCATCAAACTGAATCAAACAGCTTTATTTCGATCAACAATGCTCGTCTTCATTATGAAAATGCGCATTTCGACACCGTCATTGATTTAAAGAATTGTACAAATTTTGAAGCCTTTACCGGAGATCATGGATTTGCCTTGCAGGCGGAAAATGATCACGGAAACACAAATTTACTCTTTGAGGATCGAACGAAGTTGGATTTTGAAGTTGACGGATGGAAAAAGCCCAGATTTGATCCGGATTCGACTAAAAAGTACATAGAAAACGGAAAAAAAGAAAAACACAAGGTTTTTTATGTAAAGCAAGTCAATGATTCTTTGATTTATATTGAAGACTGGAATGAAGATTTTAGAGATCCCAATGCTGTTCCACTGAGGAGTTTTATGTACCCTGCTGAGGATTCAATCATATATAATCCTAATACAGGTTTCTATTATGGGGTATATCCCGCAGATTTAGCCGGATATTATCGTTCAGGCATCTACGATTATGCGAATGGAAACTGGTTTATTCCAGCCGATAATAGAATTGTTGTGCCTTATAATAATGAATATATTCTTTTTGTACCCACATTAAACGAGCTCGATATTACCATTGGATATAAAATCTCTATCGTGAATGCCGCAGGAGAAAGGCTTATGGAGAAAAAAGCGTTTAACGAACTACCTATAGATTATCAGGCATTTTTAATGACTCGTCCTGAACTTAAAGCGATATTCCATCAATACGAAGCCTTTAAGTTGCACTAATTAATTTTACACGAGCTCGACAGGAATATCTTGAAATAGAATTTTAAATTCAGCGCCATTATTATTATAGTAGGTAATTTCGGCTGATATTTGTTCTGTTAAGGCGGTAATGATCTCAGTCACTAATGATCCTGAATTCATTAAATCAAAACCTTTTGGAAGACCTACTCCATTGTCTTTCACTACTAATTCATAACCTTCTGCAACGCTTTTTAATTTGACACTTAACTCAGGATTAACTACGCCGTCAAAAGCATGCTTTACAATATTGGTGATTAATTCAGAAATGATTAACCCGAGCGGGACAGCAATGTCCAAATTCAATGTAGTTTCTTCAGAATCAACTTTGCATTTTAAATGCGTGGCCATTAACTGTTGCGAATTCATAAAATCTTCCAAATATGACTTAAAGTCCACCTGGTTAATTTTATCTTCTTGATACAGTTTTTGATGAATCAAAGCAATCGCCTCTACTCTTCTTTTGCTCTCATTTAAAACTTCGGCCACTTCAGTATCCTCAACTGCTCTGCTTTGTAAGGACATTAGTTAGGATATTATTTGCAAGTTATTCTTAACGCGGTGATGTATTTCTTTAATTAAGATTTGAGAATTTTTGTTCTGTAATAAAATCGCTTTGTTTTGAATTCCCAATTCATTATTTGCTGCCATCAAAGCCTCTTCTTTTTTATAAATTGTTCGGCTATAATAAATCATGATTACCAAAACAATTCCGGCCGTTCCAGTTGCATTTATAAAATTGATAAAATCTGGGCTATTACCGGATAACTGATAAACACCAGTGGAATTATGATAAACGTACCAAACCAAAATTGCAGCCCCAACCATTGAACCATTAAATAGCACAAAGGTGCTTTTTTTCCAAACTGGATTAATTAAAAATACGATTGGTAAGAGAAACATGAAATAATAAAATCCACATCCCCAACCTAAAAAGTAGGTGTGAGTCACAATTTCAATAAGCACCGTATAAGCCGTTATGAAAAATGCCAGTTTCGATTTAATGCGATCAACTTTTAAAAGGAAATACAATCCAAAAAATATTACCGCACCAATAATTGGGCTCAATAAAACTTCATACGCACCTGCTAACACCAGTAAAACTCAGATATAGGCATTCGTTAACAAACCCATTAATAAGGCCGGAAACAATACGGATTTAAACCGCTCTTGTATAAAAGTTTTGGTTTTCAAAAATAAAAAGTGTTAAAGTGGAAGCCACGTTTTATTAGTTTATTCAAAAATAACCGAATTTCACTGTGAATTACGCTTGAATCGAGATAATTATGCTGAAAATCATTTATAAAGCTCAATTCTTTATGGACTGAGATGTTATAGTTCTGTTATTGTCCTACTGGTATAGCCTCATTTTTTATACTTTAGGTCCATATTAATTGAATTCAAACAAATTTGAGCCACATAAAAACCATAGGATTGCTATTCCTCATTACGCTAATGATGCCATTTAGCTATGGGCAGATGGATTTTACAAACAATAGTTTAACTGATCTGCAGTACAAATTGGTTTATGCCGGTTGCAAAAATGAAATCATAATTTCTGGATTACCAGAAGTTGAACATACATATCTTACAGCAAGCGCGTCGTCAGTTACTCAAGTTAATGATAGCACGTTCATTCTTAAACCACGTTATCGCACACATATGGATACGCTACGCTTCTTCATTAACGACGAGGAAATGCAAAAGGAACTTTTTTTGGTAATGCATCCACCACTTGCGAATGTGCAACTCGGGGAAATTGAAACAGAATATGCGACGGTTAAATCCATTCTCAATAACCCATACCTCAACTTAGAAGTAGGCGGTTTTTATAAGGACTATGAGGTATTAGTTAGTTTTCAATTAAAAATTCTGGATGTAGATGGAAAAGAAACGAAGACATTTGATCCTACAATTGGAATTCAATTGACCAGTGCACAATTGAATTATATCAAAACCCTAAAACAAGGAGAACAACTTCAATTTAGCGAAATAAAAGTGCGCAGCGCACAAGGTATGATTCGTAAAAAACCGATTTATACATTGAAAATTGAATGAATTCTTAGTCTTGCTCTCTTGATTTGAATGGATAAATGAGTTGCGCAAAAAACTTCACAGGTACCTTTTCGTTTTCAATTCCCACATTTTCAATCTCACGTTTTTTGGGCCACAAGTAGGAACCAAAAATTATATCCCATACAATTAAAACTTTGCCGAAATTCCGATTCGATTCATGTTCCTTTTCAGAATGATGCCACCTATGTAGTTCAGCCGTATTAAAAATATAATTTAAAAACCCAGCCTTAAAATTAATATTTACATGCTCTAGAATTCCAGACACACCTGATAGTGTAAGAATTAAAACGATTACTTCAGGTGAAGCACCCAATAAAACTAATGGTAAAAAGTAAGCCATCCCCCCTAAAAAAGCATCCAAAAAGTGAAAACGTCCGGAATTTGCCCAATATACCCGTTCAGCTCCGTGATGCACAGCGTGTAAACGCCATAAAAGTTTGTTTTTATGACTCAGGCGGTGAATCCAATAATAACAAAATTCGCAGAGCAATAAAGCCAAAATCACATTCAAGGTAGTTCCCCATTCAGACCTCAAAAGATTCCCGTTAAAAACAGAACTGAGATATAATAATGGCGAATATAAAAGCAGTAATAGTAGCAATTCACCAAACTTACCTGCAATTGGCAATACAAAAAAAGTTCGAATCAAATCTGAACTCAAATCACCAACGGGCTCATTCCAATTTTTTTGATAGGGAAAAAAATGCTCCAATAAAACGAATAGAATTATGAGTGGAAACAAAACAACACCTGGAATAAACACGTAATCAATTCGCTCAAAGCGTATTATTAAAAGCCATGCTCCAATCATACTTAGCGCAATGACAAATGGGTAAAATATATGTTTAGCAAATTTGGGCATGATTTATTTCAAGCGCAAGATACGGGTCATGCTGCGTATTTCATTATTGAATTGCGCAAGTGATTTTTCAAATTTGCACTTTTCAGAAAATCAGCCTAAACTAAACTCATTGCTTCAAAATGGTCCCGTTCTTCTATCTTCCCTATTGCATTCCGTTTCAATAATTCTATTTTAGAAAATCGGACAGGTGCTTACATGTTCCTTCTATACTGTCCGCCAACTTCAAATAAAGCTTGAGTGATTTGACCCAATGAACAAAATTTGGTAGCTTCCATTAAGTGCGCAAAGATGTTTTCGTTTTGCACGGCAGCAATTTGGATTGTCGATAATGCTTCTGCCACTTTATCGACATGTCCCTTTTTCAATTCATCAAGCATGGTTATTTGGTAAGCTTTTTCTTCATCTGTTGCACGAATAACTTCTTCAGGAACTATTGTAGGTGATCCTTTTTTATTCAAGAAGGTGTTCACACCAATAATTGGGAATTCGCCGTTATGCTTTAACGTTTCATAATACAAACTTTCTTCTTGTATTTTACTACGCTGGTACATAGTTTCCATTGCGCCAAGTACTCCTCCACGCTCGGTAATACGATCAAATTCAGTTAACACAGCTGCTTCCACTAAATCGGTTAATTCTTCAATGATGAAGGCGCCTTGAATTGGGTTTTCGTTTTGCGTTAATCCAAGCTCTTTATTAATAATCAACTGAATGGCCATTGCACGTCTTACAGATTCTTCTGTAGGAGTCGTAATCGCTTCGTCATAAGCGTTTGTATGCAATGAATTACAATTATCGTAAATAGCATACAAGGCTTGAAGCGTAGTTCTAATATCGTTAAAGTCAATTTCCTGTGCATGCAAAGATCTACCAGAGGTTTGAATGTGATATTTCAACATTTGCGCTCTTGGATTGGCTTTATACTTATTCTTCATGGCTTTTGCCCAGATACGACGAGCAACTCTTCCTATCACCGCATATTCTGGATCAATTCCGTTTGAAAAGAAGAAGGAAAGGTTTGGGCCAAATTTATTGATGTCCATTCCTCTGCTCAAATAATACTCTACATAAGTAAAGCCATTTGCTAATGTCAAAGCCAATTGCGTAATTGGATTGGCTCCAGCCTCTGCAATATGGTATCCAGAAATTGAAACAGAATAGAAATTACGTACACCGTTATCTATAAAATATTCTTGAACATCCCCCATTAATCGCAAGGCGAATTCAGTTGAGAAAATGCACGTGTTTTGTGCTTGATCTTCTTTTAAAATATCTGCTTGCACCGTTCCACGAACTTGTGCTAAGGTGTCAATTTTTATTTTTCCGTAAATATCTGCAGGTAAAACCTGATCACCGGTAACTCCTAATAGCATTAAACCTAAACCGTTATTCCCTTCTGGCAAATCACCTTGATAAGCAGGGCGTGTAATTCCTTTATCACCGTAAATTTTTGCAATCTTCGCTTCAACTTCTGCAGCCAGACCGTTTTCTGTAATGTATTTTTCACAGTTTTGATCGATTGCTGCATTCATGAAGAACCCAAGCAACATAGGCGCGGGTCCGTTAATGGTCATTGAAACAGATGTCAATGAATGCGACAAGTCAAAACCAGAGTATAGTTTTTTCGCATCATCTAAACAACAAATAGAAACTCCTGAATTTCCAACTTTACCATAAATATCTGGTCGCACTGCTGGATCATTTCCATAAAGCGTTACAGAATCAAATGCCGTGGACAAACGCTTAGCGGGCATTCCTAAACTTACATAGTGGAATCGCTTATTGGTTCGTTCTGGTCCACCTTCTCCTGCAAACATTCTTGTTGGATCCTCACCTGTTCTCTTAAACGGATATAGTCCGGCAGTATAAGGGAATTCACCTGGTACATTTTCTTGTAAAATCCATCTCAACAAATCTCCCCAAGCCGAATATTTAGGCAAGGCAATTTTTGGAATATCTGATTGCGAGAGTGATTTTGTATGCGTATCAATATTAATTTCCTTATCCCTTACTTTGAAGGTATAAACTGGATCTTTATAGGTTTTTACTTTTGCATTCCAGTTCAAAACATGCTCCCAATTATACGGGCTCAAATCCATTTTGATGCGTGCAAATTCTTTCAATAATAAATCTAAAAATTCTTGATTATCCGCTGTCAATCCTTCATCATCAATTCCGATTGAATTTAAATTCACTTTTTGACCAGAAACAGATTCAATCGTTTTATAGATTCCATATAATTTTTGTGCCACCTCTTGTTGCTCCGCCGCTACTTCAGCAGATCCTCTATTATTTTCAGAGATTTCGGATAAATAGCGTGAACGTGCTGGTGGAATAATGTATATTTTCTCAGACATTTCTGCCGTGATTGCCATATCAGAAACTAAACTTTTTGCCGCTGTTTTTTCAACAATTTTATCCATAATCGCTTTGTAAAGCGTATTCATTCCTGGATCATTAAATTGCGAAGCAATTGTACCGTAAACTGGTAAATCGTTGTGATCAACCTCCCATAATTGGTGATTGCGCACGTATTGTTTTTTCACGTCTCTAACTGCATCTAAAGCCCCACGTTTATCAAACTTATTAATCGCAACAATGTCAGCAAAATCTAACATGTCAATTTTCTCTAACTGCGTTGCTGCGCCAAATTCAGGAGTCATTACATACAATGAAACCTCAGAATGATCCATGATTTCTGTATCTGATTGACCGATACCTGAAGTTTCTAAAATGATTAAATCAAATTGGGCAGCTTTTAAAACTAAAAGAGCCTCTGAAACATGTTTGCTTAACGCCAAGTTACTTTGACGTGTAGCCAATGAACGCATATAAACACGATCATTCTTAATCGCATTCATTCGAATTCGATCGCCTAATAATGCGCCACCAGTTTTCCGCTTACTAGGGTCAACTGAGACAATTGCAATTGTTTTATCTTTAAAATCAACCAAAAAACGACGTACTAACTCATCCACTAAAGATGATTTTCCAGAACCACCCGTTCCAGTAATTCCTAAAATTGGTGTATCCACAGCTGCTGCCATTTCGCGCACTTTTTCCATATGCGCCTCAGCATTTTCAGGAAAGTTTTCAGCCGCACTGATCATCCGTGCTATTGCTGTCACTTCCTTTTCTGCTAAATGATCCACTTCTCCATTTAAAGTGTCTCCCACAGAAAAATCTGCACGCTCTACTAAATCGTTGATCATTCCTTGTAAGCCCATTTCACGTCCATCATCTGGGTGATAGATGCGCTCAATTCCATAAGCCTCTAATTCTTTAATCTCGTCTGGTAAAATTGTACCACCACCACCAGCAAAAATTTTGATTTGTCCGGCTCCTTTCTCATTCAAAAGGTCATACATATATTTTAAATATTCTGTATGTCCGCCTTGATAAGATGTCATTGCGATTGCTTGAACATCTTCTTGAATAGCGCAGTTCACCACTTCTTCAACACTTCTGTCATGTCCTAAGTGAATAACTTCGCAGCCTGTTGACTGAATGATTCGCCGCATAATATTTATGGCAGCATCATGTCCGTCAAAAAGGGAAGCAGCTGTTACAATTCGTACTTTATTAATAGGTTTGTATGGTGCGATTTTTTCCATGTGATTCGTCGTTTTATCGAAGCACAAATATAGCAATTTGTGCCCTTTTGGAACGAAATTTGGTCTGTTTTATTCCAAAACACAAAATGCGATTATTCCTATTTTCGATTGGCCTTATCCTCATAAGTTTTAATGGGCTGCAAAGCTGTTCAAAAACCACAGATGGTAAATAGATTATTTATAAAGAAACAACGCAGTCTTCTTTTTTGGGCGCACGAATCGAGCGACCGAAAATCTAAAAACACTTTAGAGACTTTTTTAAAATCGGAAGGCATTATTCCTTTAAAAATTAAAATTATAGGGGATCGTATTGCCACCTATAAAGATTGTGACTGCTTTACGGGGTTAGAATATCGACCATGTCAATTCACCATACCAATAACCTTTCTGCTCTATTACATCTCCATTTTGATTATATAATGCAGAATCTATATTCGCAACTACGCGATCATAACCTTCCGTATCATGCCCAATGAAATAGAACCAGTCATCATTTTTATTATAATTGCATTCTAGGTCGTATTTCACTATCCCCTCTGAATTACCGCTCATACCGTAAGAGCGTGCTTCAAAATAGGTATCTTTTACGGTTTTACCAGTCGGTGAAAATTCAGTTTCTCGGTTGTGATAAACCGAATTGTGATCATAATCAATATGATCAGGGTTTTTAATTAATTGCTTTACCTTTTTCTTACCTCTATATTTATAATAAGCCTTTTGACTCATTGTTTTAACAGGTCCTGTCAATTCAAAATCAGATACTTCTTTCCGCCACCAACCTGAAAACTGGGCATTTAAATTAATGACCGATAATGAAACAAGAACTAGGAGTGCTTTCATTTACTTCAAGTTTCTCCGAATAGCCATCATGCTAGAAATATGTAGTGCTTGGTGGAGGTTATTAAATTGCACGGCTTCCTCCACATTTGTAATTGTAAAATTGTAAGATGTTGGGTATTCCGTATAGGTTTTAAATATTCCATTTTCCAAATCGGCCGCCAATTTATCTACTTGATTTAAAATAGCCTCCGTAATAAATTCAAATTCCTCCTGAGCAATAGCTCCACCAGGTTTTGATCCCTTTTTATATTTCAGGATAAATTCTTTTTCAAGTCCGCCTTCTAATCTTGCAAGTGAATAAACTAAGCCTTTGGTAGTTGCTACTATGTGCCCTAAATTCCAAGCTATATTATTATTAAAACCCTCTGGGATTTCATTTATTTGATCAAGAGTTAAGTCTTTTATGATTCGAATGCAGTTTTCTCTTGAGGTTCTGAATAGGTTTATTGCTGTTTTCATTTGTTGTTTGATTATCTGATGATTTTGATTATCTGATGATTTGATGGTTGATGTTTTTGGCGTTATGTTAGTCTTGAGGTTAGATTGTTTATTTCTATATTTTCTTTGAATTTAGTAGTTTCTTTTTGTTGCGGCAATAATTTTTGAAAGTAACTTCTTTATTCTTAAAATTAATTCCAACAATTCGTTTGGATTGGGGTACCCCTCAGAATCTCTACATAACATCAACCAATATTCTGATTCGTCCGCCTCTTTAGCTGAAATAATGAGTCGAGCGACAAAATCTTTACGCCCATGTACGTTCTGAGCCTCCCTTGCATTTGCACCGATTGAATTACCAGATCGAATCAATTGATTTGAAATGGCAAATTTTCTCGCTAAATCTAATTCTTCATAATATTTAATAATTCGCAATGAGAATTCATACGTTAATTCTAACAGATCATTTTTCTTTTCCATACTACATTTGGGTTAATGTGTAACATAAAACTAAGAATTATTCAATGCGACACAAAAAATGAGAAATAAATAATAACCTTCGCGACTCCTAAGAAGATTCAATCATCAAAAACAATATACTCTACGGCATCAAATCATGCGAAATTTCGAATCATCACATCATCAAAAACCCCGTCAAATCGTCAACTCCCCAAAACAAACACACAAGGAGTTTTATCAAATTTAAACGGTGACCTACTCCAATCTCCAATTGTTTTAGTTTTAATTTTTTGCTTTTCCCCTGTTACATCATAAGCAATTGTTAATTTCAATTCGTGATGACAATAAGAAATAATGTCGTTTAACATGACTTCATTTCGATACGGCGTTTCAATAAAAAGCTGCGCATATCCCGTTTTTATTACTGTTTGATTTATTGCTTTAATTTTTGAAGCACGCTCGGGATCTTTTTTTGGCAAATATCCGTTAAATGTAAATCCTTGTCCATTCATTCCGCTGGCGGCCAAGGCCAAAAGCAAGGAACTTGGACCGGTTAATGGTATCACTTCAATATTATTTTTGTGCGCCAATGCCACAAATTCACTCCCAGGGTCTGCAACGCTAGGGTATCCCGCTTCGGACATTAATCCAACGTCGTTCCCATTTCTCAATGCCTCAATTGCTTCTCTGTGAAATGTATAGCCATCATGCTTGTTCAATTCATAAAACTGAGAATCGTCAATCGGAAATTCGCGATCCATTTGACGCAAGAATTGACGGGCCGTTTTAATGCGTTCCACCACAAAATGACGTAGTTCTTTAACAATACCGTGATTATAGGTTGGAAGAACTTGCTCCAACGTATTTTCACTAATAGGAATTGGAATTATATAAAGCTTAGCCATTTGTTTTAATTCTTTCAATTACTTTATCAACGGCAACATCCAATAAATCTATAACATGTTGAAAACCTTGATCACCACCATAGTATGGATCTGGCACCTCAGCATTAGAACCCGGATTGGATTCGTTTAAAATAAGTCGCACTTTTTGTCGATCACTTTCAGTCGCCGCTAATCGAATCATATTATCATAGTTTGATTGATCCATGGCGTAGATTAAATCAAAATTTTGATAATCAGCTTTAACAAATTGTCTGGCGCTTAAATCTGAAATATCAATTCCATTCTTACCAGCGGTCATTATCATTCTACGATCTGGAGCTTCGCCAACGTGATATGCCGCAGTTCCGGCTGAATCAGTTGCCACGTCAATTCCTTGTTCGGCGGCTTTTTGTCGTAAAATTCCCTCAGCAATTGGCGAGCGGCAAATATTACCCAAACAAACCATTAATACTCTCATGCTCGAATTCTTTTATTCAAAAAAAATGCTTTCAATTTTTGAAAGCATTTTTAAATTTAATTTACGTTTAATTTTTTCTCTAAATCTTCCAGATACCCTCTAAACTGTTTATCGGTTTCAGCCAAGTTGTTTACCGTTCGACAGGCGTGCAGAACAGTCGCGTGATCTTTTCCTCCGCATTGCGCTCCAATACTTGCCAATGACCATTTTGTCATTTTTTTAGCAAAATACATTGCAATTTGCCTTGCTTGTACCACTTCTCTTTTTCGAGTTTTAGATTTAAGCAATTCAATGGGTAGATTGAAATAATCACACACAATTTTATGAATATAGTCCATTGATACTTCGCGTGCAGTATTCTTGACAAATTTGTCAATCATCTTTTTAGCAAGCTCAATAGTAATAGATTTTTTGTTTAAAGAGCCTTGAGCGATCAAGGACGTTAAGGCGCCCTCCATTTCTCGAATGTTGGTATTAATGCTATATGCTAAGTATTCTAGTACATCTGCTGGTAAGTTTACACCATTGCCATAGATTTTCTTTTCTAGAATTGCAATTCTTGTTTCTAATCCTGGCGGTTGAACATCTGCAGACAATCCCCATTTAAATCGAGAGAGTAAACGTTGTTCAATACCCTTCATTTCTACAGGTGCTTTATCTGCCGTTAAAACCAATTGTTTACCTGTTTGGTGTAAATGGTTAAAAATATGGAAGAAAGCGTCCTGAGTCTTTTCTTTTCCTGCAAAAAACTGAACATCATCAATTATCAACACATCCATCAACTTATAAAAATTGATAAAATCGTTGGTCGTATTGTTCTTTATAGAATCAATGAACTGTCTTGTAAAAGTTTCTGCTTGTGTATAAAGCACGGTCTTGTTTGGGAATTGGTTTTTAATTCCAATTCCGATCGCATGCGCCAAATGTGTTTTTCCTAAACCAACACCTCCGTATATAAGAAGCGGATTAAATGCTGTTCCACCGGGTTTATTCGAAACCGCGAAAGCTGCTGAGCGAGCTAGACGATTGCAATCACCTTCAATAAAATTATCAAACGAATAAGTAGGATTCAAATTTGAATCTACGTTTACCTTTTTCAATCCTGGTATAACAAAAGGGTTACGAATTGGATTTTCACCAATGTTCAAAGGCATTGAAACTGGCGTGTTTGATAAATTCTTTTTACTTGAAGTTGGTAAATTAACGGTATATGGCGTCTTCTTATCTACACTTTTATCCATAATAATGGAATACTCCAACTTCGCATCTGCGCCAATTTCTTTTTTAATTACCTTCTTTAATAAGTCAATGTAATGCTCTTCTAGCCACTCATAAAAGAAATGAGATGGCACCTGCAATGTCAAAACCTTTGATTTAAATCGAATAGGAACTATCGGCTCAAACCAAGTTTTGAAACTTTGCAAGCTGATATTGTCTTTAATTATCTTGAGGCAATCTTCCCAAATCAATTCATGGTTTTTTTTATTCTTCATCCAGGTAGGGGGTATATTATAATAAAACTGGTTTTTTTACACTGTATTGGTCCTTCTCAACATCTCTATCGGCACCCCAATAAACTTGTCAACAAATATTCACATAAAAAAGTTATAAAAAAAATGAAATTGATATTGTTTTTTCACTTTTTTTTACTGGTACTTTTTTTTGAATTTTTTATCGCTTTTTTTCTGCTCAATTCGGAAATTTAAGTTACTTTATAGCGGGAGCGAAAATGACCGAATACGAATATACGGAAAATGTATTTACATGAAACAAAAATCCGAATAAGATACGGAGAAACTGATCAAATGGGTTACGTTTATTATGGAAATTACGCTCAGTTTTTCGAAATCGGAAGAGTGGAAATGCTACGCGCACTGGGCGTTAGCTATGCATCCATGGAGAAACAAGGCATCATGTTACCAGTCATAGATTTTAGTGTAAAATATATTAAAGCAGCCCATTATGATGACCTTATTACGATCCATACAATGATCGAAGAAATACCTTCTGTGAAAATAAAGTTCATCTATGAAATTTATAACGAAACCAAGCTCTTATTAACAAGCGCAAAAACGACTTTAGTTTTCGTAAAAAAGGACAATATGAAGCCGACAAATTCGCCTCAAGAATTGGTTGCAGCATTGACTGCTAAACTACTGGAAAACAAACGTTAAAACAATCCGTAAATAGACCTAACTATCTACGCATTCATACTGGAAATTATTCAAATCCGTGTTTTCTTGCTCAAACAAATAATCATTTTGAATGGTAAACGCGGCATTTGCATCATCAAAATCTTTATAATCTTCCCGTTTAAGACATTCTTGCCCATTTTCCGATCCATCTTCTTTTAACAAGATTAAATTTTCATGTTCAATCTTTTCTTCAACCTCACCATCTGGGGTTTCGACAATAATTGTCTCTGTATAAGAATAGCGACAACTTTTACAACGTTCGCAACTGATGTTAATAAATAATACTCCAAAAAGTGCGAACACTAATAAACGTGACATAGCTTTGTAATTTTCTTCAAAGATATAAAACTAATGAATAGAAAAATTATTGTAACACAAGACAATTCTAAAACTTTGTTAAATTCTGAGTTAAATGAAACGTACCATTCTACAAATGGTGCCTTTAAAGAAGCCATTCATGTGTTTATTAATACGGGAATTAACTATTTTGATCAGAAGAAAGCATTAAAAATATTTGAAATGGGCTTTGGAACAGGGCTAAACGCCCTACTTACTTTGAACTTTGCAATCGAAAATAAAATTCATATTGATTATATCAGCATTGAAAAACATCCGCTTTCTATTTATTTAGTGAACGAACTAAATTATCCGCAACTCATTGATAACGAAAAATCTACTGAATTATACAACGCACTGCATACTTCACCGTGGATGATTCAAAATAAAATTCATCCCCTTTTTCAATTAACCAAAATTGAAGGCGATTTAAATGAACAACTTCCATTAATCGAAAAATGCGATCTCGTATTTTATGATGCCTTTGGTCCGCGTGTGCAACCACATTTGTGGACTGTTGAAAGTTTAAAAATAATGTACGATTTATTATTGCCCGGCGGAATATTGGTTACTTATTGCGCGCAAGGCCAATTCAAACGAAACCTAAAAGAACTCGGTTTTATTGTTGAAAATTTACCAGGACCACCAGGCAAACGTGAAATGACTCGTGCAATTAAACCAAAACCATAACCTCAGAATTGAAAAACTAACTATTTTTATTCCAAAATTAAAAATTAACAAATCTAATGGCTGACTTATTTACTTTTGAAAATCTCTTTACACTATTAATGCTTTTAATGTTGCAAGCAGTATTGGGCTTTGACAACTTACTTTATATCTCGCTAGAATCTAAAAAAGCGCCTGAGGATAGAAGATCGTATGTCAGAAAAGTAGGAATTGGTTTGGCTATTCTTTTGAGAATCGTGCTACTCTTTGTATTAACTTCTTTAATCAGCTTATTCCAAGAACCAATCTTTGGACTTAATTTTGGAGAACTTATCACCACTACAAATAGTCTGAATGAACCGGTAATGATCCATGGTATATTAGATTCACACTTTAATATTCACAGTTTAATTGTATTAATTGGTGGTGCTTTTATTATCTACACGGCCATTAAAGAGATTTGGCACATGATTTCACATGAACATCTCGATTCAGACAAATCTGATTCTAATAGCAGAAAATCCGTCAGTCAGGTCATTATTATGATTGTTGTGATGAACCTCGTATTTTCATTCGATTCAATATTAAGCGCCATGGCATTAACCAACCATATGGGAGATGCTACCGCAGAATTAATACTTATGTCATTAGCTATAGTCATTAGTGGAATTTTAATGATTGTTTTAGCGGATAAAGTGGCAACCTTCCTACAACGCAACCGCATGTACGAAGTACTAGGCCTATTCGTCTTATTAATCGTTGGTGTAATGCTTTTATCAGAAGGCGGACATCTTGCGCATATCGAAATTTTTGGTAACCCAATAGAACCAATGAGCAAAACAACATTCTACTTTGTAATTGTTGTCCTTGTTATCGTTGATATCATTCAAGGGAAATACCAAAAGAAAATTATTAAGCTAGAGCAAGCAGAAGAAGAGCCAATTGTAGAAAATAGTTCAGCAGATAATGAATAAGTCAGAAATTAAAGAGAGAATTGAGCAGCTCAGCACATCTTTAAGACAGCATAATTATAATTATTATGTACTGAGCGCACCAAGTATTAGTGACTTTGACTTTGATCACCTTTTAAAGGAATTGGAGCAACTCGAAGCCGCACATCCTGAATTCGCCGAAGAAAACAGCCCAACTAAAAGAGTGGGTGGTGATATCACTAAGAAATTTGATACAGTTGTACATGAATATCCAATGCTTTCGCTCTCTAACAGCTATTCTCAAGAAGAAATTGTGGAATGGGAAACTAGAATTCATAAACTTTCAGCCACTACTCCAACCTATGTTTGCGAATTAAAGTATGACGGTGTTGCAATTGGCATTAGATATGAAAACGGTAAATTAAAACAAGCCGTAACAAGAGGTGATGGCACAAAAGGTGAAGACGTTACTACCAATGTGCGCACTATTAAAACAATACCGCTTCAATTGAAAGGAAACTTTCCAGAGAAGTTTGAAATTAGAGGAGAAATCTTTTTTCCTTTAACGAACTTTAACCGCCTTAACGAACTAAAAGAAGAGTTAGGGGAAGATTTATATGCTAACCCTCGCAACACGGCATCTGGAACATTAAAGTTGCAAAACTCGTCAGTAGTTGCTGAACGCGGTTTGGATTGTTATTTATACGGTGTTTATGGCGAAAGTTTAGTCGCCCAAAGTCATTCACAAGCTGTAACAAATGCGGGTCGCTGGGGATTTAAAACACCCGACCCAACCAAAAACATGATTACCACCTGCACTACTATTGATGAAATTATGACTTTCATTAATTATTGGGACAAGGAGCGCGGTAATTTACCGTTTGAAATTGATGGCATTGTCATTAAGGTTGATAATTACATTCAACAAGACGATTTAGGATCCACAGCGAAAAGCCCGAGATGGGCAATTGCCTATAAATTTAAAGCTGAACGTGTTGAAACCACTTTAAATGAAGTGACTTACCAAGTAGGTCGAACAGGCGCTATTACACCAGTTGCGAATTTGGAACCCGTTTTATTGGCTGGTACAAAGGTTAAGCGAGCATCTTTACATAACGCCGACCAAATTGCAAAATTAGACCTGCATGAACACGACAGCGTTTATGTGGAAAAGGGTGGTGAAATTATTCCGAAAATTATTGCAGTTAATTTCGATAAGCGTCAACAAGGGGCAGATCCCGTTGAATTCATAGAGAATTGTCCAGAGTGTAATACCGAATTAGTTCGTAAAGAGGGTGAGGCGCATCATTATTGTCCAAACTTTGTGGGCTGTGCAACTCAGATTAAAGCACGCATTGAACATTTTATCTCTCGCAAAGCAATGGACATTGACGGCTTAGGACCCGAAACTATCGATTTGCTTTTTAAACAAGGCTTAATTGAGAATTATGCCGACTTGTATTTACTCACCTTCCAGGACATTGTTGAATTGGAGCGTATGGCAGACAAATCTGCAAATAATGCCATAAAAAGTATTACTGAATCCAAAAACATACCGTTTGAAAGTGTCCTTTTTGCATTAGGGATAAGATATGTAGGTGAAACAGTTGCCAAAATTTTAGCAAAACACATTAAGAATATAGAAGCGTTAATCGCAGCAGATTTTGATACCTTAATTAACGTTGAGGAAATTGGTGATAAAATTGCGCAGAGTATCATCCTATTTTTTGAATCACAAACTAACCGCGAGATAATTGGGCGGTTAAAAGAATATGGCTTAAGCTTTGAAATGATCGTGGCTGAAGATGCCAGTGATCTTTTAATCGATAAAACGTTCGTGATTTCAGGAGTTTTTGAAAAAGTGAGTCGAAAAGAATTAAAAGAACTCATTGAAAAAAACGGAGGCAAAAACACAGGATCAATTTCTGCCAAAACCAATTATTTGGTGGCAGGTGAAAAAATGGGACCAGCAAAACTGGCTAAGGCGACTGACTTAGGTGTTAAAATAATTTCAGAAGACGAATTTTTAGCAATGATATCATAAATGGCAGGAGCGGATCAAATAAAGAATTTATTTATCAATAAAAAAATACGGCGAGACCCAAAACGCAAACCCGTTTTAAAAGGATTGGATCGATACCACGAGATTTTATTTATTGCCGACACCGATCAATCGCAGCGGCTAAATGAACTGACTAGCATATTTAAGCATGCCAAAATCTCATTCATTTACGCTAGAAAAGAGAAAGAAGATAAATCGGCTCATGGCAATTATAGTTATCATTTAAGTGATTTGAATTTAACGGGAAAAATCAAAAATGATAAATTGAATCAAATGATGCAAAAGCAGTTTGATTTAATCTTAGATTTGTCGACTGATACTGTGCTCAACCAGTTTTTACTAAAAAAGATAAGCAGCACATTTATCATAGGAAAAAAGGGAATTGAAAAATCTGAAATGTATGATTTACTTGTGGACGAAAAAGTGGAAGAGAAAACATTCATTGAAACCGTAACACAACAAATAAAACTATTGAGTCAAAATGGAAATAAATAGATTTAAAGGACTTGGCGTTGCAATGGTAACTCCATTTGATAAAGAAGGAAATATAGACGTTCAAGCATTAGAGAAACTAACCACATTCTTAATTGATGGTGGAATTGATTACTTGGTGGTTCAAGGCACCACAGGTGAATCGCCAGTTTTATCAAAAACGGAAAAGCAGCTGACATTAGACACCGTTGCAACAGTAAATCAAGGCAGATTACCGATCGTATTTGGCATTGGTGGAAATAACACAAACGCCTTAACTGATGATTTGCAAAACTATGATCTTAGTAAGGTAGATGCAATCCTTTCAGCATCTCCATATTACAATAAACCTAGTCAAGAAGGAATTTACCAACATTATAAAGTGCTGGCAAACGCCACGGATTTGCCTATCATACTTTACAACGTGCCAGGTAGAACCGCATCTAATGTTCTACCAGCAACAACATTGCGTCTAGCAAATGAATTTTCAAATATCATAGCAGTGAAAGAAGCGTCTGGAGATATGGAACAAATCATGTCTATTATCCAAAACAAACCAGACGGTTTTTTAGTGATTTCTGGTGATGATGCCATCACAATGCCAATTCTTGCAACTGGAGGAGACGGCGTAATTTCAGTAATTGGAAATGCCTTTCCAAATGAGTTTAAACAAATGGTAGCGGCTGGTTTAAGGGATGACATGCCAATGTCAAGAGAAATTCACTATAACCTATTGCCAATTATTCCACTTTTATTTGCTGAAGGAAACCCGGCAGGTGTTAAGGAGGTGTTGAAACATAAGGGAATTTGTGATGCCTATGTAAGATTACCTTTGGTTAAAGTTTCGGAAAACCTAAAATCTGCCTTGCAAAATGAAACCGATCGAATCAATAATTTATAAGGGTTAAATATAAAATACCTCTTAATTTTTTTGGTGTAACCTTTATGTTCAATACACCGTAAGAGAATGTGCGCAGGAATTAATGTTAAATCATTGATTTATTGTGTGATAAAAAAATAGTATATTTGACACCACTCGTATAACCATTTATTTAATGAAAAGAAAAAAAATAATTATCAGTCTTTTTTGTGCGACAGCTGGACTTTTAACAGTTAGTTGCGGAGGATCGGGAGACGACGGCGAATTAAACAATGTTGAAATTGTTGATACCACTGGCAATGTAATAGTTGAAAATGTAGAACCTACAATAGAGTATTCTGTACCAACACCAAACGAGTTGTTTGATATTATCAAACTTCAAGGAGGTGAGCAACAATTGAATTTAGTTAATCCATTAGAGAATTCTGAAAACTATATCGACCAAAAATCAAAGTCAATTAACTTTGGTGTATACTCGGCTGATATCGCTTACTTAAGTTGTTTTGGAATTGGTGTAGACTTCCTTAAATACTTTAAGCAAATTGAAGAACTTGGAGAAGAACTTGGAATTTCTGGTGCTTTCGACTCTGAAATGATGGATCGAATTGAAAACAATGAAGGAGATTCAGATTCTTTATTTTCAATTTCAAACGATTCTTATTACGACAGCTATTTATATTTAGAAGAAAATGACAAAGGTGTTGAACTTTCATTAATCATGGCAGGTGGTTTTGTAGAGAGTTTATACATTATTTGCAATCTAGTTGAAACGTATGACGCTGAAGATCCAGTCATCAATAAAATTGGAGATCAAAAAATAGTTTTAGAAAACCTAATCGACTTTATTTCCGAGTATGCAGAGGATGCAGCAGTAAATGAAGTGATCGGTGATATGATGGATTTGGCGGATGTTTTTGAATCTAGCATGGAATTTGAAGAGACAGAGTCAGCAGTTGCAAATGACACGGACGGAACATTGTTAATTTCAGGTGGTGGATCATTCAACATGACAGCAGATGCTTTTGATGCAATCAAGGCTAAAGCGAACGAATTAAGAGATAATTACACAAAATAGAGCAAAATGAAAAAAGTATTAGGGATAGGAGTTTTATTATTAAGTGCTATTGTTATTCAGGCATATGCGCAGTGTAACAAAACACATTATTTATGCATGGGTCAGTTTTCAAAAGAAGACAAAAGTGCTTATTGGAATTTAAATAATCAGTCGAGAAGTGCTGCCTTTGAAAAGGGTAAAGTGTATGAAATGAGCTTCGTAGCATATGAAGGATTTGAATACAGACTTTCAACTTGCACAGACGTTGAAAGCGTAACAGGTGTTAAATTTGAACTTGCTAAAGACATTCTTGTTCGTGTGAAAGATGCTGATGGAAACATGAATATCAAGCGTCAACGCGAGGTGATTTTTGATAATGAAGATGATGGAATGACGCCATTCGTTTTATTCACATCTGATAAAACAAGAAAATTTTATCTTTCAGTGAACGTGCCTGCAACAGGAAGTAGTGACAATAAAAAACTAACAAATTCAGATAATGTCTGTGTTGGTGTATTATTAGAACACAGAAGAACAGAAAAACCCGGATTCTAGTCTGATTTAAATAAAAAATTCAAGAACCGTCTCGGCTAAACCGAGACGGTTTTATTTTATACTATGATTTTTACAAAAGAAAAAATTGAAGAATTTAACACCCTACTCGCGAATGCGAAAAAGGTGGTTATAACAGCGCATAAATCTCCTGATGGCGACAGCATTGGTTCATCTTTGGCGCTTTATCACTACATCACAAAAGAACATGATAATGTAGCTATCTGTCATCCTGATATGGCGCCAAACTTCCTACATTGGATGCTCGGCTCTGACCAAGTCATTGCGCACCAAGAACGTGAGGCAGAAGTTGTGCAGTTAATGGATGAAGCCGATTTGATTTTTTGTTTAGATTATAATTCCTCAGGCCGAATTGGACGCATGGACGATCTACTCGCAAAATCAGATGCTAAAAAAATTATGATCGATCATCACCGCGACCCTGCTGCGGACTTTGTGGATTTGATGTTTTCTGATCCGCAAACTTGCTCTACCGCCCAACTTATTTTTGAGTTAATGGAAGCACGAAATGATTTAGATAAAATTGACCGCGAAACGTCTGAGGCAATTTATACCGGAATTATAACCGATACTGGCTCGTTCAGGTTTTCATCCGTTACACCTAAAACGCATGAAATTGCGGCGCATCTAATCGGAAAAGGATTAGATCACGCTCCAATTCACGAAAACTTATTTACAACCACTGAAAACCGCATGAAATTGACAAGTTTCGCCTTATTGGAAAAATTGGTTGTTGTGCCAGAAATGCAAGCAGCTTATATTTCGCTGACACAGGTGGAACAAAAACGTTTTGACGCTCAAAAAGGCGACACGGAAGGTTTAGTGAACCAGGCACTGTCTCTTGAAGGGGTTAAAATGGCAGTGTTTTTTAAAGAATCTGACGGAATTATTAAAATCTCGTTCCGATCAATTGCTGCAATTCCTGTAAATGACCTGGCGCGTAATAATTTCCACGGTGGTGGTCACAGAAATGCTTCTGGTGGAAAATACGTTGGTAAAATGGCTGATGCGATCGAAAAATTTGTAACTATTTTGCCTAATTTCGTTGAAGAAAACAAATCACACTTTGAATGAAGTACGTTATTCCAATAGGTTTTATCCTACTCTTCGCTTGTAAAGATGAGCAGGAAAACATGATCGTTAATAATGTGAATTGGGATACGGATGAGTCCAGCAATATGAATGCCCAGTTTGCTACTGAGGAAAGCGAAGAAATTGATCTTTTCTTAAGTACACACGCAGATTGGGATGTTATTTCAACTGGAACTGGATTGCGCTATATGGTTTACCAGAAAGGTGAGGGAACTGATTCTGCTAAGGTTGGAAATACCGTGACAGTTGATTTCGAAATTTCATTGCTTTCGGGTGATGTTTGTTATTCGTCTTCAGAAAATGGTGCGGAAAGTTTTATCGTTGAAAAATCTGATATTGAAAGTGGCCTCCATGAAGGTGTTCAATTCATGTGTGTAGGTGATAAGGCGAAATTCATTATTCCTAGTCATGCGGCGCATGGTTTGGTGGGTGATACTGAAAAAATTCCACCACTTTCGCCAGTTATATACGATATTGAACTCTTAAAAATTGATCCTTAATGAAATTATCGCTCATTTATACTTGCCTTTTTTCTGCAATTCTTTTTGTTAGTTGTGATTTTAGTGGCGTAAAATCTTCTAATGATAATGATACGGACATTGCTGACACTGCCGGAACTGATTCTGTTATTGCGCTAGATAGCGGTATAGATTCTACGGAATCTGATTTACCATTTGCCTTGCTAAAAGATACTATTTTGGGCGAAGCCAATTCAATGGTTTACAATGGTGAAGGTGGATTACGTGTTGAATGGACCGTGAAAAATGAAGGTGATCCAATTGCGTTAAATGATGTGGTTTTAGTTAACTATACAGCACGAGTTGCAGCTGGTGAGGTGTTCGATTCAAATTCTGAAATGAAGTCCCCTGCCCCACTTAAAACCAATATTGGAATGATGGTTGAAGGATGGGAAAAAGGACTCCTAGAAATGAATATTGGTGATGTTGGGCGAATAATGATTCCGAGCGCATTGGCCTATGGCGAAAATGGTTATTCATCCATTGTTCCTCCTGACGCTGATTTAATTGTTGAAATTGAAATTGTTGAGCGCGTAACACCAATTGTTTTAAGTGAGGGCGTTAAGATTTATACTTGGAAACAAAATACTAGCGCCAATAAACCTGAAAAAGACCAATTAATCACTTTTGATTATTTCGCTTATAGAAAAGGCAGCAAAGGTGGCCTTTATGACAATTCATTCAAAGACAGTCAACCATTTAGTTTTCGATTTGAAAATGACAATGTAATTGACGGCTTACACCAAGGTATGAAAGTCGTTCGCTCTGGAGAAAATGCTTTTATTGAAATTCCTTCAAAACTAGCTTACGGGTCTAAAGGTTTGGTTGATCTTGTTCCTAAAAACACCGACATTGTTTATGATGTGCGCATCTTGAGCATTGATTAGAACCCAAGTTATTCGCATGATGCCCGTTTAGCCTTCGGTTTTCGTATTGATCTGCCTATTTCTCGTTAATATTTAAAATGCCACCCCTAATTGGTCGAATTGCACAATAGATTTAATATTTGTCTGTTTAGGAACCATTCAATACAGACCTGTGATAGGGGATAGCTTTAAAGAAGTCTCCTTCAATAAAACCTTTGATTACATACACTTTGAATTAGGGCTAAGTCTGCGACTATAAAAAGCCTGTTCGCTCTTCATTCTTATAAGCTTTAACATTGCTTTCTTTTTTGTGACGGCGACCGAAATAATAGCCTACTCCTATACATACAGTTGCCACAATGACATATATCCAAAATTTGGCAAGAATGATCAATACCACTATTAAAGCAACCACTGCGCCAATGCCATAGGCTAGTGTCTTATTATCTTTGAACCAATCCCCCATAATTGCCTTAAATTCCTGTAATTTCTGAAACTTTGTCAATAGCTGTTTTCAAACCGCTACTGTCTTTTCCGCCTGCAGTTGCAAAAAATGGTTGCCCACCTCCACCACCTTGGATATATTTCGCCGTTTCTCGCACTAAATTGCCCGCATGCAAATCTTTTGATTTCGCTAAACCTTCTGAAATTACAATGCTTAACGTTGCTTTTCCGTCTGCTTTTCCGCCAATAACAGCGAATAAATTATCTATTTCTCCTCTGAGCTGAAAACACAAATCTCGAATCGATCCACTATCTAAATCAAGGATTTCGGATACATAATTTATGTCTCCTCTTCTTTCTATTTTCGCTAAAACGCCTGCCTTTAATTGCTTCACCTGCTCACGTTTCAATTGCTCAATCTCCTTAGTTAACTTCGTGTTTTTATCAATCAATTCATGAATAGTTTTTACAGCATTCTTCGGTTTTTTCAACAATGCCGAAATTTCTTCAAATTGATCTGCGCGTTCTTTAAAGTAGCTTTGTGCCGTATCAGCTGTTATGGCTTCAATTCTTCTAATCCCTGAAGCAACTGAACCCTCTGAGGTGATTTTAAATAATCGAATATCTCCGGTTGATTTCACGTGTGTTCCTCCGCATAATTCAACAGAATCTCCAAACTGAATAACTCGCACTAAATCGCCATATTTTTCACCAAACAAGGCCATAGCCCCTAATTCATGAGCCACCTCCATAGGAACTGCACGGCGCTCGTTCAATGCAATATTTGCTTGAATAGCCTCATTTACTTTGTTTTCAATCGTCTCTAATTCTTCTTCTGACACTTTAGAAAAGTGCGAAAAATCAAAACGTAAATGTTTCGCATTTACTAATGAACCTTTTTGCTCAACATGGGTTCCTAGCAGTTCTCTTAAGGTATGATGCAATAAATGTGTTGCCGTATGGTTCGCTTCTGATAGTCTTCTTTTTGAAGCACTGACATAAGCTCTAAAATGTCCCATTGGTTCTTTCGGCAGATCTTTTGCCAAATGAACAATTAAATTATTTTCTTTTTTAGTATCGAAAATCACCACTTTTTCAGATTCAGACGCTATCCATCCTGAATCTCCTACTTGTCCACCACCCTCTGCATAAAAGGGAGTAATGTTGAATACTAATTGGTAAAAAGTATTCTTATTTTGAATTACTTTTCGGTATTTAATAATCGAAACATTCGTTTCTAAAAAATCATACCCAATAAACTCCTCAACGTCATCCTCACGAATCTCTACCCAATCATCCGACTCAATACTTGTAGCTGCACGCGCAACATCCTGACCTTCTTTCTTTGCCTTTTCAAATCCTTCGTGATCGATTTTTACATTATTTTCCCCAGCAATTAAACGGGTCAAATCCTCAGGAAAACCAAAGGTATCGCTCAATCTAAATACATCATCTCCCGGAATCGTATCTTTTCCTTGAGATTTTAGAGTAGCAATTAAGCCATCAATCTTGTTGATACCCGTTGCTAAAGTTTGAAAAAAGCTCGTTTCTTCCTCATGAATCACTTTTTCAATCAGATCCTTTTGCTTTGCTAATTCTGGGAATGACTCTCCCATTTCAGCCACCAACGGATCAACCATTTTATAAATAAACGGTTCTTTAATGTCTAATTTCTGATAGCCATAACGCACCGCCCTTCTCAAAATTCGACGAATAACATAACCTGCTGAATTGTTAGACGGCAATTGACCGTCTGTAATTGAAAATGCAATGGCACGAATATGATCCGCAACTACGCGAAGTGCAATATCCGTTTCTTCGGTTTCTTTATATTTTTTACCACTAATTTTTTCTAGGCTTGAAATCAATGTCTGAAATAAATCAATGTCATAATTTGACTGTTTACTTTGCAGCACCATTGCCAATCGCTCTAAGCCCATACCTGTATCGACATGGGACGCTGGCAGTGCTTCTAACGAACCTTTTGCCTTACGATTAAACTGCATAAAAACGAGGTTCCAAATCTCAATCACTTGTGGATGATCTTTATTAACTAACGACTTTCCATCAACCAATTTGCGCTCAGCCTCATTTCTGATATCTACATGGATTTCTGAACATGGTCCGCACGGTCCCGTATCACCCATCTCCCAAAAATTGTCGCTTTTATCCGAATAGATTATGCGATCAACAGCAACATACTTCTTCCAAATATCGACTGCATCTTGATCTACACTTGTTCCATCCGCCTCGTCACCTTCAAAAACGGTCACATAAATTCTGTCGACATCCAGTTTGTATACCTCTGTTAACAATTCCCACGCCCAAGCAATCACTTCTTCCTTAAAGTAATCTCCAAAAGACCAATTACCGAGCATTTCAAACATGGTGTGGTGGTATGTATCAACACCCACCTCTTCTAAGTCATTCTGCTTACCAGAAACACGTAAACATTTTTGTGTATTGGTAACGCGCTTATCCTTCGCTTCATTATACCCCAGAAAAAAATCTTTAAATTGATTCATTCCGGCATTTGTAAACATAAGTGTAGGGTCATTTTTAACCACCATTGGTGCTGATGAAACTATTTTATGTCCTTTGCCTTCGAAAAAATCCAAAAATGTCTGTCGTATCTCGTTGATTTTCATTACTCTATTATGTTAACGATTGTTAAATGCATTGCAAATTTATTCTTTATCCTTAAATTTGCGCTTTCTAAGGTAGATTTTTTAAAGTAAAAAATCCTTTGTAAAAGTGAATTAAGCATACACCTCAAACATGAAAAAGCAAAAATTCAGATATAACCCAGAGACCCTTTCTTACGATAAGGTACAGTTGTCATGGAAAGAACGTATTTTAAGAACATTACTAGTTATTGCTCCGGCGGTAGTTCTAGGATTCGGATTCTATGTCTTATTTTCTTCTGTATTTGTATCGGCGAACGAACAATCACTTGAGCGCGAGAACGCAGAATTAAATAAGCAAATAAAAGAAATAAACGACGAATTGCTGCTAATTGCAGCCGTTGTTGAAGATCTAGAAAAACGAGATAATGAAATTTACCGCGTTGTATTTAACGCCGAGCCTTTTCCAGAGCAAATGCGTGAACTAGGAACTGGTGGATCTGAAGAATACGAAGAAATCAAAGGGTTCAATCATTCTGAGCGAATTATCGAGAATAAAAAATTGATAAAGGCCTTAGAAAAAAGAATTTATGCCCAATCTATTTCTTATGATGAAGTGATTAAGTTAGCAAGAGAAAAAGAACAAATGTTGGCGAGTATCCCAGCAATTCAGCCGCTTTCTAATGAAGATTTAACCCGAATCTCTTCAGGTTACGGGTGGAGAATTGATCCAATTTACAAAACGAAAAAAATGCACTGGGGCTTAGACTTTACTGCCGAAACAGGCACCAATATTTATTCAACGGGGAACGGTGTTGTGAAAGAGATTGAAGAAAAACGTTGGGGATACGGAAACTGTATCATTATTGATCATGGTTTCGGTTATCAATCGCGTTATGCGCACCTTAGTGGATTTAAAGTTAAAAAAGGGGACAGAGTTGTTCGAGGTCAATTAATTGGCTTGGTTGGAAGTTCGGGTAAATCTACCGCTCCACACTTACATTATGAAATTGAGAAAAATGGCAAAAAAATTGATCCAGTTCATTTTTTCCATTCTGATATCAGTGGAGATGAATATGAGCGTTTGCTGGAAATGGCGAACAATGCAAATCAATCATTTGATTAATTAATCAAATCCAAGCGATTTTCATAGATCATTGCACATTGACTATTGCCAATTGAATTCAGTATATTTGCACTTGATGAAAAAACTTCTCTATTCGCTCACCTTATTATGCTCTGCCTTAAGTTATGGTCAAGTTCCAGCATATTATAGTAGCATTGACTTTACCCTCAATGGCTTGGCATTAAAATCTGAATTAAGCGATTTAATTACCAGTACGCATACTTCACCGACAACCTATTCTGAGGTTTGGGATGTCTTGAAAACGTCAGATTTAGATCCGACTAATAGCTCAGTTGTATTACTTATTTATGGTTATAATGACGACGACGGAAGCGTTATTAACGATAGAACCCGCAATAAAAATGATAACGGCGGTGAAGTTGGTGAATGGAACCGAGAGCATATTTTTCCTAAATCATTAGGTTCGCCCAATCTAGGAGAAAGTGGCCCAGGTTCTGACCCGTATAATTTAAGAGCAAGTGATGTTCAAGCCAACGGAAATCGATCAAATAGACAGTTCGCAAGTGGCACTGGTAATGCTAGCACAGTAGGGTCAAATTGGTATCCAGGTGATGAATGGATTGGGGATGCTGCGAGAATTGTGATGTATATGTATGTACGTTATGGAAATCGTTGTTTGCCTAGTGCCGTAACTGTTGGATCATCCAATGCGGTAGATGGAAATATGGTTGATTTATTATTGGATTGGAATGCACTTGATCCTGTATCCGTTCATGAAACAAATCGTAATAACGCCATTCATGCCGCCACTGGTAATCGCAATCCTTTCATTGACAACGCCCATATTGCAAATCACATTTGGGGTGGAGCTGAGGCTGAAGACTCTTGGGGAAATCTTTCCATTGAAGACGATTTGAAAGAGGCCATTTTAGTTTACCCAAACCCTTTAGTTGGTGACATTTTGTATATTTCATACGCTTCGGATTTAAACATTGAGTCTATAGTGCTTTCAGATGTGCAAGGTCGCACAACCTATATCGCTCAGCCTTCTTTTAACTCAAATTATCAATTGGACATTAGCGATATTCCGGATGGAACATATATTTTGAGTCTGTTCTCTGCCGAGGCCGTGGAAACTAGAAAAATCATTCTACAGTGAGTCGAAAAATACGCCTTATTTGGGATTTTTACGGTGAAACTGCAGATGGAACTGCAAAACATCATGTCATCCATCTAGAAGAATTTATGGAACGAGAAAAACTCACGCACTTTAATTGTGGCACAGATTCTAATGGTGATTTACATGCTTATGCTTATATGACCGTTGCAGAGGGAAATGTTAAAATTTTACGTGATGCCTTGCGCCCAAATCGCGCTTTTGTAGAAAAAGAGGAGGCTTAAATTCACTCCTTTCATTCAAATTAATAAAGTATGGGATTCGATTTTTTTTCTTGCCCAATGGTCGTTTCAGGTCCATGGCCGGTTAATACGACGGTTTCTTCCGGAAGGACAAACATTTTTTCCACAATGCTTTTTTTCAACGTGGCATAATCACCCCCAGGTAAATCTGTTCGACCATGACTCCCCGCGAACAAAACATCTCCGTTCACCACAAATCCATCTTCTGCCGCGTAAAAAAGGACGTGTCCGGGTGCATGTCCTGGAGTGAAAATTACGTCTAGTGAAGAGTTACCGAATGTGATCACATCTCCTTCTTCTAAAAATAAGGTGGGTTCAGGTGAAAGTTCAAACTCTTTGATTCCATATAGCATGCAAGCCTGCGGAACCATTTTCAGTGTTGGTAAATCTAATTTATGTGCCTCCAATGGTAAGTGATAGGTTTCGCTCACGTAATAATTACCAAAAACATGATCGACGTGGCAATGTGTATTCAATAACCGTACTGGTTTTAATCCTTGTTCAGTAATAAATTTACTTAGTGTCTCTTTTTCCGCTTTTGTTTGGCAGCCCGGGTCAATTATCACGCATTCTTTCGTTTCATCCATTAAAATAAATGTGTTTTCTTGAAAAGGATTAAAAGTGAACTTTGCTATTTGAATCATAGTGAACAGTATATCGACTGCAAATTTACAAAGAGTTTATTTAGTAGAACACACTTTTCTTGGTGACCCTATTCTAAGGTCTAAAAATCTGGATACTCCTTCGTTTTTCTCATAATATATATTTTTTATTTTAAGACAACCGCACCGTTTATGAAATCAGAAACAGCACAGTCAGGACAAATACGATTTGTCCGCCGCAGGCGAAGCAAATGGAGATTTTTACTGAATTTCATTTTAGTCTTGTTTCAAAAGAGTAAACGGTAAATTGGTCGCTAAAAAAAACCAATTTGAAATCAACTAAAGCGAATCGGAAATTGAAAAGATTCGTAAGTAGGCATTTGGTAGGTAAACAATTGAATAAACTGTATATTTTCTTTATCCAAAGACGCAAATAGTCACGCCTATTATTTGTATCTTTACCCTTACTGAAATGAACAAATTTTTGAAACTCATACTTTCTGCCCTATTGATTGCACTTTGGCCCAATACCAATTGGTCGCAATTTTACCAAGGATCTTATCAAGAATTTGGTAAAAACCGGGTTCAATACAATACCTTTGCATGGAAATCTCACAACTACAAGCGCTTTAAAATATACTATAGCGGTATTAATGATGACATTAGCGTTTATACCGCCAGAGCATTGCATCATTATTTAGAGATTGCTGAATCCAGATTAGATTATTCTATCCCGGAAAAATTAGAGGTGATCGTTTACCAAAGTCAATCTAAATTCCGTCAAAGTAATTTGGGACTTAATAATGACGAACAATCTAACGTTGGCGGTACAACACGAATCGTAGGTTCTAAAATTTTCGTTTATTACGAAGGTGATCATCAAAAATTTAATGAGAATATTAAAGGTGCAGTGTATGAAGTGCTTTTAAAACACCTCTTTTTTGGTGGAGATTGGAAAGATCAGTTAAAGTCAAGTGTTAATTCTGGTATTCCTTTGTGGTTAGAGGAAGGACTGATTCGATATTTCGTAAAAGAATGGGATGAGGATACCGAAAGCAAAGTAAAAGATCTTATTCTTACTAGAAAAATTGACAAATTCAATAACCTAAGTCCTGAAGAAAAACGGTATGCTGGACATGCAGTTTGGAATTATATTGCCGAGACACACGGCCCTACTATTATCCCAAACATTTTATACGTGACAAGAGTTTCTAAAAACGTAGAGCGCGGTTTTTATTCTCTTTTAGGGATGGACTTTGCCAAGCTAACACGTAATTACATTTCATTCTACCGAGCTTGTTATATTAATGAATATGATGGACAAAATGAACCTGCTGGTGAAGATGTCAACTATAAAATTAAAAAGGAATCACATTACTATTCAGTGAGAATAAGCCCTGATGGAACAAAAGTCGCCTACGTTGAAAATCAACTGGGGCGTTATCGCGTTAAAATTTACAATACAATTACTGGAAAAACGAAGAAAATATTTGCTGCTGAAGCGAAAATGGAACGAATTCAAGATCACTCCTTCCCCATTATTAGTTGGCATCCTAGTGGAGACGCCTTGGCATTCTTTTCAGAACGCCGTGGAGTCTTAAACCTATACATCCATGATTTTAACAATGGAAAAACGGTTGAGAAACAAATGCAAAACTTGGACAAAGTTTTAGACTTCAGCTACTCTCCAAATGGTAAAAAAATGATTTTTTCCGGGGTTGTCAAAGGTCAGACTGATCTTTATTTATATGACGTCTTAGGCAATTCAAAAAAACAAATCACGGATGATATTTATGATGATTTAAATCCGCGATTCATTGATAATGCGCGTAAAGTGATCTTTGTCTCCAACCGTGTTTCAGACACGATTTTCAAAAAACCCGAGATTGATTTTATTGACCGCAAAAATGACGTCTACATTTATAACTTGGCGGAAATTGACAGAACATATAAATTTTTAGATCGTATCACCAATACACCGGAGGTAAATGAATCGCAACCCTACCAACTGTCAAGCGGAGAATTTGTCTTTTTAAGTGATGAAAATGGTTTAAACAATAGATATGTCGCTATAAAAGACAGCGTTATAAGCTTTATAGATACCAGCATTCATTACCGCCAAACAATTCAAATTGAGCCTCAAACGAACTATGTCACAAGCATTGCTGAACATGACATCAACCAACAAATGGATTTGGTTTATTCAGTGTATCAAAATGGACATTATAAATTCTTAATTGATAAGGCGAATACAAATACATTAGACGTCATTTGGAATACGACTTATATTCAAAAGAGAATAAAAAAGAGAGAAAAACGCAATAAGAACGAGGGAACGGAGAACGACACCATTACCGTAGGAGACCATTTCTATCAAAAAGAAATTGTTTATATTGGTGGAGGTTTTACTGAAACTAACACTGAAGATGGCAGTAGCGACAGCACGCGCAGGCCAACAAAATTCACTCCACCTAAATATTTGATTTATAAAATCAACTTTGCCAAAGATTTTGTCCTTTCACAATTTGATAATAATTTTTTATTCCCGAATTACCAGCCTTATGCTGGACCAGGTTCGGTTTATTTTAACCCAGGCGTAAACGCCCTGCTCAAAATTGGTGCAAGTGATTTGTTTGACGATTTTAAATTATTGGGCGGTGTTCGAATTCCAACTCAGTTAAATACAGGAGGTGAATTCCTATTCATGGTGCAACATCTTAAAAACCGAATTGATCATAGACTAATCATCTATCGACAAAAAACGGTTGATGCCGCCGCCACAGATCCTTTCAAGTGGTTAACACATGATGTGCGCTATCGCCTGAGTTACCCAATTACCGAAACATGGAGTGTCCGCTCAACGGTGAACTTTAGAAAAGACAATCAAGTGTTTATTCCAGTTAATGATATCACTTTATTGCGTGAATCGCGCGAATCATATAACTCTGGAATAAATTTTGAATTGGTGCTTGACAATACAATTCCTATGGAATTGAATATTCGCCGTGGAACCCGATTTAAAGTATTTGCAGAGTATTTGCAGGAACTAGGCGGAGATTTTGATCCTACCTTTAATCTAGGAATGGATTTCAGAAATTATACGCGCCTCACAAGAAACTTTATTTGGGTCAATAGATTTGCTACTTCCACTTCACTCGGCGGGCGTCGTTTACTCTATTATATGGGTGGTGTAGACAATTGGGTTTTACGACCTGACAGGGATTTTGACACCGATATTACAGTTGATCCTTCACAGAATTTTGCGTTTCAAACTATTACGACTCCAATGCGTGGTTTTATTCAAAATGCACGAAATGGAAATAGTTTTGCCTTGTTCAATTCCGAGTTTCGTTTACCAATCGTTTCTTTTTTCTCACAATACCCGATTAAAAGTGATTTCTTAAAACAATTCCAAATTGTGGCTTTTGGAGATGTTGGAGCCGCTTGGACTGGTCCGCATCCATTCCATCCAGGCAACTACTTTAATACGCAGATTATTGATGATAAACCGGTAGTCATTAACGTGGAGAATTTACGAGAACCGATTATTGGTGGTATGGGACTTGGACTTCGTTCTAAAATATGGGGTTATTTTGTGCGGTTGGACGTAGCCTGGGGAATTGAGAATTTAGAAGTTCAAAAACCAATGCCGTACATTTCATTAACGAAAGACATTTAATGACAACTACTACCGTTTTCCTACTCGTTTTAATTGGACTTTTTGCAGGTGCTATGAGCGGCTTTGTTGGCATTGGCGGCGGCGTCATAATGGTTCCTGCTTTAATTTACGTGATGGGACTTTCACAAATGGAGGCGCAAGGAACAAGTCTTATCTTAATGCTGCCGCCAATCGGAATTATGGCCGTAATGAACTATTATAAAGCGGGTCATTTGAGTAATACCCTCATAACTTACGGAATTGTCATTGCAATAGCCTTTGTGGTTGGCGGATATTTTGGATCAAAATTGGCCATTCGTCTTTCAGACAGTGTAGTTAAATTAATTTTTGGAATTTTAATGCTCTACATTTCAGTAAAAATGATTTACGGCGGATACAAAAGCTATCTTGACGAAAAAAAGAATTTATCGGAATTACCAATTTCAACACCAGAAGTAGATTCAGATCAGTAAATTTGACTTCACTTTTTTGTTATGGATTTAAACGAAAGAATAAAAAAAGAAACTGCCGCAATTTTAGATGAAATTATTGCGATCAGGCGACATATTCATGCTCACCCCGAACTATCATTTGAAGAATATGAAACCAGCAAGTTTGTTTCCAAAAAATTAACGGAATGGGATATCACCCATAAAACTGGAATTGTAAAAACTGGAATTGTAGGATTAATTAAACCTACAGATGGGGCTGAGAAATGCATTGCATTGCGCGCAGATTTGGACGCATTGCCAATTACAGAAGTAAATACAATTGATTATAAATCGACAAACGAAGGAGTAATGCACGCATGTGGACATGATGTGCACACGTCTATGCTCCTTGGAGCTGCTAAAATTCTAAATGGTTTACGTGACACAATAACAGTTGCTGTTAAACTTATTTTTCAACCAGGAGAAGAGAAATTACCTGGTGGTGCAAGCCTAATGATTGCTGATGGTGTTTTAGAAAATCCTACTGTTTCAGAAATTTATGCCCTGCATGTGTTTCCTGAATTGGAGGTGGGTAAAGTTGGACTCCGCGGTGGAATGTATATGGCTTCTTGTGACGAAATTAGGATGACCGTGAAGGGAAAAGGTGGACACGGGGCTATGCCACATCAAAACATTGATCCCATTTTGATCTCAGCTCATTTAATTACTTCACTCCAGCAAATCGTGAGCAGAAATTGCCCTCCTCAAATCCCTTGTGTATTGTCGTTTGGGAGAATTGAGGGACTTGGCGCCACTAACGTTATTCCTGATGAAGTAAAACTCGAAGGTACATTCAGAACAATGGATGAAAAATGGCGTAAAACGGCGCATCAAAATATTAAAAGTCAGTCTGTAATGCTTGTTAAAAGTATGGGCGGTGAAATTGATGTAGACATCCAGGTGGGTTATCCCTATCTCGAAAATGATCCTGAATTGACCATAGTGGCGCATAAAAAAGCGGTTCGGCTTTTGGGCGAAGACAATGTCGTTGATTTACCTTTGCGTTTGACCGGTGAAGATTTCGCCTATTTTTCTCAAAAAATTCCTGCCACATTTATTCGAATCGGAGTTAGAAATGAAGCTGAAGGAATTATTCATCCTGTTCATAATAAGCAGTTCAATATTGATGAAAAAGCAATTGAAGTGGGCATACAAACCTTATTAGCGCAAGTACTTGATCGATAACCATGAAGCTATTATTTTTTATTTTAACTGCTTTATTATTTTTCGCTGGAAGCGTTCTTATCTCAATTCAATTTGAAGCTGTTCTTTATTTTTTCGTTCTAAAAATAGGATTTGGCTGGGTTTACTCTAGTATTTATATTCGAATAATTGTTGCATTCCTTTTTATTATCGGTATCAATTCCATTTTTAAAATCTTTCAAAAAACCAAGAAAATTAAAAAATGGGTGACTATTCTGATTGGCGTTGTACCCGGATTTTTTGTTTCATTCATTATCTCGCCTATTTATGATATTGACTATGGATTATTGGATGATAAATTGAAATTAGAACATTTCACAGACCTTTCAGAAGATACAAATTTCAGTTATTCACAAAATGATAAACATGAACTCATTGCTTTTTTAGATGTTGGATGTGGGCATTGTGAAATGGCGCTAAAAAAGATGAATGCCAACTTCACAACTGGACAAAATGCGCCAATTCATTTATTTTTTCATAACCATAGTTCGGATGTGAATCATTTCTTGGATATAAATAACAGCAGCCAGTTAAATCATCATTATATGCTATCGGAAGGTTTGTTTCTCAAACATGCCGGATTCGAATTTCCATCCATCTATTTGATAAATCCTTCAGGCGAAACTGTATTTCATTGGGTGGGAGATGAAATGAACTATTCTGCCCTCGATTATTTGCTCAGCCTTGAACAATAAGCGGAGATAATCGTTATCTTTGTTCATGAAATGAAACTGATTTTTTGGTTTCAAAAAACCACTAAGAATTGAAAACTTTTGACATTCCAACCTACTATCGATCACCAATCATAAGTCGTGTTAAAGCCGTTCGTTCTAAATTCGATAAGCGAAAAAAAGACTTCTCACCTACCCGATTAAATTTTGGTGAGGTTGAATTTATTTTAGGACGACATTTTGGGTTTTGCTTTGGTGTTGAAAACGCGATTGAAATTTCGTATAAAGCGATCAATGAAAATCCAGATAAGCGGATCTTTCTTTTAAGTCAAATGATCCATAATCCGGGAGTTAATGCGGATTTAGAAAAGCATGGCGTGAGGTTCTTGCAAGACACTAATGGAAATCAACTCATTTCTTGGGATGAAGTTAAAGCAGATGATGTGGTTATCATTCCAGCGTTTGGCACCACCTTAGAGATCGAAAATAAATTAAAAGAAATTGGCGTAGATACTCCTAGTTACGATACAACTTGCCCCTTTGTAGAGCGCGTTTGGAAAAAATCTGAAAAACTTGGATCGGATGATTACACCGTTATTATTCATGGTAAAGACAAGCATGAAGAAACTCGTGCCACTTTCTCTCATTCAAAAGCGCACGCTAAATCTATCGTTATTAGAGACATTGATGAAGCAAAACTTTTGGGTCAAATGATCTTGGGCGATTTAGCTGAAAGTGATTTTCTCCGCATTTTTGCTGGGCGTTTTTCAACCGATTTTAATTTCAATACTGATTTGAGTAAAATTGGTGTCGTGAATCAAACAACCATGTTAGCTTCTGAAACACAAGAAATTTCTGATTATTTGGCTGAAATAATGATTCGGAAATTTGGAAGTGAAAACAGTAAAACACATTTTGCGAATACACGAGACACATTGTGTTATGCTACAAATGACAATCAATCAGCAACATTGGCCTTGCTAAACGAAACGGCCGATTTAGCAATTGTAGTCGGTGGATATAATAGTTCTAACACTTCGCATTTAGTTGAACTATGCGAACAAAAATTCAAAACATTTTATATTAAAGATGAGGATGAAATTCGAAGCGACAATTCAGTGCAACATTTTGATATGCACAAAAACGAAGTCCTTGAATCTGACGCTTTCATTCCTATAAAACGACCTTTAAAAATCATATTAACAAGCGGTGCATCTTGTCCAGACGCTACCGTGGATAGAGTAATTCAACGCATTTTAGAATTGACCAATACCAAAGCAGACATTGAAGCTGCATTGGCTGAAATAAAACAAGCTTTTAATGAAGAAGTTTGAACTACAATCAGATTTTGACCCAACCGGCGATCAACCAGAAGCGATTCGTCAAATTGTTGAAGGGTTGAATGATGGTGTAGATTTTCAAACCCTTTTAGGAGTAACGGGAAGTGGTAAAACATTTACCATGGCGAATGTCATTAAAGAGATAAACCGCCCTACTTTAATTTTATCGCACAATAAAACACTTGCGGCACAGCTTTATGGTGAGTTTAAAGGTTTTTTTCCGAATAATGCGGTGGAATATTTTGTATCGTATTACGATTATTACCAACCAGAAGCTTATTTGCCAACGACGAATACTTTTATTGAAAAGGACATGTCGATTAATGACGAAATTGAAAAATTGCGTTTATCGGCCACTTCAGCCCTACTTTCTGGAAGAAAAGATGTTATAATCATTGCATCTGTTTCTTGTATTTATGGTGTTGGAAATCCGACTGAACTTCAGAATAGTGTCATTGAGATAAAAAAAGGGATGTTAGTTTCTCGAAATAAATTTTTACTCAATTTAGTCCAAAACCTCTATTCTAGAAATGATATTGAACCGGAACGTGGCAATTTTAGGGTCAAAGGAGATACGGTAGATATTTTCTTGGCCTATGTGGATTATGCCCTTCGTATTATTTTTTGGGGAGATGAAATTGAAGAAATCTATACCTTTGACATTGATACTAATAAAAAGATCGAACAATTTGATGAAACGAATATTTTCCCCGCCAACATCTTTGTTTCAAGTCAAGACACAATAAATAACGCAATTAGACAAATTGAAATAGACATAGGAAATCACGTTGAGTTTTTTAAACGTGAAGGAAAATTGATCGAAGCCCAGCGAATTGATGAACGAGCCAATTATGACCTAGAAATGATTCGTGAATTAGGCTATTGTTCGGGAATCGAAAACTATTCGAGGTATTTTGATAAACGTGAGCCCGGTTCGCGCCCTTTTTGTTTGCTCGATTACTTTCCGTCTGACTTTGTGATGATGATTGATGAAAGTCACGTGACTTTGCCGCAGATTAGAGCCATGTATGGTGGCGACCGTTCACGGAAAGTTAATTTGGTTGATTTTGGATTTAGATTGCCTGCAGCAATGGACAATCGTCCTTTAAAATTTGAAGAATTTGAATCCATCACAAAACAAACGCTTTATGTAAGCGCAACTCCTGCAGATTATGAATTGGAAAAATCTGAAGGAATCATTATTGAACAAGTCATTCGACCAACCGGATTATTAGATCCGATCATTGAAGTGCGAAAAAGTGAAAATCAAATTGATGATTTAATTGAAGAGATTCAGTTAAGAAAAGACAGAGACGAACGCGTTCTGGTGACTACGCTCACCAAAAGAATGGCGGAAGAATTACAAAAATATTTAGACCGTTTGGGAATTCCATGTCGCTATATTCACTCAGATGTTGACACTTTGGAAAGAGTTGAGATTTTGCGTCAACTCCGCCTTGGTGACTTTGATGTGTTGATTGGAGTAAATCTTTTACGTGAAGGATTAGATTTACCTGAAGTATCACTAGTCGCAATAATTGATGCCGACAAAGAAGGATTTTTACGTTCAGAACGTGCATTGACACAAACCGTTGGAAGAGCTGCGCGTAATGTAAATGGATCGGTAATTATGTATGCCGATCGGATGACGAACAGTATGCAGCGTACCATTGATGAAACGAACCGAAGAAGGGCTATTCAAGAAGCCTACAACACAGAACATAATATTACACCTACACAGATCAAGAAATCAGTAGAGAGTATCTTAAAACAAACTAAAGTTGCTGACGCTGAAGGAAAAGAGAAGATTTACGACATGAATGTGGAACTGGCTATGGCTGCCGATCCTGTATTCGATTATATGTCGAAAGAGCAATTGGAAAAAAGCATTAAAAAAATTAAGAGTGACATGGAAAAAGCTGCGAAAGCACTCGACTTTATTGAAGCCGCGCGATTGCGAGATGAAATGTTCGTTCTAGATAAAAAACTAAAAACCTTTGAATGATTGAAGAAGTAGAAAAATTACTCGAACACAGTGTTGAATATGCGACCAAATTATTGGAAGAAACAGGTGAATCATACCCTTTTGGTGCTTATGCTGATACTATTGGAAACGTACATCCATTAGAAATGGAGATTGACACAAAGAAAGTACCAACTATTGGTCAGGTGATTGATAATCTTACCGGTTATTGCCAAGGAGAAATGAAAGCTTCAAAAATGAAAGGTTATGCCTTAGCTTATGAAGTAAAGTTACAATTGGAAGAAGGGGCAGATGCTATTGACGCCATTGCCTTTGATATTACTCATAACGACGAAGCAGATGTAGCGCTCTTCTATTTGCCATTTACAACAACGCCAGAACGGAAAGCAACGGTTGGTGAACTCTTTGCGGTAAAGCGATAATCAAACCAATTCCCTTAAAATTGATTTTATAAGTTCGAATCAAACAATTCAAAAGCAATTCGAACCTCGTGACTGAACCAGCCACCGTTGGTTAATTGTGAACTGCCATAATCCAAAAAATAGCCAAGGTAGAATTTATTAAATCGTTTTGTGATCGCCCCCATCAATGTATTTCTATCACGCCATCCTATACCAAAAGTTAGTTCATTTTTAGAACCAAATATCCCTGAAAGCATTGCTTGAGTGGAGTAAAACCCGTTGACTGAACGACCAACACCAGTCGCTTTTAACGCAAACTTATCATTAAACGGATACGAGTAAGAACCGCTCAAATAAATATGTCTAGCAGCTTCAAAACCTAATTCATCATAACGCTGTTCGAATAAATCGGTACTTGCAAAGCCGAGAGAAAAATTCCGTCCATACCATTGCACTCCAGCACCTGCATCAAATTTAGTTTGTGAGGCATCCATCACAGGGAGAATTGCGGGATCTGCTACTGAAGTTGGTGGTATCCATAAGGCATCAAATCCAATACTTTGGAGTCCAGGTGAAACCCCTACACTAAGATAGGTGTTCTTAATTTTAAACTGAATGTTAATAGGCACGCATACGTGATGCATTTCCATCATTCCGTATCTATCATAGCGGTAATTTATGCCGACAGCCCCAGTAGAAAAAGGATTCTCCGAATCACCAATTTTCATGCACTTCAGGGCGCCATTAAGCTGCAAACCTTTAGGGGCTCCTTCATAGTTAACAAAACGCAATTGCCCTACCGTGTTTATGCTATATGAATTATAAGTTCCTATAGAAGCAGGATTAAACCAAAAAGAGCGTTGCCCCTCACTGATGTAAATCGGATCTTGCTGCGCAAATAAAGAAGTTGATAAAAGGGCAAAAATTACAGTTAAGACTTTGGGAATAGACATCATGTTGTTTTTATATTATAACGGTTTTAATATCGAAAAATTCATTCGACTCATTCCAAACTAGAATGAGCACTCGTTTTATAGCAAAACAAATTCGAGCGAAATATGTTACAGGTCATCAAAATAAAACTTTCTTTTCTTGTGATCACGTTATTGAATGTCAAAAAAATAAATATAAGTAACCAACTTCATCAATTTTAAAAACGATCTCAAATTTTATATCTATTTTTAAGAAGACATGCCCCATTTGGGAGGTTCATGCTTACGTTTTAGAAGACAAGCCTGAAATTGACAAATGGCGACAAAAAAATAAACAAACACAAAACATATGAATAATCCAGTTGGATGGTTTGAGATCGCCACAACAGATCTTGAAAGAGCGCGGCAATTTTATGCTGATGTATTTAAATATGAATTTCAATACATAGACATGCCCGGCTCCAAAATGTACATGTTTGCTGGCGGACCTGAATCTCCAGGTTCTATGGGCGCATTGCTTGCATGAGATGACGAAGTTACCCCAAGCACAGTTGGAACGTTGATTTATTTTCAATCTGAAGATGTTGCAATTCAAGAAGCACGTATTTTAGCTGCAGGTGGTAAAGTAATTGTTCCTAAAATATCATTAGGTGAATTTGGATTTATGGTTCAATTTATTGATACGGAAGGCAATAAAATTGGCATCCATTCGAACAGTTAAACAAATTAAAATTTAAGTAGACGGTCGGCTAATGGAAATTGGGCGATCGTTTTTATTAAATACTAAGGCATAAAAATAGACTCTGCTTTCTTAATATCACTCACTCGAAAATAATGCCGCACTTTTTTAGCATCTAAATACGACACTAATGCCTGATTACTCGTAAGTTCATAAGGAGGTTCTACTGAATTATTATCCTTTCCAACTACAATGATTGCTTGATAACCTCCACCTGCTGAAGTTTTCGTTTTATAAGTCAATGCTTGATGATATCCTAGAAAATAAATACTATCAACAGCATACTTTTCCTTCTCATTGGCGACAGGTAAAAACACTACAATTGTCTTTTGTCCATCTTCTTGGCCCGGCATAATCTCAGTCCACGTTGGAGCAATAACCTCAACATCAGGAGACTCATTTAAAACAATCTCTTTACTTCCTGTGCAACTTTGCACAAATACCAATACAAGGGCAACTAGAAATACTATTTTATTGGAATTCTTCATACACAATGCTAATCATTATTTTCTGTAAATACAATTATTACACCAATCCTCTTTTTCTGAATTTCAACGTTTGTATTTAATTTGATCCATAATCCGTTTAAATACGGTTTTTCTTTCACTTTTAAATTTTTAGATTTATCGCTGATTAACCCAGATTAATAAGTTTTCGTTCACATTAAACCTGCTTTCCCTTGCTGCCAAAACTATTCATCTGCATAAAAATGTAATTATAAATCTATACATATATGCAACTAGAAAATCGATATACACAACAAACCAACAGACCTTATATTGTGCACTTTCACGACAATATGGGTGCAGGTCCCTATCCATTAGTACTTGTTCAACATGGAGGCGGAACAAGCCCAGAACTATTCTCAGAAAGCACGGGGAAATCGGACATTAACGAAGTCGGAAATACGAATGACTTTATAATGGTAATCACCCAAGAAAACGAATTACCAAGTTCTCCAGGGTCAAATACGTGGAATGCCGGATTTTCCGCCAAAGGAATTTCGAATGCAGATGATATTAAAGAGATAGTTATACGGCTATCTCTTTAATATCACTTTTTAAAAATGAATTTTAATAGATTGTAACCTTGTTTAAATCCGCGATTGAATTAACGCGCTTAACCACTCTCAATCTATAGGTGTTTCTATACTTATTAGTATCCTGCCTGCGTTCAAGCTTTATTTACTTTTAATCAATAACTTCACAACCGTTTGCTCCTCACTTAGCCCTTGTAAAGCGATATAATAAACGCCCTTAGCGACAATTAAATCAATTGCAACTTCATTCACGTTTTGATGTTCGGCGCTGTATACAATTCGTCCTGAGACATCATAAATTTCAACGCCAAGTTCTGTTACCATATCTTGTAACTGAATATTGAAGCTTCCAGCTGATGGGTTTGGATAAACTTTAATAGCGGTTGGATTGTATTCTGTTAACTCAAGCGCCACGATAGCATAACAATCGGAAGTATCTATACAATCGCCGACATCAATAATAACTGCATATGTTCCATTTTCAGTTGGCACAAATGTTTGATCAGTCTCCCCATCAATGGCTATCCAATCTTCATCACAATCTACCCACTGGTAGGTTGCGCCAACCTCAACGGCTATGAGTTCGTAATCTTCTGCCGTAACAGCAACATCAACAATTAATACATCCATTGTTAGGGTAACAATAGAATCGCAACCGTGCTCTGTAAAAAACGGCTCAGTGTATTCGCCTGATTCGGTAATTGTTTGCGTACCTAATACATACGATTCTCCTTCGCAAATTTCCATGGCGATAGAATCATTAAACGCCGGGTGAACAATTACAGCACCTGGTGTTGTCATACTCGCTGATATTTCTCCTTCATATCCGTCTAAACTCAATGAATATTCTCCCGGATATTCTAAAACCAATGAATCAATAAATTCGGTTGATGTGTAGGTGTCAACTCCGTTGGTAAAGGTCCATAAAATATCATCTAAATAGGTTCCGGTATATTCAAAGTGAATTTTATCGCCAACACAAATTTCCTCTTCTTCCAATTCATAATCCAAATTGATATATTCTTTTATAAAAATGGTGTAATCCTCTACCTCTCCATCATACCCTGTATCACAAGGGCCTGCATCTGAATTGTATTTCGCACTCACCCGCATGGTGGTTTTACCTAAATGCGCATCTATCGGCACCTCGATTTCAAGTGGTGAAAGCGTTGTTATTCCATCATCTGTATCATAGGCTGTTCCCAAATCATAATCTTCACCTGGATCCGTGAAGTCGCCATCTCTATTCCAATCAATCCAAGCATTTGCATGAATGGTATACGCACCATCTGTGGCTAAATTCATAGTTAAATCGTAGTCTAAACCAGCATAAACATTTGCTGTGTCCAAGTCAATATAACTGCTATAAGGAGCAGGTTTTCCAGAAGGATTATTCAAATCGCTAAAGTCTACTAATGTTACTGCTGTTCCCCAACTCATATTACCGTATGATTCGCAATACTCGAACGGACGAACGGTGTACATGAATTTATATGTTTCAGAAACCTCATCAAATGCACCCGTTGCTAACACTTTAAAATACACTTTAGTTCCTGCAGGATAATCTGGCAAAGGGTCAACCGATACCCATGTACTATCTGCAACATTTTCCATGTCAATCGTATTTTCAAAAGTGGGCTCATCAATTGACCAATGCACTGCGGCTGACGCCACATCCCAATCGTATGATATTTGTGAAGTAACATATTGCGGAATTTCTTCTGCAGGAACAGTAAAAGTTGGTGGATCTGTAATCCAAGTTTTTACAATTGCGGGATAAGGAGCTCTACCTTCTAACGTATATTCCCATACTCCCCTGCCCCATGTCGCTGCGCGAACTGTGTTTGATCCATTTACGACTTCAAGTTCATAAACCATACAATTTGGTAGGTCTTCATTGTATAATACCCAATTTGGATCATCCATTGCTTTGACATAAACACCAATTTCAGCCGCCAAGTATATATTCGACTCATCAGAATGATCGATTACGGCACCTCGAATAGGCATGTCATTTAAATTTGAGGTAATATTTGACCAAGTAAATCCATTGTCATGCGTGATGTATACTTTTTGACCATCATTTTGATAGCGGTTGTAGGTTACGAGAATTGTTTGATCATCATTCGGATCAAAAGCAATATCTGTTATACTATAACCAGGCAGTGATCCTTGAATATTAACCCAAGATGCTCCAGCATCAATCGATCGGTAAACATATTGGCCTCGAGATGCGACAATAATATTTGAATTGTTTTCGGCAATCGCGGCTTCACTTATCGTACCCGCAAAACCAGGAGAACCCATTACTTCCCATGTTGACCCAAAATCTAAACTTCTATGAACATCTTCTCCAAAGTGAAAAACTGTCATGTGATCATTTGGATCGTAAGCCATTGGTGCTACCCATGCCGAAGAATGCCCCGGAGGAGATGCACCTCCTTGGGTTTGCCCGCCATCAAATGTTCTTCTGCGCGTTCCGTTTTGGTAGCTTCCAATCATCCAATCGTCGTTTAAAGGATGTACAATTCCTTCCATTCCGTCCGCACCTGCATATTCAATCCAACCTGATTGTAACTTAATACTGGTCCCATTATCTTGCGAACCCACAATAGTTCGATAATGGTTTGATTGACTTACGCCTAATGTATAATTTTCTCTAATTCCAGTGGCATGATTCAGTTTCTCCCAAGTTGTTCCGTTATCCTCACTTCTACAAAAGAATCCATCTGTTGCCATGTAAAATACGCCTTCGATACACTCGGCTTCTCGCATATCTGCATGAATGTATTGATCCCCGTCAAATGGAGCAGCCCATAGTCCCCACCAAGTAACTTGATCAAATGAAATTCCTCCATCATCTGAAGCATAAGCATCAATGCTACCTATAGTCATTCTTGTCGTATCGAGGTCACTTACTGCAAAGCCTTCGCTACTCATCCCTGGATTTGATCTAAACGTAAAATTAACGCCACTGTCATAAGAAATCCAAATTCCATTGCTTGAAACAAAATAAAGACAATCATCACAAATTGGACTGACATCTAAATGGACATTCGTATTATTGTCATTTCCAACAATATCTGGAGAACCCACCCATGTTAAACCACCATCAGTTGATCGCAACACTTTATTCTTATTCGGTCCCCAATAATAATAATCGTAGATATAAATGATATCAGCATCAGTCGGGTGAAATTCAATTTGCGAAATACTTCCGTTAGTCACTTTTGACCAGGTACCTAAATCATCAGTTGATCGGTACAAACCATCACTCGCACAAACAAATATCAAGTTGGGAATTGTGGGGTGGTAAGCGATATCCCTAACAGAAAAATTACTTCCCAAACCACCTTTCTCCAAGATTACTGGATTATAGTTCGTTTCTAGCCAATTATCTCCACCGTCTGTTGAACGATAAATACCATGCGTGACGCCATTTCCTGAATTTCTTAAATTAATTAAAACGTGATCAGGATTTGTTGGTGAAACGGTCATTGCATTTACACCTGTTGCAAAAAGGAAATCGGTAGAACCTCCAGCCCATGTTGTTCCGCTATCTTCTGAAGCCCAAAAACCACCACTTCGCGATCCAAAATACATGCGATCAGCATCATCAGGATTGACATAAAACGATTCTACTCGCCCTAAACCTGCAGAATAGTGTCCCGTAATACTATCAATATCTACTGGTCCAACTTCTTCCCAACCGTCATCAAACAAATACTTTTCCTCAGAAACAGGATTTTCTTCAATAAATCTTCCAAACCCCTTAGATGCATAATATGGATCTATTTCTGAACGATCACCACTTGGGTAATATTTGGACTCATTTGCATTTTTCCAACGCTGATATCCCATCCAGCCAGAGCCTTTCTCGTGTTTATCAATCGTCTCGAAATAAGCATCTGCCACTTCACAAACTTCATAAAAGTTAACGCTGTTATCTTTCATTAGTTCTTTATAAGAACGTTGGCCAAATGCCGTGCTAGAAATTAAGGTGAATAACAGGATTAAAAAGCTGTATTTATTTTTCATGTGGTAATAGTTTAATTCAATTTAAGATGAATTGATTTCTGAATATCTCTTAATCAATTACAATTTTTTTACGCAATTCCTCCGCACCCTCTAATTGCAGTGTGATAAAGTAAACACCTGTGGCGACATTTAATTCAACATCAATTTTAGCTGCTTCGCTATATTGCTTTTGACAAACGATTTGTCCGGCAGGGTTGTGAATGGTCATATAAACAGATGATTGGAGCGCACCAAAATCAAGGCTAAAAATACCATTAGTAGGATTCGGATATAAACGAACACCCGCGTTTTCAAAACTACCAATACTCAGCGCAGTAATATCGTAGCAGTCAGACGTATCAGTACATCCATCTTGCGTAATTACAACGGCATAACTGCCATTTTCAAGTGGTGAATAGGTTTGATCTGTAGCTCCAGGAATTTCTGCCCAGTCGTCATTACAATCTAACCACTGATAGATCAATCCAATTTCATCTGCTGATAATTCATAATCGCCCGCAATCACATCAACGTTGACTGTATTAATCGTCAAATCATAGGTCATAACAGAATCACAGCCAGCGTCATTCGTCAGGGTATCCATGTAAACTCCCGTTTCAGTCCAAGTATATATACCACTTGGAGATTCATAACTATCACATGCGGTAATAGTAAAATCGGCTACCGTCTCAACATCAATTGTTAATTCAACAGTAATTAAAGAATCACACCCTGCATCATTTGTCAAGGTATCCATGTATACTCCTGTTTCTGTCCAAACATAATCTCCACTAGGTGAAGTGTATGAATCACAAACTATTGGCGAAATAGTTGTCGCGGTATTTTCAATTACTAAATTCACAGTAATAATTGAATCACATCCGTTGGTATTTGAGACCGTGTCCATATAAACCCCTGTTTCACCCCACGTATAAAGTCCACTTGGAGAAACATATTCATAACAACTTGCAGCATCCATTTCAGCAAAACTATGGGCGCAACTAAATACAATTGAATAGTCTTCGACATCACCTGCTATTGCGCCACCGCAGGGATCTAATTCTGCCGCGTATGCACTTCTTACGCGCATTCGCACAGTATCGTTCAATGTGGCATGAGCAGGAACCGTAAATGTTCCAAAACTTTGATCGTCTGCATCAAAATCAGACATTTCAATGAATTCCTCCTCTTCAAAAACTGCGTTGTAATTATAATCGATCCAAGTGCCAATGGTATTTGGATCAAATACGTAATTTAAATCAGCTTGAAGCGTATAAGTAGAATCGAGATAAAGTGTGGTGATCTGATCGGTAAAATCCCCATAATAATCTTGACCGGAGACATTTGAAATATCCTCAAGCTCTACGTAAACAATATAATCACTACCTGTACCGGGATGCCCAATCGCATCACAATATTCAAATGGACGGACCTCATACATAAACTTGTAGGTTTCAGTTGTGTCGTCTGCATCTCCAATAGCATAAACCTTAAAGTAAATCTTTGTTCCTTCTGGATAATCTGGTATAGCTGTTTCTGTTACCCATATAGAATCAGATACATTTTCCATTGCAATAGCGTTTTCAAAAGTTGGTGCATCAATCGACCATTCTATGTATGCTTCTGTCACATCAACATCATAATAGATTTGTGAAGTCACAAATTGATCTACACCTTCTTTCGGCAAATCATAAGTGGGCTGGTCTGTAATTTCTGTCAATAAGATAGCGGGGTATGTGTTTCGATCTCTTAAAGTATATTCCCATACACCACGACCCCAAGTTGCAGCCCGTAAAGTGTTTGACCCATTTACAACCTCTAATTCATTAATCATACAGTTCGGCAGTTCATCATTGTATAACTCCCATTCAGTTGCTTCCATTGTTTTAACGTAAACTCCAATTTCACCTGCTAAATAAATATTTGATTCGTTGCTATGATCAATTACAGCACCACGAATTGGCATATCATTTAAATTCTCAGTAATGTTTGTCCAGGTTGCTCCCATATCGTGCGTAATGTAAACCTTTGAACCATCATCTTGATAACGGTTATACGTGACAATCATAGTGTTGTCATCATTCGGATCAAAAGCAATATCTGTTATTGTATAATTCGGTAAAGATCCCTTAATGTTTACCCAAGTTACTCCGCCGTCCATTGAACGTTCTATGTATTGATTACGTGAAGCAATTACAATGTCCGTATTATTTTCAGCAATAGCTGCTTCTTTAATTTGTCCTACAAAAGAAGGTGAACCAGTAACGACCCAAGAACTTGTAAAGTTTTCTGTTTTGTGTACATTTTCTCCAAAATGATAAATCGTTAAATGATCATTAGGATCATAAGCCATTGGAGCAACCCAATAAGAAGAATGCCCCGGAGGAGATGCTCCTGCTCTGGTCAAACCACCGTTAAATGTTTTGGTCCGCTGACCATATTGATAGCTACTGATCATCCAATCAGAGTTAAGTGGATGAATGATTCCTTCCATGCCGTCACCGCCAGTATATTCTAACCAAACCGTTTTATGTTTAATACTGGTTCCGTTATCCTGTGAACCAACTATTGTACGATAATGATTCGATTGACTTGCTCCAAGTGTATAATTTTCTCGAATTGACATGTCGTGATTAAGATGTTCCCACGTCAAGCCATTATCTTCACTCTTTCCAAAGTAGCCATCTGTTGCCACATAAAAAACGCCATTAACACACTCGGCCTCTCTCAAATCGGCGTGAATATAATTCTCTGAATTCGCATGTCGCTCCTGTAGCGTTCCAGGTCCATGCGCTCCATCATATAAACTCCACCAAGTGGTTTGATCAAAAGTATAACCACCGTCATCCGAATTAAAGCAATCTACATAACCATAAATCATTTTTGTGGAATCCTCATCACTCACAGCAAACCCTTGACTACCGCTTGCCGGATTACTTGCAAACTCAAACGTCAAACCTGCATCAAAGGATTTCCATATTCCATTGCCTGAAGCGAAATAAATGCAATCCTCACATTCTGGAGTCACATCCAATTGAACGCTTGTGTTATTTGAATTTCCTACAATGTCAACTGATGCTATCCAGCTTAAGCCTCCATCTGTCGAGCGAATTACTTTATTCCTATTCGGATTATTTCGATCATAGATGTAAATAATATCAGCATCAGTTGGATGAAATTCGATATCCGTAATATTTCCACCAGTTTCTAATACCCACGTATCCAAATCATCATTGGAACGATAAAGCCCATAATTTGTTCCTATAAAAATTTGTTCCGACACCTCCGGGTGGTAAACAATTCGATTGATTTGGAAATTACTTCCCAATCCTCCTAAACCTAAATCTACTGGATTAAAATCAGTTTCTGCCCATGTATCGCCAGCATCCGTTGAACGATAAATTCCATGAGAATAACCATTCCCTGAATTTCTAACATTAATGATAATTTCATCTGCATCAGTTGGAGAAACTGACAAGGTATTAACACCACTCGCAAAAAGAAAATCAGTTGTTCCTCCACTCCAAGTGTCTCCACCATCTGTTGATTTCCAGAACCCACCACTTCTTGTCCCGATATACATTTGATTAGCATCTGTCGGATTCACATAAAACGTTTCTAAACGTCCTAACCCTGCAGCGTAATGTCCTGTAATACTATCTACCGTTGCAGGTCCAACTTCTTCCCAACCCCCGTCATATAATACTTTATCTAATACTGGCGGATTATCGGCCAAAAAACGTTCATAGGCATTTCGAACAAAAAAGGGATCCTCATTTGATCGATCTCCACTCGGATAGTATTTTGATTCGTTTTCATATTTCCAGCGTTGATAACCTTTCCACCCCGAACCCTTAACGTCTTTATCAATTGTTGCAAAATAGGCTTCTGCAACCTCGCAAACTTCATAGAAATTCACAGTATTGTCTTGCATCAATTCTTTATAAGACCGCTGGGAATACCCAATGGATACAAAACTTAACAAAAGAAATGAAACGACTATTTGAGGGAACATATAGTTGGTTTATAAATCAATAATCTCCTAAGATACCAAAAAACGACGTTAAATTTGATACAGAATTAGTAACAATAAGGATAATTCTTGCGCTGGATTGAAAACCTAAATACGGTTCGATTAATGAAATGACGTGTTCAATTATTCTTGACAGCTATTATTACTAATATAATTAGTAACTATAGTGTTTTATTAGTAAATTCAAATCATGAGTTTTTCAGGAAGTGTATCAGCAATGTTATTGACGCTAAAGAATAATAAGATTCCTAAGCGTGACAATAAAATGGGGCATTTAGAGTACCGCAAGGGTGTCCCTATAGGAAAGCCCCTTAAATATAAAAACAAGTTGAGCCCCGCTCAAATGGCACTATTTAAGGAGAAATTGGAGCAGAAAAAAGGAAAAATGACGCGACGGACGGTACTCATTTTTGTATTTACTTTTGTGACGCTGGTCTATCTTATCTTCATTTAAATTCAATAATAACCTCAGTTCGATTCTTCCATATTTCGACAGAAGTAAAGAAAATAGTGGAATTATTAGATTGGTTTGAATACTGATCCTTTTTATTTATAGATATTGATTTATCTTTGTGAGGTGCAACAATAGATCAAATGAAAACCTATTATTATCTCATCCAGATCCAATACTTGGGCTTTAGGTTCCATGGATGGCAAAAACAACCAGATTTAAAAACGGTTCATTTAATGGTAGACAAAACTCTGCATTTTGCGTTAGGTCATGATAAATTTAAAAGCCTAGGTAGTAGCCGGACAGATTCAAAAGTATCAGCTAATTGCAGTGCATTCGAACTCTTTCTTGAGGAAGCGGTTGAAATAGAAGCATTTCTTGAAGTTTTCAACTCAAACTTGCCAAATGATATTCGCGCCATTAAAATGGAAGAAGTAGATGAAAAGTTTAACATCATCCAAACACCAAAATTAAAAACATACCTCTACCTATTCACCTACGGTGAAAAGCCCCATCCTTTTTCAGCTGCAATGATGACATATTTTAAAGGAGAGTTAGACTTGGACTTAATGACGAAAGGCGCTGAATTATTTGAAGGAAAACATAATTTTGTAAAGTATTGCACTAAGCCTTCGTCCAACGCAGATTTTAACCGCACCATCACGTAT
>CAJQHR010000028.1 GCA_905478225.1 uncultured Crocinitomix sp.
AGCCCATTTTCATTTTTGACACCACAATCTTAGCCGACTTACCTCAAGATGATGCCCGAGTTAGTTTTATCTGGAAACATTTAAATAAGATCAATTCTGAACTACAAAAGCACGGCTCAAGTCTTTTAATCAAGCATGGAAAACCAATTGATATTTGGCAATCTATTTTAGAAAGTGAAGCAGTTGATTCCGTTTATTTGAACCGTGATTACGAACCCGCAGCAATTGCGCGCGACAAAAAAGTAAAATTCATTGTGGAGACAAACGGCGCGGAATTTCAGACCTTTAAAGATCATGTGTTTTTTGAAAATAACGAAGTGTTAAAAGGAGACGATACACCCTATACCGTTTTTACCCCTTACAAAAATAAATGGTTGGAGAAATACGCAAAAACAAATGTTACTATTCCTAAACCTCAGCCAAAATTGAATCAGCATTACGCCAAGACTAGTTATAAAACACCAACATTGGAGTCAATTGGATTTAAAACCAGCACGTTAATAGCGCCCAACTATGATTTAAACGGTGTGGACACCTATGACCTCCACCGCGACTATCCCGCCAAGGACAAAACAACACTTGTTGGTCATCATTTAAGGTTCGGAACCATTAGCGTTCGCAGTTTAATTTATTATGCCGTACCTAAGAATAAGACGTACTTATCAGAAATTATTTGGCGCGACTTTTTTTCACAAATATTAGCCCATTTTCCGAATGTACTGGAAGGTCCATTCAAACCAAAATATGCAGGAATCGAGTGGCGAAACGACGAAAAAGAATTTAAACTTTGGTGTGAAGGTAAAACGGGCTATCCGATTGTTGATGCTGGGATGCGGCAATTAAATGAAACAGGTTTTATGCACAATCGTGTGCGAATGGTTACGGCGAGTTTTTTAATCAAACATTTATTGATTGATTGGCGTTGGGGAGAAGCGTATTTTGCAGAAAAACTACTCGACTTTGATTTGGCATCAAACAATGGGAATTGGCAATGGGCAGCAGGAACTGGATGTGACTCAGCGCCCTATTTCAGAGTATTCAATCCAACTCTGCAACAAGAGAGATTTGACAAACAACGCAATTATATCAAACGGTGGATTCCAGATTTTGATCCAGACAATTACATTGACCCAATTGTGGATCATAAAATGGCAAGAGTGCGCGCCATAGAAACATACAAACATGCCCTGCAAGAATTTGGCGCCTAGGTTATGTTATTGTTAAAATTGAATTATACAAAAAAATAATACGTTACTTTAGTTTATGGAAACGGTTCTAATTACAGGCGGAAGTGGTTTAATCGGTCAAGCTTTGAGCGAACTTTTGGTAAAGAATGATTACGCCGTTCGACATTTGTCGCGGACTGTGAGTGGGAATGAAAAATACCCAACATTCCGCTGGAACCTAAGCAGCCAAGACCTAGAGATAGAAGCGCTTAAAAATGTTGATCATATCATACATTTAGCCGGGGAAAATGTTGGAGAAGGAAGATGGACATCAGAGCGCAAAAAACGCATCTTATCTAGCCGAGTAGACACGATTAACCTTTTGCAAAACAACTTAAATTCAAATCCGCTGAAGTCATTTATCTCGGCGTCAGGAATAAGTTATTACGGCACAAAAACAACCGAAACTATTTTTAAGGAACAAGATTCAAAAGGAACAGACTTTTTAGCAGACATTAGTGTGCAATGGGAAAAAATAGCCTTTGATATGAACTCAAAAGCACAACGCGTAGTTGCTTTGCGTACCGGTGTCGTTTTAAGCAGTAAAGGTGGCGCGCTTGAAAAATTAAAAAAACCAATAAAAATGGGATTTGGTTCCGCACTAGGATCAGGCAAACAATACATGCCTTGGATCCATATTGACGACCTTTGCCAGCTATATTTAGCCGCTCTTAAAGACAACAAGTACAATGGTGTTTATAACGCAGTTTCATCTCAACACACCACCAATTTAGAAATGACTCAGGCGGTTGCGAAAACATTCGGAAAAAAGTTATGGGCCCCTAAAGTGCCAGCATTTGCCTTGAAATTATTGTTTGGAGAGATGGCTCAAATTATTTTGCAAGGCAGCCGAATAGATAATTCAAAAATTAAGAAAATGGGGTTTTCACTTCAATTTGATGCTCTTGAAAATGCGCTAACCGATTTATTTGGTAAACCTTAATCAAGAACAATTCGTGAACGGGTTTCCGCAACACCATTCTGTTTTCATCCAGCCTTTCCGGTAATAATCGTCATGTTTCAATTCAATTAGCACCCATTCTTGACAAGCATCAAGGACCTTTAATCCGCCCGATTCCATATCGATTGTTCCAACTAATTTACTGGTTTCATCAGGAGATTCATATAAAGAAATTGGTTGACTTCCATAATTTCGCGTGTCGGTAGCGACTATAGAATGATGCACCCAGCCAAATCCTCCAGGTACGTCAAAATCTCTCTCGCCGCCTAAAATTGGACCAAAAAATTTGAACCAGCCATCTTGTGCCTCAATAATATCGAGCATATATTCTTCACCTAATTCGCCATGTGCCAATTCCATTATTACATCTCCGCCTGGTGCATTTCTAACGTTGGTAAAGGCCTCCCCCGGATCGATCACGTATACACCGAAACTTGTTTCGCAAGGGTTAGCTGTTGAGATTTCATCTGCCTCATTCAACACCTCCCGATTTTCTTGAGGTACCACTTCTTCAACAATATCATTCCGTTTTCATCATCAAGTGATGTAGATTGTGATTCAGTTTGTGCCACTTCACCACCACAACGGTTCTGTCATTTAGAGTGAATTCATTTTTCTCCAGCATCCCTTTAATAGCTGGCGAATTGGAGCATAAAAAAACCGGAAAGTTTCGAAAAAAATCGAAAAATTCCGGTTCAGTACCCGAGGCCGGGCTCGAACCGGCACTCCAATGGAACACGAGTTTGAGTCGTGCGCGTCTACCAATTCCGCCACTCGGGCATTTTTAAAGAGCATTCTCTTTTTAGCGGAGGGCAAATGTAAGAAAAAATTAAATCTGCTATCGCTTTTATTAAAAAAGAATCGAAAAAGATATTTAATAAATCTGAATTAAAATGATTGAATTCTTTATACGCCTACTTAATCTTCAAATGGATTTCTAAATTTCTTATTCTTCAAAAATTCTTTATCCGTTAAACAATTTAGGAATTTGATTAAATCAGCAGTTTGGGATTCAGATAAAGTGAAAGGGGTGAGTTTATCACTTTTGTTTTTGTGTATGACCCCGCCCGATTTATAATGAGCGATTACCTCTTCCAAAGTTGCTATACTTCCGTCATGCATATACGGCGCAGTTAAAGCAATGTTTCGCAGCGTAGGCACTTTGAATAACGCCCGGTCGCTTTCTAATCTTGTTACGCGCTGTCGCCCACTATCGGCATAAACTTCATACAAGCCATTATTGGTTGTTGTGTAGTTTGTGAAGTTAAATCCTGAGTGACATTCGACGCAATTGAGTTCGTTAAAAAATAAATCCATTCCACGTTTTTCGGCTTTGTTCATTACATTTTTTCCCTGATAAACCTGTTGATCGAACTTTGAATCACCGCTTATAAGTGTGCGTTCGAATGCAGATATCGCGCGAGTAATTACAAACGCATCTGGCTTCCAATTATAGGCGGAATAACTCATTCTAACGTAAGTGGAATCTTCTTGCAAGAGCTTTGAGATTTCTATAATATTAAAAGCCATCTCGGCATGTTCGCCAATAGGAACTAATATTTGCATTTCTAGCGTTTCTAAATGTCCGTCAAAAAGAAGTGTGGGATTATAACCTACATTGGCCAAAGTTGGTGCATTACGCTTGGCAAGCCGACCTTCAACACCTGGCGTAATTGCACGATCATCTGCAAATGCTAATGCTTGATTATGACACGAGGCGCATGATATAGTGCTGTCTCTTGAAAGAATTGGATCGTAAAAAAGCATTCGTCCTAAATCAATACGCTCTTGGGTGAGCTCATTTCCTTCTGTTGATTTCATTGCAGGAAATCCTTCTGGAATTTCTAATTTATAAGGGCCAACTTCATCTTTATTATTCTGCCTAATAATTCCGCAGGAGAGCAGAAAAATGAGGAAGAAAAACATGGTGTTTCTTTTTTTCATGAATATAACAATTACAAAGGTACTTCAATCAACCCTAATTGCGAAATTTCAGAAGGATTGATATATGCGATTACGTTCATATCACAATTCCTGAAAAGAGAAAATTCGGTAATGCTTCCAATTCGAAGGCTCCTTAAAGAAATTCAACTCGAATTACGAATAGGCTTACAAACTACTGGCTTATTTTAAATAGATAGCTTCTAAATAATTTTTCAAACTACTAATTTTACTGTAACTTAGTAGAATAAGACGAGGTGTGCAGTTTTATCACACCCAAAATGCTTTATTTATGAAAAAATTAATTCTCCTTACTCTCATACTTTTAGTTGGGGTTTTTGCAAATGCCCAAACAGAAGTAAGTTTAAAAATTAACCACAAATTAGGGTTAAATGATTTCACTTTAGGTGCTGTAGGTACCAATAATTTGAGCTATGATTTTAAAGCAACCCGTCTGCAATATTATTTGTCTCAAGTTACTATCATTCATGATGGCGGAACGGAAACTGCTGTGCCATTAGAAGTATTGGCATTAGTTGAGCCACAAGAAGAAATTTCAACAACAATTGAATTGGGTAGTTTTGATGTGACATCAATTGAGTCGGTTCGTTTTTACATTGGTGTTCAAGAACCTGAAAACAATGGTGATCCAAGTTTATGGCCAGCAGATCATCCTTTAGCTCCTAAATCGCCAGAGATGCAGTGGGGTTGGGCAGCAGGATATCGATTTGTAGCTATTGAAGCTGAGGCGGGACCTGGATTTGACAGATACATTGGCGTACACGCCCTTGGAAATGAAAATTATTTTGAAGTTTCAACTGAGGTTGAAGTTGAGGCAGTTGGCGAAGTTTTGGTTATGAACGTTATGGCTGACTATTCGCAAGGATTAAATGACATAAATATGTTGACAGATGTCATATCTCATGGTGCTACGGGAGCGGCTCTGCAAGTTTTAGAAAACTGGAGAGATGATGTTTTTGGACTTTATTATGCCAATCTTCCGTTGGACATCCCATTAATGGATTGGAATATTTATCCGAATCCATCTACAGGAAATGTGACAGTGGATTTCCCGAATGATATGGATGCGAGCCAAATTACCGTTACAAATGTCCTCGGCGAAGTTGTTCAAACACAGGTTGTTCCAGATAATAATCGCGTTGAGTTAACAATTTTAGATGCAGGGATTTATTTCGTAAATGCAATTAACAACGCTGGTGAAACGCTTGACACAGAAAAGTTGGTAATTGAATAATTGACGTTACGGCGCTTTCATGAACAGAATTGGATTCTTCTAGTTCTGGGAATCTTTTATAGAAAATCTCTATTGCTAAAACCGAGATATTGAAATCGGAGTTGACAGTAATTAAATTTATAGGGTTACCCCTTTAAGTCGCAAAACGTAAATAGTTTATGTTCTGTGATTGTTTCTTTGTGTAAAAATAGCACAAATGAAAATACTAAAAGAATTATCTAGAAAAGAATTTAGA
>CAJQHR010000029.1 GCA_905478225.1 uncultured Crocinitomix sp.
GACAGCTCTGTTCTGTTGGGAATTCTGTCACAAATTCAAGTATAGTCATTGTTTTTTTATTACAAATTAATGACAGCACTCCGTAATCTATTTACGTTCTGGTATTATTGCGACGAATCAATTAATTATTGATTTCACCAAAGTATGGCGAATATATTTCCAACAGGATTAGAAAAAATATTTGAGCACTGTGCAATAATCTTAACAGCAATACGTTTATAACTTTAACTTCCCCTCACACAATCCCTTACCTTACACCTTAAATTTACAAGTTTATAAAAGAGCAATTAAAATTGTTCGGTAAAAATGACAAACAGGTTTATGCTGAGAGCGAGTGTTATAATTTTATTATTACTAAGTACGGCTGGGTTTTCTCAATCTTCTGAGAAATACAAATCAGACTATGCGCGGTTTTATAAAGCTGAGGATCTATATAAAAAAATGAAATACAGCGCTGCCGAGGAGGAATTCAAACTCTTTATGGCGGAGCAAGACGATCCTAATGATCCGCTTTATTCTTCTGCAATGTATTATAGCGCCTTAAGTGCTTTGCATCTTTATCATGCTGATGCGGAAAGACGCTTGTTAAAATTCTTGCGCGAATATCCTGAAAGTATCCAAAGACAAAGCGTTTATCTTGAATTAGGGCGTTACTGCTATCGCGGTAAGAAATTTATTGATGCCATAGAGTATTTAGAGCAAATTGACGTTTACGATTTAACTGCTGATGAAAAAGAGGAGTACTATTTTAAATTAGGCTATGCTCATTTTCGCCGGAACAATCTAAAAAAGTCTCGAGATGCTTTTTACGAAATCATTAGTTCAGAAGGACAATATCAAGCACCAGCAATTTATTATTTTTCACACATTGCTTATACTGAAAAAAGCTATCAAACAGCCTTGGAAGGATTTACCAAATTAAAGGACGATCCTAGTTTTAAGGATGTTGTACCGTATTATATCGCTCAAATTTATTATTTGCAAGGCAAGTATGAAATGTTATTGGAGTATGCGCCAAATGTTGTGGATTCCACCAATCCTAAAAATGAGGTAGGAATGGCCCATTTAATTGGTGATGCTTTTTATAAAATTGGAAAGTATGATGAAGCTGTTCCTTTTTTGGAAGAGTACAATAAAAAAAGTGCCACAACGCGAGACGAAGATTATCAGTTGGGTTTTGCTTATTATAAAAGTGGCGATTTTGAAAATGCCATTCCAATGTTTGATAAAGTGGCAAGAACAAAGGATGAATTGGGGCATATAGCATTGTATCATATTGGAGAATGTTATTTACAGCTTGAAGAATTTCTTTATGCGCGAAATGCATTTGAAGGCGCCTCTGTTCTTTCTTTTGATGCAGCAGTCGAAGAGGATGCGCTTTATAATATGGCAGTGCTCTCCTATAAATTAGATTATAATCCATTTGATGAGGCAGTGGAAGCTATGAACCTCTTTTTAGAGCGTTATCCGAATTCACCTCGAAAGCAGGACATGTATCAATACTTGGTGAATGTATACACCACTATGCGGAATTATAAATCGGCAATGGAATCTATTGATCGAATTGAAGAGAAGGATTTTAAAATGAAAAACGCCTATCAAATAATGGCCTACAATCATGGCGTAGAGTTGTTTGAAAATGGTGAGATGGATAAAGCCATTGAGGCATTTGGCGTGGTGAAGCGTTATCCAATTGATCCAAAGTTGAATGCCATGAGTTTGTATTGGATTGCTGAAGCGAGTTTTAAAAAGGCAGATTACCCGACGGCTATTTCTCAGTATCGCACATTTTTAGACGAGCCCGGTGGATATGGTGTGATTGAGCATAATGACGCTTATTATAATATGGCTTATGCTTATTTTAAACAACAGGATTATGCAAATGCCATTCAACACTTTAGAACATTTACTCAGGACGAAACGGAGTCGCACAAAGAGAAGATTACGGATGCCTATTTAAGAATTGGAGACTGTTATTTTGTTCGTAAACCGAACGATACGCCAAAACCGGATGATGATAATGCGATCTTGTTTTATCAAAAAGCAATTGCTACTGGAGGTGGTCAAATGGATTATGCGAAATATCAAATTGGTTTGTCTTACGGATTTAAAAAGCAGTATACGGATAAGGCTTCTATCATGTTGGACATTGTGAATAATCATGCACGATCTGGATTGGCAGTTCCTGCTTTGTATGAAGCTGGTGAGTCGTATAGATTGATGTCGGATTCAGATGATCCTTCACATAAGGACAAAGCAATTAAATATTACAAACAGCTGATTCAAGATCATCCAAAGCATGTAAAAGTAGTGGATGCGATCTTTCAAATTGGGAATATTCATTTATTCTCGAAGGAATATAGTTTGGCTGAGAAACAATTTTTAAGGGTTGTGAATGAATATCCTGCATCTGAAAAATTTCCAGAAGCACTTGAGCGATTAAGAGATGTGTATACCGCAATGAACAGAACGGATGATTATGTGAAATTACTAGCCAATTTAGAAATTGATATTGATGTGAGCGAAAAAGATGAGCTGATGTACGAAGGAGCTTATCGTGCTTATGAGGATTCAGTCTTTGATGACGCAGCTGCTTCGTTTAAAAAGTATTTGGATGAATTTGCACATCCTAATCATGAAATTAATGCCTTATTCCATATGGCAGATTCATATCGACAATTAGGTGAGTTAGAGTTAAGTGCCGCAGCATTTAAAAAATTATTAGAAAAACCGACCAATTTCTATACAGAGGAAGCGGCTGGAATTGCATCTACTGATGAGTATCAAGCTGGGAATTATGAAAAAGCCGCAAAGTATTTTGAGATTTTGGACAACAACGCTTCCTATCCTGAAAATAAATTAAAAGCCGAGATTGGTTTAATGCGCTGTTACACTTTCCTCGAAGAATTAGGCATTGCTGCCGAATATGCTAAAAAAGTACTTGCTGATCCACTGGCACTTGACAATGTTAAAGTTGAAGCGCATTATGTGATTGGAAAGGCTGCGCTTGAAGCTGATAATTACGCCAAAGCCTTGAGTGAATTTAAAGAAGTGACGGAACAAACTTCAAGTGTGTTGGGCGCAGAGGCGCAATTCAGCATTGCATTAATCTATCATTTACAAGAAGAGTTTAAAAAATCTGAAGATGAAGTGAGAGTGCTTATGAAAGAACGGGCTGGTTATGATTTTTGGGTGGCAAAGGCACTCATCCTTCAATCTAAAAACTCCATTGGGTTAGATGATTATGTGCAGGCTGAATATACTATTAATAGTGTGTTGAATGGATACACCGTAACAGATGATGGAATTTTAGAAGAGGCGAATGAAGTTATGGCTGTCATTCAGGCATATAAAAACAAAGAGAAGGATCTTGATCCGGATATTGATAATCCAATTGAAATAGGAGATGGAAATGACTAAGATAGATTTAAAATATATAATATTAGGTCCGCTATTTCTTTTAGCAGGAATCAGCTTTGGGCAAATAGATTACGAAGCAATTTCAAAAGCCGAAAGACCAATCTCACCGTCATATCGAATTTCGGAAAAGCCCGCGATTATTGACACGGTTATTCCTATCCCGAACATTTCTTATCCGCTATTGTCACGAAATATGCGAACTGAAATTTCAATTGATCAAATTGATCCTGCAAAGATCAAGATTGTTGAAAAATTAGACAAACTCTATCCAGGTTATTTACGTCTTGGATTAGGGAATTATATCAATCCGCTTGGAGAGTTTTATTATAATTCTTTGCGGAATCGACGAATGAGTTATGGTGTGCATTTAAATCACAATTCATCTTTTGGAAATATTAAAGGATATGCACCAAGTACTTTTGATAATAGCTCAGCCAAACTTTTTGGGGAGTTCTTTACCAAAGAATTCAGAATTGAAAGTGAAATTAATTATTTGAATAATGGCTATCATTTTTATGGTATTCAAGACACAACAGAAAATCAAGATCTAATTTCAAAAGATTCATTAAGAACACGTGTGCAAGGAATTGGATACAACGTTCGTTTCTCGAATTTTGCTAGAAAAGATAGCGCCACTTTGCTTTACACAGTTAAAACAGACTTTGACCATTTTCATGAATTTGATCCGCTCGAGCGAAATATGAACGCGAAAAACTCAAATTTTGGAATTGGAACAGAAATGGCCTACCAACTCAAAAATAATATTTACGCAGGTGAATTAGACATTCGTTACAATAAATACAAATTCGCCAATGACAATCCAAATGTATTAATTAGCGATTGGCATGATGATGACAATACCATTGTTCATCTAAAACCATCCATTACATCTTACGGAAAAAAATGGAAAGTATTAGTGGGTGTAGATCTTAATTTTGACTTCAATCCAGAGCCTACATTTGTGGCAGTTCCTCTTTTGGAAGGGATGTATAGCTTGTTTAAAGACATGTTTATACCCTATGCTGGAATTGGTGGTGGGTTAACGCAAAACACCTTCCGCTCTTTAAACCGAACGAACGAATTTATAGTGTCAGAGCTTGATTTAAAGAACACCAAAGAATTGAAATTTTATGGCGGTATTAAAGGAACCTTATCGAAAAAACTATCCTTTAATTTGCAAGTGCATTCAACCACATTTACCAATATGGCGTTATTTGTAAATGACACCGTTTGGAGTGATTTATACAAATTTGACGTGGTTTACGATAAAGTAACCGCTTTAGGCGTAAATGCTAGTGTGAGCTACCAAGCCGCGGAAAAATTAAAAATAGATGCGATTGTCGCGTATAATAATTACACCACTCAAGTGGAAACACATGCGTGGAATCTGCCGGAAATTGACATTAAGTTAAGAGGCTCTTATAACCTCTATGATAAGATCTATGTGAAGTCCGATTTAACGCTGCTAGGCGGTAGAAAAAGCCCTGAGGGATTATTTTCAACTGAAGTGAGTGATGAAGAATTTGATCTTGGATTTGTCGCAGACGCAAACCTAAGCGCCGAGTATCGCTATAATAAACGAGTTTCAATCTTTGTGCAGCTTAACAACTTGGCCGCACAAAAATATTTCAGATGGAACAGGTATCGTACACAAGGTTTCCAAATCCTTGGTGGAGCAACTTTTTCTTTTTAGGTTGAGCTAGTTCAATGTATAATTGACATTGATAAATTAACAATTGAGTGGCCTTTATTTGATGTTATGAGCTATACCATTGGTAAGTTTAAATCAAATCCGCTTTCGGAGAAAACGGAGGTGTTAAAAAAGATTTCTAAAATCGAATTCCATGATATGCCCGTTAATTGGTTTAAAATTCAACTTGGATCAGAAAACGCTTTTACTATCCAGATTACGCCTTATGTAGAAGTGCTTAAGGAGTATGAAATCATCAATATTAAGTGTAATCAAATCTTAATATTCGAAATTGACGGCTATAAATTCAATGATAAATGGACTCTTGAAATAGGTTCATTTGAATACGAATGGAATAACAACTTTGAAGGAAGGTTATATCTGCTTCCGGGATGGAATCAAGGAGGAATAGAGATCAATTTTTAATGTCAATCTATCGAGTTAGAATATTTAGGGATTGAAAACGTTTGCTAACATAGTATTAATGTTAAAACCAAGTCAAATCGAAGTGAACCCTTCGATAAACTTGGGGCAACTCGCTTATAATTGTAAATTGCACATTGCTAATTGAAAAAAAAGGGCATAAAATATGCTAACTTTACCCCAAGGTGAAAAAACTAATAACCATATTCTTAATTGTTCTGGCGGGAAATTACTCCTCGGCGCAAGCATCTATTTTTATACCCACTGATTCTATTAAGGGAAATTTCTCTCAATTCTCAGTGGATAATTTTGGACGTGTTTATCTCTGTGAGAATGATATTATTAGTCAGCATTTTAGCCAAAACGACACCATTTACACGACTTCATTGAAGTCGTTCAGACCAACTTCCATTGAAAGTTCAAAGTCTTTTAGAACGCTAGTTTTTGATCAAGATCGGTCGGTATTGCATTTTTACGATAATACGTTGACAGACATCAATGGCGAAATTGATTTAGTTTCAATTGGGCTGCAACAACCGCTTTTAGTTTGTGAATCGTTTGCAGGTAATACTTTTTGGGTGCTTGATGGGGGATTAATGCGCCTCGTAAAATTGAACCGTGAGCTAGAAATTATATCACAAACTGAGAACCTTGTCTCGATTTTTGATAATGATAATCCGCCGAGCCAAATGATTGAACAAAACGATTATTTATATATTCTTATTCCCAGCAAAGGAGTCGCAATATTTGATATTTTTGGGACGTTTATTAAGATTTATCCAACGCGAGCCACAAATATTGGCGTTCTCAATAATTACCTTTTGTTGCAAGACGGCAGAACTATCGAGGCGGTTTCAAATATAGCTTTCTTAACGGCCGATTTTACGTATAAAATTCCAGAAAATGTCATGAAGTTCGCTTTCTCAAATTCAAAAGTCTATTTCTTAAAAAAGAATGGCTTAGTAATTGGCGAGTTCAAAAAGTAGTGTTTTCAACGCAGATTTCCGGATTAAGTCATCTTGAATCTCATTTATGAAACTTCTTATTAAATGCCAACATGCAACAATCGAATCTTGAAATTGGCAAACAAATCATATCGTCAAACTAGCAAATAATAAATGAAACCACCTTACCTCACATTCGAGCGTGAAGATTAAAAGTGAATTACTTATATTTGCCACATCAATAAAAAGAGTTAAAATCCATAGTTGAAATGAAAAAATTCTTTCGGTTTTTTATTAGCAAGCAGTTTCTGATAAATATTGGGCTGATTATTATAGTGTGGGGGGCAATAATTTTTGGTGAATTATGGTATTTAAAAAACCATACAAGCTTTGGTGAACAGATAGAAGTTCCTACATTCTATAAAATCCACATGGATGATTTAGATGAATTTGTAAGTGATAAAGGAATTAAATACACCATTCAAGATTCTGTTTATATGGATGATTGGCCAAAGGGCACGGTGTGTTGGCAATACCCGCTTCCAACTGACTCTTCTGGAATGCACATTAAGTCCGGTCGAGAAATACTATTGTCAGTTGTACCGGTTAACCCACAAATGATAAAAATGCCAGATGTGGTAGACATGTCTGAAAGAATGGCAGAATCCAGTTTAGAAGCGATAGGAATTCGAACAAAAATTAGTTACCAACCCGCATCAGAAGGAAAAGGTTTTGTTTTAAAACAGCAATACCAAGGGCATGACATAAAACCAGGAACAAGAATTCCGAAGGGAACAAGAGTTGAATTAGTTGTGGCACAGGGAAATAATGGTGCCACATCAGGCTTACCAAATTTGGTTGGATTAACAATATCCGAAGCAAACGAACGTTTATCTAATTTAACACTTTCAATGTATGTTGATTGTAATGGCTGTTCTGAGGAAGAAAAGCCAGGGGCAATTATTACAGAACAGAGCCCCAAAGGGGGGGAAGGTGTGAACGTTTCGGCCGGCAGTACAATTACCGTCTGGGCAAGTAAAGGCGAATAATTAAAGGATTTGAACAAATGAAACAAGTTGCACTCGCAATAGCTATATTAGCATCAGGATTTATTTTTGCACAAGAAAAAATTAATCCGCTGCTTATCAATCAAACAATTCAGAAAGAGAAGGTGCTTGCAAAAGCGAGCCTAATGAACGATTTGGATAGTACCTATATTTATGAATTCACGTCGCTGCGTTTAATAGATGTATATGACGATTTTTCAATTGATAAATTTGAACCTTTTAATGAAAACCCGAGTGATCCTGATGTCACATCAGTACTTTATCATAGATTAATGGATGAAACAAATACCACTCCGCAGGAGCCCGGTCTAATTTTTTGTGATTCGATTTTTGCCCGTCATGATACTGTGATAGTGGATGAAATTGGAGCTGTGATTGAAACCGTGACGAATTATCCTTTTACATCCTATGATATTTGGGTGAATGATTTAGATTTTTATCCTGTTGAAGGTATTTTAAATGAAGGCGTATTTCAAGAGTGCTATGTATTAATTGATTCAATTATTGATGGTGTGGTAGATTTGGATCAAGACACAATCTGGTATAACATTGATCCTACCGCATATCTGCAAGATAGTGCGCGTGTGTTTACTGAAGTTGTAAATGATACTTCTATTCTTTGGCAAGATAATTATGCTTGCCGAAATTATACGTATGCCGTTGATCCATGGTCTTTAGGTGTCGCAACATTTGATGGGTTAGATGAAAATGGATATCCATATGCAATCGGTGATGATGGAGCCCATGGCGTTGCAGATTATTTAACTTCAAGACCAATTGATCTTTCAGACCTTGATGCAACGGATTTTCTCTATTTAAAGTTCGTTTATCAAGCGAAGGGTTTTGGTAATATGCCTGAAGGGTTTGACAGTTTAGTGCTGGAAATGAAAGTGCCGGAGTTGGAGGATTGGATGCGTGAATGGTCAGTTTCTGGCGATTCGGTGTCTGCAAACTCTTGGGATACGTTATACTTTCCAATAGATAATGGTTATAAGGAAGAGGGGTTTCAATTCCGTTTAAAGAATTATGCATCATTATCAGGTGCGCTGGATCATTGGCATATTGATTATGTCGAGTTGAGCATTGAACCACTTCCGTATATCCAATCATTTAATGATGTGGCTATTCAGTATCCGATTAACACTATTTTAAAAGATTATACACGTGTCCCTTGGGATCATTATAAGGCAAATACTACCGGGGCTGAACATATTTTGGAGAACCTTCTATTGCATACGCACAACAGCACACCTACTGAAACTAATTTCACTGAGGGAGAGTGGGAAGTGCGTTATGGAGGTGTTTTGCAAGGGGGGAGTCCTTTTAATATACCAAATTCAGCAGCTCCAGATGTAGATTTCTACGTAGGTTATACTCCTTTGACCTTTGATGGAGCTTCAGATTACGGGTATGACCCTGCGATTGTTGGAGATCAGGCGGCCTTTGATTTAAAGTTTGGATTTTCTTCGTCTGCGGGTGCTGATAAAAATGTCTATAGAGAAAACGACTCAACTTATTTAACACAGCGTTTCGATAATTACTACGCTTATGACGACGGTTCGGCTGAGGCGGCATATGGCATTGAAGGGGAAGGATCTTTAATGGCTTACAAGTTTGAAACCTACCAAGCGGGCAATCTAAAAGGAATATTAATGCAGTTTCAGCCGTCAGTAACAGATTTGAGTGGTGAGGTGTTTTTGATGACAGTATGGGCAGATAATGACGGTGAGCCGGGAGAAATTATTTATCAAGACGATTATTTTGAATCGCATACGCCAGGATATTCTGGTTCAAAAGATGGATTTAGATATTATAAGTTCAGAAACATGGAATATTTAAACACGGCAGACACATCTTTAACTGTAAGCGAGGTGTTTTATGTAGGGTGGCAAAAAATTGGCTCTATGAGTTTAAATATTGGTTTAGATTGGAATATTGATAACGGAGACAAAGTGTTTAGAAATACATCAGGTGAGTGGTTAACCTCATCATTTGAAATGTCTTTATTAATTCGTCCTTTATTTTCAACAGGTTTAGATGGCACATTAGAAATTGAAGATGAGGAGTTGCAAGAGGAAATCACCATGTATCCAAATCCAACTTCTGATGCCTTAACAATTAGCGGTTTAACTGGAGATTATGAGGTGAGAATTTTTGACATGAGCGGACGAGTGGTTACTTCTGTCCAAAATCAACATCAAGTAAATGTAAGTGACTTGGAAAGTGGGTTCTATATAGTTGATGTAAGAGACTTGGCTGGAACACCAATATATTCTTCCAAGCTAATTAAAAAGTAATGACTGAAAATACCGGAGAAGAAGATCAAATTTCTGAAGAAAACGAGCAGCAAGAAGATTTATTCGAACATCATAATTTAATTGCAGATGTTGGACAAGAGGCGATAAGAATTGATAAATTCTTAATGAAACGCTTGCCAAATGTATCACGCAACAGATTGCAAACTATTGCTAAGGCAGGCACATTATTCGTAAATGGCAAATCTGTTAAATCAAACTATAAGGTAAGACCGAAAGATGAAATTTCGGTGGTTTTACCTTATCCGGTCCGTGAAATAAAATTAATTCCTGAAGATATTCCAATTGAAGTGCTTTATGAGGATGATCAAATGATTATGGTCAATAAACCGGCCAATATGGTTGTGCATCCAGGTTTCGGAAACTATTCAGGTACTTTATTGAACGGCCTTGTTTATCATTTTGATTCGTTGCCTAAAAAGGACGATTATTTTGGCAGACCAGGCTTAGTTCACCGTCTTGACAAACATACAACGGGGATTCTTGTTGTAGCAAAAACTGAGGTAGCTTTAACACATTTGGCCAAACAATTTCATGATCGCACAAGTGAGCGCGTTTATTATGCACTCGTTTGGGGAGATTTGACCGAAAATGAAGGAACAATTACGGGTCCAATTGGCAGATCGAAGAAAAATCGCAAAGTTTTTCAAGTTTATGATGAAGATGAAGAATATGGAAAACATGCCGTAACTCACTATAAAGTAGTCGAAAGGTTTGGATATGTTACGTTAGTGGAATGTAAATTGGAAACCGGAAGAACACACCAAATTAGAGTCCATTTTAAACACATTGGACACCCCCTTTTTCACGACCTTGAGTATGGCGGGGATCGCATCCTAAAAGGAACTACGTTCACTAAGTATCAGCAGTTTATAAATAATTGTTTTAAACTGTTACCAGGGCAAGCTTTGCATGCAAAAACCCTCGGAGTTGAACACCCAATAACAGGTGAAAGAGTCTACTACGATTCTGAACTTCCTGAAGGGTTTTTGAAACTCTTAGCGAAATGGAGAGTATACAGTAAAAACGTTTGAGGAGAAGTAACGGTTAGTTTCAGGGCATTTTATTAGGAAAAATGTACTGATAAGTAAAATATAATCTTTATTTTCGCCTCTTTGAGTATTACGCTTATATCAGAAAAGTAAATTTTTATGAAATCACTAAAGTCTGTAATTTTATTCGTTGGATTAATTGCTTGGGGATCAGTAGCCATTGCGCAAACTAATAGAGCAGCTACACGAAGTTACTCGGGTGAAGCGGTTAACCTATGGAAAGCCGGAGCCTACGCTGAAGCTGCGGAAGCTTTTAAATTAGCTGCTGAAAAAATCAGCCCTAAAAATGACAAGGCAAGACAAAAGAAAGCCTATTTCACATACATGTCAGGGCGCTGCTATGACTTGTTAAGTGAGCATGCTTCTGCTGAACAACAGTATGAAAAAGCTGTCTTATTCCGTTACCAAGAGTGGGAGGCTGAAGTTTATATGAAGCTTGCTGAAATGGAAATGGCGCAATGTAAACACAAAGAAGCAAAGGAAAATTATCAAAAGTATTTGAAGTTGAATCCATCAAGCGAAATGGCAAAAACCCGTATTGCTTCATGTGATTATTATGCTGAAAGTACTGGAGATCCTTCAAAACACCTAGTATCTAATGTGACTAAGTTAAATACAGGGTCTTATGACTTTGCTACTGTAATGGGACCAAGAGGTAAAGAAATGTATTTCACTTCTTCTCGTGCAGGTTCAACAGGAGCTGCTTCTGATCCAATTACTAGTCAGAATTATATGGACCTTTGGGTATCGAAAATTGATAGAAATGGAAACTGGGGTCAACCAACTCCAATGCCAGAGCCAATCAATTCTATCGATAATGAAGGAACAATGGCATTTGACGCGAGAGGAAAAACATTGTGGTTCACACGTTGTCCTTCAGTTGACAAAATGAACTTAGGTTGCGAAATATGGATGACTACCGCTAAAGGTAAAGGATGGGCAGAGCCTAAAAGATTAGAATTAAAAGATCATGACACAACGCATGTTGGTCACCCTTGTCCAACTCCTGATGGTAAAACATTAATCTTCTCGTCTAATATGGCTGGTGGATTCGGTGGAGTTGACCTTTGGATGTCAACTTATGACAAACGTTCTGATTCATGGAGTCTTCCAGTAAACTTAGGTGAAGATATCAATACAGCACAAAATGATTTATTCCCAACTTTCGGGCCTGATGGAAACTTATACTACGCATCTGACGGAATGGTTGGATTAGGTGGATTAGATCTCTACATGGCAACTCAAGTTGGTGAAGAAGATAAATGGGAGAACCCAACTAACCTTGGCGCACCTATGAACTCTTGTCGTGATGATTATCATATCATCTATACTGAAAAAGGTAAAGTTGAAAGAGGATATATTAGTTCGAATAGAAATGGTTCTAAAGGAGATAACTCTCAAGATATTTGGGATTTCTATTTACCACCAATCTTAATTGATGTAATGATCATTGTTTCTGATCAAGAAGAAGGATATCCTATTGAAGGTGCTAAAATTAAAATGGTTGGTTCTAATGGAGCGAGCTATGATTTAGTGACTGATGCTTCTGGTCAAGTTAACCTAGGTGAAAAACCAGATGGTGAGCGTTTTGTTGAACCTGGTGCAACTTGGACTTTGGAAGTAGACGGAATTGAAAAATTATATTTAGGAACAAACGATAACTATACCACTGAAGGTGTTGAGGTAAATACTCGAATCATTAGAGATTTGAAAGTATTGAACATTGAAAAACCAATTCGTCTTCCTGAAGTGCGTTACGCACTAGGTAGTTCAGTTCTATTAGTTGATACAACTAATGCTGATCCAGCACTTCAAATTAATTCAAAAGATTCATTGAATTACTTGTATGACTTATTACAAGAAAATCCGAACTTAATTGTTGAGTTGATTTCACATACGGATTGTCGTGGATCAGATGCAGCAAACTTGAAACTATCTAAAGCGAGAGCGCAATCTTGTGTAAACTATTTAGTAGATGAAAAAGGTATTCCAACTGAGCGTTTAATCCCTAAAGGATTGGGTGAAAATAGACCTGTTGAACTACGAGATATTAGCGCAACTGGAGATACAACGTTTACGACATTAGGTTGTGACATGATTACTAAACTGAAAAAGACAGACAATCAAAAGTTTGAACTTTATCATCAGTTGAACAGACGTACAGAATGTGCGATCTTAAGTTTCGATTATGTTCCGACTGAAGCAACCGAACCAGAAGACGGCGAAGGGAATTAGATAAATAGAATTTTTAAAGAAAAAGCACTGCATCACACAATTGTGATGCAGTGCTTTTTTTATTTTTGCATAAAATCGGATTACAATGGCTGACGAAAGGTATAAGTCCAGAGGTGTATCAGCATCTAAAGAAGATGTGCACAACGCAATTAAGAATGTTGATAAAGGTTTGTTTCCACAAGCCTTTTGTAAAATCGTGCCTGATCATTTAACGGGGGATGAAGATTATTGCGTCGTCATGCATGCTGATGGCGCAGGAACTAAAAGTTCACTGGCTTACATGTATTGGAAAGAAACGGGTGACGCATCTGTTTGGAAGGGAATTGCACAAGACGCTTTAATCATGAATATTGATGATTTACTGTGTGTTGGTGCAACTGAAAATATTCTTCTATCTTCAACAATTGGAAGAAATAAAAACAAGATTGACGGAACAGTGCTTTCCGAAATCATTAATGGAACTGAAGAACTTTTGGCTGACTTGCGCAACCATGGTGTTCAAATTCATTCAACAGGAGGAGAAACTGCTGATGTTGGTGATTTGGTTCGTACCATTATTGTGGATTCTACCGTAATTGCAAGAATGAAAAGGTCAGACGTTATTTCAAATCATACTATTCAAGGTGGAGATGTAATTGTAGGATTATCATCCTATGGCCAAGCGACTTACGAAACTGAATATAACGGAGGAATGGGTAGTAATGGATTAACCAGCGCTCGGCATGATGTTTTTGATAAATATTTAGCAGAGAAATATCCAGAAAGTTTCGACCCAGAGGTACCCGCTGATTTGGTATATAGCGGAACAAAAAAATTGACGGATGCAATTGAAGGATCACCGATTAACGCCGGGAAGCTGGTTTTGTCGCCAACACGAACATACGCGCCTGTTATAAAATCGATTTTAGATAAACATAGAGGAGATATTCATGGTATGGTGCATTGCAGTGGTGGGGCGCAAACCAAAGTGCTGCATTTTGTCAAAGATGTGCATGTGATCAAAGATAATATGTTTGATGCGCCACCTTTGTTCAAACTAATTCACCAAGAATCTGGAACAGATTGGAAAGAAATGTACAAAGTATTCAACATGGGGCATAGAATGGAAATTTATCTATCGTCCGAAAAAGCCAACGAAATTATTCAGATTTCTGAATCGTTTGGAATTGAAGCCAAAATAATTGGACGAGTTGAAAACAATGAAGGGAACAAATTAACGATTCAATCGGAATTTGGAGAGTTTATTTATGAGTAGATAAATGCACGGAGGGACTTATTGAAGCAATAAAATAACTTATGTTAGGATTTATAATTTTCGGGACAAGAGGGGTAAGATCTAACGTACAGGAAGGTCAGTTTTATTGTCCTCAATGTGATGGACAAACGCGATTTAAACAGAAAAAAGTAACACAGTTTTTCACCTTGTATTTTATTCCATTAATTCCTTTAGGAAACAAAGGAACTTATGTTGAATGTCAATCGTGTCGCAACACTTTCATTGATCGCATTTTGGAGATGCACCAGGAAATTGATATTACTGATCGCCCTGAACCAAAAAGAAGAATTGAGCAACAACCAGAGGTAAATGAATTAGAGCATGCATTTGGAGAGTATATGGAAGCTCATAAAAAATTAACATTAGCCGAAAAATTGGCTGCCGAAGAACAAAGTCTAGGTTCTGAAACACAGGGTATAGCCCCAAAAGGGGATATCCAGTCTGAAAAACAAAAAGTGATTAAGAAATTATTAATCATGATGATTTTGGCGGATGGGAAAGTTGAAGACTCTGAAATTCACATGTTCCATAAAGTATATCGCAAAACTACTGGAGCAGCAGTAGCTGATGTTTATCAGGAAATTGAAAAGGTAAGAAGCGAATATAAACCGCCCTACCAATATTTAAAACAAGTAGCTGCTTATTTAAATGATGAAGGAAAAATAGATATTATTAAAGCAAGTATGATGATCGCAGCCGCTGATAGTGACATTGATGCGACCGAAATTTCAATGGTTCAAAATTTTGGAAAAGCCTTGGAATTGAAACCCGCTCAAGTAAGAGTTATTATTGATTCGGTGACTAATAGTTAGTCATTAGTATCACTTGCCGAGTCCTCAATTTTAATGAGGATCGGATTGAGGGAAAGATTAAGAGGAGTGTTGAATTAAGAGGCAAGAGCAAGCAATGATGCTAAAGATAACACACAACACAACACAACACAACACAACACAAAAAAAGTCTAAGTACTAAGAGTGAACTCGGCTTAGCCGAGTGAATGGTCTAACGACTAACAGTGATCCGCCATAGGCGGAGAACGTACTAACCATTATATAAGCATGAGTAACATATTACAGAAATTAGAATCCATTGCCGTTCGTTTTAACGAAGTGGGCCAGCAAATTGTCGATCCAGACATTATTGCGGATATGAAGCGTTATGTCAAATTGACAAAAGAATACAAAGATCTTTCGGAAATAGTTAGGGTATATAAAGAATATAAGAACGTGGTAGATAATATTGCCATGTCTAAGGAGATGATTGAAACGGAGAACGATCCTGAAATGAAGGAGATGGCTAAAATGGAATTGGATGATCTACTGCCCAAAAGAGCAGAAATGGAGGAGGAGATCAAGGTGATGTTAATTCCTAAAGATCCCGAGGATGATAAAAACGTAATTGTTGAATTGCGCGCCGGAACAGGTGGAGATGAGTCTTGCATTTTTGTAGAAGATGTGTTTAGAATGTATACCATGTATTTTAAATCTGTGGGTTGGAAAATGGAAGTTGTAAATTCTAATGAAGGAGGAACCAGTGGTTATCGTGAACTTTCTTTTGAAGTTGAAGGGGACGGTGTGTATGGGATGTTAAAGTTTGAATCGGGCGTTCACCGTGTGCAACGTGTCCCAGATACAGAATCACAAGGGCGTGTGCATACTTCCGCAATTACAGTTGCTGTAATGCCTGAGGCAGAGGAAGTAGATGTAAAACTGAATATGGCAGATGTAAAGAAAGACACCTATCGTGCATCAGGCGCAGGTGGTCAGCACGTAAATAAGACGGAATCTGCCGTTCGTTTAACGCATATCCCTACCAACACGGTAGTAGAATGTCAAGATGGTAGATCACAACATAAAAACTACGATAAGGCCTTAACGGTGCTTAGAACACGTTTGTATCAAGCCGAGTTAGAAAAGAAAGAAAAGGAAAGATCTGAACACCGTAAATCGTTGGTTTCAACAGGTGACCGTTCTGCCAAAATTAGAACCTATAATTATCCGCAAGGAAGAATTACTGATCACCGCATCAATAAAACCATGTATAACTTGCCAAGTTTTATGAATGGTGACATTCAAGAAATTATTGATGCCTTGAAAATTGCCGAAAATGCGAAAAAAATGAAACAAGGAACCGCTATTTAATTTTAACCCATGACCAAAGAACAATTAGTTGAAAATATCAAACGAAAAGGGTCCTTTTTATGCGTTGGACTTGATGTGGATTTAGATAAAATCCCAGCTTTTTTGTTGGATTATGATGATCCTATTTTTGAGTTTAACAAACGCATTATTGATGCGACAAAAGATTTATGTGTAGCCTATAAGCCTAATATTGCTTTTTATGAATGTCATGGAAGCAAAGGTTGGGACGCATTGAAAAAGACCATTGATTATATTCCGAAGGATATTTTCACAATTGCAGATGCAAAACGGGGAGATATCGGAAATACGTCGCATTATTATGCCAAGACATTTTTTGAATACATGGATTTTGATTCGGTAACTGTAGCGCCTTATATGGGGGTGGACAGTGTTACGCCGTTTTTCGAATATGAAGATAAATGGGTGATTTTATTGGCGCTAACGTCTAATAAGGGGGCCTTAGATTTTCAATTCACAACGGACATGAAAGGCGAAAAATTATTCAAAAGAGTCATTCGCAAATCTGCTGAGTGGGGTGATTCTTCAAAACTCATGTATGTTGTTGGAGCAACACGTAATGAGTCCATTGGGCAAGTGCGAGCATTGACTCCCGATCATTTTTTTTTAGTACCGGGTGTGGGAGCACAAGGCGGCTCAATGAAGGATGTTGCAGATTATGGCTGGAATGATAACTGTGGGTTGCTTGTGAATTCTTCTCGTGGAATTATTTATGCCGGCAATGGGAAAGATTTTGGCGATAGAGCACGTTTGGCAGCTCAAGATTTGCAAGAGCAAATGTCAGCGATTTTAACTGAAAAGGGGTTTGTTTAGCTAAGATTTCAATCTCAATGGAAATATATGAAATTGTTGGTAAATATGCTATTAAGGGCATAAATCAAGATGTTGGTCAAACACCCTATAAAGGAACGCTCGAGTTAGTTGTAAATTCCAATAATAAAATTAATGCCTTTTGGACAATTGGCGCTGATCAAACACAAGAAGGAGTAGGTTTTTTAAGGATGATATTCTTGTAGTTAATTTCAATTACCAAGGAGAAACGGCTAAAATTTTCAAAGGCGTGGTAGTTTACCGTTGTTTAAATCGGAATATTATTAAAGGATTTTGGTCCGAAAAACAAGGGGATCAGAGTGTTTTGGGTGAAGAAAATGGCGTTCGAATAAATCCTTTTGAGGATTTTAGTCAGAATTAGGCAATGAAAAAGTTATTATATAATTTTAATGCTGTAGTAGATTTTTTTAAAAATTATGGAAACTAGTGGGTTTATAAAAATAACTACAAGCATTTTTCTTAAGCCGAACTTTCAATGTTTAAATGGATGGAAATTTGGTATTACAAGAGCTGCAGTCACTCGGTTTTAAATTACAAAACCATTCATGAATTTGAATTAGAAATATTAATCATAAATTAGCAGCATAACTTAAATGAGTCTCCAGTTATGTATCGTATGTCCAAAAAAAAATACGGATGTGCAGGTCGAGTGGAGTGTTGAGAAGGTAGTTAAACGCAGAATGATACAATTGAATTAATTTTATGAAACAATTCCGTTTGCCCCATATACTTTTGATATTAATGACTGTGCTAATTTGTATCTTGATATGGCATGAAATCGAATACGCTTCATGCGCACAGTTGACGCGAGATTTGGGTGCATACCGAATTGACCATTTGGAATTAAATCATCAATTAGCTGATTTTTTTTCTACTCATGAGGTTGTCAGTTTAGGACTAAAGATTTCCGTTGTGTTGGTCGGTTTTATCTGTCTTTTGGGCTTTATTCGTATGCTTATTATTAGCCGGTATAAGAATGCGAAATTAACGGTGATCGCTTTTTTTATTGCCGCCGCCTGCTTTGGATATTATCATGCCCGGTTTGTTCATTTAAGATTTGATAGAATAGTCGATAATAAGGGGCTCGAATGGTATTATTATGGAGAACGTGAAGATTCATTTATTGGCTATCAAAGAAATCCTTTGTTCATAGCATCACAGGCCATTACTTATTATGACGAGTTCAAGGAAACCAATGATGAAGAAACGCGAACCTATTTCCATAATTGCATTAACTATTTGATGGAAGATAAAGTTGTTGAAGGGGATGCGACTTATTTTACCGGAGACTTCGATCTAGTAGCCTATGACGAGCCAGTCGGATGGAAGTGCGGGTTAACTAATTCAAGGGTCATTCTAGCTATGATGGCTGCTCACGAGGAAAGTGGAGACACTACTTATTTAGAGGTTGCTCATAGCGTTTTATTTCCTTTCACAATACCCATTACAAAGGGAGGATTAGTCATAAAATTGAGTGATAAAAGTTGGTGGTTTTGTGAATACCCTAAACCAAATGGGGACAGTCCTATGGTGCTGAATGGTAAGCTCTCAATTTTAATCGCTATGCACAAATACTATGAATACTCCAATGATGAGCTCGCCATGGAATTATACGAGAAAGGCTTAGTCGCTTTAAAAGACAATCTCGCCCGGTTTGATGACAATGGGTTTTCCTTTTACGACCTAAAAAACAAGTCTGCCGGTAAATCATATCACATGATTCATATCAGCTTGCTAAAACAGTTGTATGCTTTTGAGCCTGACCCTTTATTTGAAACCTATCGTGTGAAATGGCAAAACTATGCTACAGAGCAGGATTGGTAGCCTAGTCTAATAGTGGTGCAAATGTTTGCTCATTCCTTTCATGGGTTGTCTTTGCATACTTCAAACCAAAATAAATTTAGAAATGATCAACACGCAGTGAATTGATCAAAGGAGATAAACTAACCTTTTACAATGCGTTTTGAATAGATAATACCATCTTTCAATTCATAATTAATCACATAAATGCCATCAGCAATTGTAGTAGAAATTGAAACGCTATTATGTTGTAACTCGCAAGGGATTTTCCGCCCATTTAAATCTATCATTGTGATCCGCACCACTTCCTCTGGAATATCAATTTGGAAAGTGTTTATAAATGGATTTGGATAAATAATTCCTGCGTTTTGGTAAACTCCTTCAGTTATTCCTAGGCCATAAGTTACGTCACGAGAACATATTTCGGTCACGTGAGCCCCGCGTCCCGTTCGAGCAACGTATGAGGCTTGTGTAATGCCGTGCAATGGAAATGGTGGTTCGTAGCTAAAGTATGTGTCTCCTAAGGCATTTGTGGTTCCTAAATAAATGTTTTCTAAACCGCACAATGTATCTGGCTGATAGAAATGATTTTTGAGAAATAGTGCATCTGTTTCGAGACTAGAGCCACGTGGCCCAGTAACGTAATACGCATCATCCATTTCTGTTAAACCTGTGAAGTAAGAATTGACAGTATCATGCCATAGTTTATTTCGAAGTACTTCACCGCTCGGGTCTAAAAGTGTAAAAAGTCCAACGGTTTGATCGGTCCAATAGGTTGTGTCATAGATTCCGCAAGCAGCTATATTCCCATCATCATTTATGTGAATATCATAATATTCTGAAATTCCTGTTCCGCCTGGTCCTTTATAAACCCACTCGTTCACGCCTTCGGTGGTTATTTTCCATACACTTGCATGTTTTGAAGTACCAAAATATCCTGAAACTCCGCCAACTATAACATTGTTGTCATCAAATCACTCCACACTAGAGAATATGTTGTCTATCTCAATTCCTAAATATAATTCACTCGCCCAAGTGATATTACCAAGCGTGTCGAAAGTGCTCAGTAATCCAGAAACGATTCCAATTCCATAAGTGTATCCGGCAACAGCGTATTCGTTTTCGCTCATTTTACAAATTCCACGCAATCCACATCCTTGTTCTGCTGAACCTGTGTATTGCGTTGCCCATTCAATTTCAAAATCAGCGCCTATCATCATAACATGGGCTTGTGGCAGTGCAAAACCAGTAAATCCTGTACCGCAAATCATAAAGCCGCCATTGTCCATTAAGACCATATCATCAGCCGCCATTACTTCATATAATTTTGATTGTAGTGGCTCACCATCTGCACTTATTCTATGAAGAACGGTTCCATGATAATCCGACCATCCAACAATATCATAGCTTCCACAAACAATAATTTCGTTGGCCTCGTTTTCTAACACAGCCACACTTTCTTCGGTATGAAAACCCTCAAAATCAGGGTCATCATTACCAATATAAATTGACCATATTGTGTCACCTTCAGTGTCAAATTTCGCGACATACATATCTACTCCTTCAGACATAAAACTGCTCGTGGAACCTGCAACTATTATGTTTTTTCCTCAGTGATGCAGATAGCTCTGCCTGTGTCATAGCTGTCTCCACCATAAATATTGGTAAATGTTTGTGCAGATATGGCTAAAGGTAAAAAGAATAATAGTGCTAACGTAACAATTGCTTTTGGGCTTTTCATTAGAAAAAAGATTAGGTGTTTTATCTAAGACGAGAAAAGTGGGCAAAAAGTGAAATGAAAATTAACTTTGTGAAAAACGATTCGGTTAATTATTCAATTCCGTAACGCTCATGATACTTGCGCGACAATTGCATTTGGTGATTATCCAAAACAATAAAATTCCCCTTTACCATTGCAAGCGTGACATTATTGGTCATCATATCTAATGCATTTCCGTCTGAAATAAATAGGGTAGCATCTTTTCCACCTTCTAGTGAACCGATCCGATCATCCACGCCCATTATTTTTGCTACGTTTAATGAAATGGATGCAACCGCTTCCTCTTCTGTCAAACCGTATGCCCAAGCCGTGCCTGCTAAAAACGGTAAGTTACGAGCGTTCATAACTTCCATGTCTCCCGCCGATTGGAGGCAGAAAGGAACGCCTGCTTTTTGCAATTTTGCCGCAGCTTGATAATTAACGTATGTATAATCTTCTTCAAAATTTGGCAATGAATGCGGACGTCCTAACATGACGGAAAAATTATTTTCAATTAAGCGCGCTGCTACTAAATGGGCATCATATCCTCCAATAATAACAGGGTGTTTTAAATCAAAACGCCGCGAAAAGTTAATCACGTCATTGATTTCAGGTGCATACTCTGTGTGAATATAAAGGCGCTGATCTCCCTTGAAAATTCCACGCATAGCTTCTAACTTCAAGAACGTTTCTGTCGGATTTTTAACTTCTGAATAAGCCATAGCTTCCTGAAAAAAAGCATAAATGGCATCTCGAGTTTTATTGTATTTATCATTTGCAGAGTTTGGTCCCGGTTCTGCCCACCAACCTGATTTACGGTGTTTGATTGGCCAATTAATATGTACACCATCATCTGCTTTGTAAACCGCATCTTCCCAGTTCCAGCCGTCAAGTGCCATTACAGATGAAGTTCCTGATACTAATCCACCTCGAGGGGTAGATTGCGTCACCAAAACTCCGTTTGTACGCACAGTATACATTACTTTCGAATCCGTGTTAAAAGCAATGAGCGATCGCACATTTGGATTAATGCTGCCTGTTTCTCTGAAATCGCGAGTAGCACGTACGGCATCAATTTCGGTTAAACCTATGGTTAAATTCGCTGCAATAAAGCCTGGATAAACATGTTTCCCCTTTATAGAGATAATCGTATCCCAATCGCCTTCGGTGAGTTGATACGTCAAGGCATTTTTAACAAAAAGAATTTTGCCTTCTTCAACCCCAATCACTGAATTGTGGACATAATCTCCATTGCCAACATGGGCGCTTCCATTTTGAAAAAGAATACGCTTGTGTTGTTGTTTTTGTGGACTAGGTGATTGACCAAATCCACTGGAGACAACTAAAAAACCAATGAGTAAAATATATATACGTTTCATTCTTCTATCAATTAATGTTCACCAACTGTATCACAGTGGTAATGTGGATTCATTTTTTTAAATGGCTTGCGCGTTGCTGCTCCCTTGCTTTTTTCTGCTAGCATCAACTGCATAATTCTGTTGCGTTCGGTTTGATCACGATCGTGTAAAAGAACACTGCGGTTCATATCGTAAAGAAGTATTCCATCTACAAAGGTTTGCTCCACCTTGGCTTGCACTGAAAGTGGGTTGGCAGACCATATAACAATGTCAGCGTCTTTCCCTTCTTTAATACTCCCCATGCGATCGTCCAAATGTAAAAGTATCGCTGGATTTAAGGTCACCATTTTCCAGGCATCTTCTTGTGATACCCCGCCGTATTTCACTACCTTGGCAGCTTCGTGATTCAATCGTCGTCCCATTTCAGCATCATCTGAGTTTATGGCAGTTACAATTCCCATTTTGTGCAAAATTGCCGCGTTGTATGGAATGGCTTCGTTTACTTCGAATTTATAAGCCCACCAATCTGCGAAAGTTGAAGCACCTGCGCCGTGCGCTTTCATTTGTTCTGCTACTTTGTACCCTTCTAAAATGTGTGTAAAAGTGTTAAGCGTAAAGCCCATGGAGTCTGCCACGTGCATTAACATATTGATTTCACTTTGAATGTAGGAGTGACAAGTGACGAATCGTTCCGAATTAAGAATTTCTAGCATCACATCTAATTCTAAATCTCGCCGCGGCGCATCAATACCAACTCGTTTCTTTTCTGAATATTTATTATAAGTCGCCCACTTTTCTTCGTATTGTCTGGCTTGAATAAATGCGTCATAAAACACTTGTTCGACTCCCATTCTTGTTTGCGGAAAACGAACCGTATTAAAATTACCCCAGTTGGATTGTTTTACATTTTCACCTAAGGCAAATTTGATGAATCCAGGTGCATCATCAATTAACATCTCTTGAGGTGAAAAGCCCCACTTTAGTTTTATGAGTGCCGACTGTCCACCAACCGGGTTGGCAGAACCATGCAACAATTGTGAAGCCGTAACACCGCCTGAAAGTTGTCGGTAAATATTAATGTCATTCGAACGAACAACGTCTCCTATTGAAACCTCGGCTGAATTATTTTGTCCGCTCTCATTTACACCTTTACTTATGGCAATATGTGAGTGTTCATCTATAATTCCGCAAGTCACATGTTTGCCCCCTGCGTCTATTACCAGGGCATCATTCGGAATTTGAATGATTGATTTATTCACGGCTTTAATCTTCCCGTTTTGAATCAGTAATGTGGCATTTTTTAGTATTCCACCGGATTCATTCGTCCAAATAGTTGCGTTTTTTATAAAATAAGTTTCTTGTGACGGAAGGCTATCAAAACCGTAAGCCATATTCGGATACATTAATTTGTTCACGGCTGATGTATCTACCACGAATTTGGATTTAGTTTTAGCGCTTTTATGTTTTTCATTGCGAATAGCACTCCAATCCACCCAATCACCATTTGGTAATTTAGCTTTACCATGAAACGCTCCAAGGGCACTGTTATAGGTTCCGTTTAGTTGAACAACCCCATCATAATTCCCTGCTTTTTCGGAAAAATTCATACTAATTTGCAAATCGTTTAAAACTAAATTGGATTTAAGTTCTACTGTGTCTAGTTTGGTCACATTGGTTACAGAATCAAACTTAGTTTGGTAGCTTAATAATTTTGAGGTAGGTTTTTCAGACTTTCCAGTCACTTCCCAGCCATAAACAATTGAATTTATGTTTAGGTTATACTTTCCCCGGATATCGGTTGAATTGATGTCTTTAATTTTTGAACGTTCCCCTCTTATCCAATTCTCATAGATCACGCCATTTTCGAAAATATCACCTTTTACTATCAACAGGTTGGCAATTTTTCCAGCTTCTAGTGTCCCCACTTGATCGCCTGCATTTAAAAACGTTGCCGGATTCTCAGTTAAGGCGCGCAAGGCTTCAGCTTTCGGTAGGCCATGTTTTACTGTTTTACGGACATTCTTTAAAAAGTCGGCCTTTTTCTTTAACCCCGCGGTCGTAAAGCAAAAAGGCACTTGTTTTTTGTGCAAAAAGTAAGCGTTGTAGGGACGCATTTCCCAATCTTTTAAATCAGCTAATGAAATAAAACGCGATAAATAGGGGTCGGTTACGTCATAAGGTGCTGGAAAGTTGACGGGGATAATTAATTTAGTACCAAGTCCTTTAATGGCGTCAATGCGCTCATAGCTGTCGCCGCCTCCCTTTACAATAAGGTCAATATTAAATTCCTTCGCTAATTTTGCAGCTCTTAATATTTCAAGTTTATCAGAAACCTCAAAAATTTGTGGAAGGTCTAGGTTTTCCATCCCTCTTTTTAGTGAGATATTATCTGTATTATTCGTTTGTCCTTGATACCATTTCGCGTCATAATAAAATTGACGGATTAATGCGATTGAACCCATTTGAGAAGAAGGATAGCTTTGTTTGGACGATCCTTTTGAAAAAGAATAATGATTTGCTGCGGTCGTTTTTATAATTTGTTCTTGTGACTTATCCGATCCTATTGTAGTTAGTACAGCTGTTCCTCGCAACAATCCATCTCGCTGATGGGTTGAGATGGCTCCAAAACCTTGGTTTATGTAAGCACTTTTTTCCTTGAAAAGCTTATCTGCGTATAGTGTATAGGCATCAACTTCTGGATGAATGGCTTGGTTCCAATAATAGGGTCCTTCTTTCAATGTAGATAATTGAGGGCCCATGCCTTGTTTTTTTAAAGGACTTTTTTCAACGCCCTCACTTACATGTATATCTATGAATGACGGATAAAGTGTATAACCTTTTAGGTCAATTTTGATTGCGTTTTTTGGTGCAATTACGGCGGCTCCAACATTTATGATTACACCGTCTTTTATCACGAGTGTTCCTCTTTCAATGGTTTCAGATGCACTTACAACAATACGTGCATTTGTAAATGCAACAGTTTCTTTAGAGTTGATGACACCGTTTTCAGGTTCAATATCCTGAGCTTGGGAGTAAGCACCCAAAAGCAGTGAAAAAATCCCTGCAACTATATATTTGATCATGGATAATTATTTTATATTCGAATAGAAGTAAAATTACAATTCAAGTTTTAATCGGCTTATCTTATTAAAACTGTAAATTTGTTCAAAAATAACCAATTATGGAAACATTTAATCGGATTCTAATAAGCTCTCACTCTGGATGGAGATGGATTGTGTTAATTCTTATCGTTGCGGCGGTTGTAAAGATGCACATGGGATGGAAAGGAAAGAAGGCATTTACTGATGGAAGTCGTAAGTTAGCACTCTTTACTATGATTGCTTTTCACCTGCAATTTTTGTTTGGTTGGATTTTATATTTTACCAGTGAGAAGGTACAATTTATTGATGGTATGATGAGTAATCCTCAATATCGTTTTTTCATGGTTGAACATTCTTTAATGATGACCATAGCAATGATTTTAATCACAATTGGACATTCAAAATCAAAGAAAAAGAAGACAGATACTGATAAATTTAAGGTGCTTGCCGTTTTTTACACCATTGCATTGGCACTAATTTTAGCTGCAATTCCTTGGCCATTCAGAGAAGCGCTGGGTGCAGGTTGGTTTTAAATTGAATGATTAAATCAACAGCAATTTCGCTGTTCGATTTTAAAAAAATATATGTCTACTGGATTTTCACATATTGAGTCAAAGCAAGAGTTTGCTGTTTTAATTGGGGTAATTACCAGTAAGCAAACTGAAGAGATGGCGAATGAGTACATTGAAGAATTGGCCTTTCTGGCCGATACTTCTGGTGCAGAAACGAAGCGTAAATTTTTACAACGGATTGATAAACCAAATCCTAAAACCTATGTAGGATCGGGAAAAATCAAAGAGATTAAAACATACATTGATAATAATGGAATTGATATTGCCATTTTTGATGATGAATTGTCTCCATCTCAGTTGCGTAATATTGAGCGTGAGTTTGAAATAAAAGTCTTAGACCGCAACAATCTTATTCTTGATATTTTTGCGAGTCGTGCACGCACAGCGCATGCCAAAACGCAGGTGGAATTGGCGCAGTATCAATATTTATTGCCACGACTAACGGGAATGTGGACTCACTTGGATAGAACCAAAGGGGGGATTGGAATGCGCGGCCCAGGGGAGACGCAAATTGAAACGGATAGACGTATTATTAAAGAGAAAATATCCTTGTTAAAGGAAAAGATGAAGAAAATTGACAAACAAATGTCCGTTCAACGTGGCAATCGTGGTCAATTAGTTCGGGCGGCTTTGGTTGGTTATACAAATGTTGGTAAATCCACGATCATGAATTTGTTAAGCAAGTCTGACGTGTTTGCGGAGAATAAACTCTTTGCAACGCTAGATACGACTGTGCGTAAGGTTGTGATTGAGAATCTACCCTTTTTAATGTCTGACACCGTAGGGTTTATCCGAAAATTACCACATCAATTAATTGAATCTTTCAAATCTACATTAGATGAAGTAAGGGAAGCGGATATTTTAATTCACGTCGTTGATATTTCGCATCCAAATTTTGAGGAGCAATATGAAGTGGTGAACGAAACTATTGCAGAAATTGATGGGGATAATAAAGATAAGCGCTCAATAGTTGTATTCAACAAGGTTGATGCTTATAATCCTGCTCCAGAAGATATTGGATATCACCCAGAGGGTAAAAAATTCGCGTTAGATGCATTGAGAAAATCCTGGATGGCAAAATTGGGAACAGAGGATTGCATCTTCATTTCTGCGCAAGAAAATTTGAATATTGACGAGTTCAAAGCGAAGTTATACACAGAGGCGAAGGCCATATTTCAAGTGCGTTACCCTTATCATAACTTCTTGTATTAAAGTAACTTTAATTATTGATAATTACAGTAACTGCTCCATTAGGTCGGTTATCCGAATAACGTGTACCAAATTTGCTGATTAATGCGTTCACATTATCGGTATTTAAAGCTCCATCAACATAAAGGTTATGCCTTAGGATGAATTTCACCAACATTTTTCTCGTTTGGCTTGGGATTTCACAATTTAAATCAAGTGTTAAGAAGTTGAAATCAATCCAACTTACTTCTCCATTTGGGTTTGAACTGGTCACTTCATTTGGGTCTTTATAATCTGGAAAAGTGACGTAAACTTCATCTTCAGTTGAATTCAAACTTGCAATTGAAATTGAATTTTCGGCCCAAGTATATGTGAATTTCAAAAATGGTTTACCATCTATGGTCGCATCATCATCCTTAATTTTTACGTTTTGACTAAATCCTTAAAATGATAAGGTCAATATGCCTATCAGAGCTACTATTTTACACGTAGAAATTGATTTAATGTTCGTATTAAATTTAACAATCCATGATGGATATTCGATCAATCCGTTTCTTCTTCTTCTTCCTCAATTTGATTACTTCGAAAAGCCGTAGGTACTAAATCCGGAATAATCTTAAGTACCAAGGGCATTAATAAGGCACCACCCGGTAACATGAATAACGTCAATGAAGGAATTGTCCGCGCTAGGTCTTTCAGTTGCGTTCGCGCTTTTTCTTTTTCTTCTTTGGTAAGGTCGTCTGTTGTTGATTTTCGAATAAGCGCCATCAATTCTTTACTCTCTTTTAATTCGGCAGCCAATTGTTCTTTGTTCCTGCCCAAAATATTCTTCCAACGTTCTGCGGCGCCTTCCATTAATAACTCGGCGTCTTTTTTTCCTTGCAAAAACGGAATGGTTTCGTAGTTGTTCATCACAAAGGCTTGAATGGCGAGGAAAGATTTGTCGCGTTCGTCTTCGCCAAGTCCTAGTTTTAATGTGAGGGCTTTTAAAAATCCGCGTTCTGAATCAACTACTAACCGGTCGCTCCAAACGGTTAGAACGGCAATTTCCATTAAATACCGGTTCAAAATCCAAGAGCGTTCATAGTCCAATTCCATGGAGTCGAGTGAACGTTTACCGTCCCAATATAATCTTGCTTCTTCGCGCGCTTCACGGTTTAAACTGGCAGAGGCCATAAATACTTCGAAAATGGCTTCCTCTTCCTCGGCTAATTCACCGTCGGCATTTGCCGCTAGTGCTATAATTTTGATTACGTCAAGCTCTACTCGGCTTCGCTTAACAATTAAATCTTTCGGATTTGCCCCGTTGTGGTATTCGTTGTATAGAATTAAATCATAAAAAATAAGGCTGTTATACAAATAGGTGGTCCAAAGCTTATGGGTAAAACTGGTTTTAATATCTACCCTTTGGGCAATAATGGACTCGAGTTTTTCATAAACGGTTAAATCCTTAAAATTCAACCATCCTTTTTTTGCTTTTTCAATTTGGGTTTCTTCATAGAATGCAACAAATTCTTCCAGTGATTTTTCTAAAGATTCTAGATCAAAACTCCCTTTTCTGAGATGATCGGTTAGTACTAACCCCTCTAGTAGTAGTATTTTAAAGGCTTCTTCACTTGAAAGATCCGCAATTAAATCGTCATTTAAAAAAAGTAAGCTAGTAGGAAAACCATACATAATGCCGGTTGGCTGTAAAAACCCGTAGAACAACTCATCAGCAGAAAGCATTGTTCCTGAGTATTTATTTAAACTGTCGCTGTAGTTGTCTAAAAGCGAAAAATACTTTTTGATCCAGCCTGGTTTACTAGGGTTCATCATCTTATATCAGAAGTTTGGTAGCACATAGATACCATTAACATTGTACACAAATTTAGTATATTTGATCGTTCATAGAAGTGAAAAAAAAATTGAATTCCCAAAACTTATGAGAATTCTCATTCTTTCCATACTATTTTTAATGCTTGGCTATTCTGAAGACGTTGAAAAACCCTTTGTTACTGAGGCCACCACCGAAACACCGTTCCCAAGACAATATAACGGGTTTTATGCAGGTATGACATTAAAAGAATTCAATAAAAATCCCTACGCCGGGGATTATTTTATCACGTCTGAGGTTCCAGAATGGGTGAAATATAGTTATAGTGGCGTAATAAAAGGACCACAAGTTTGTGCCGAGCATGGCTCCATTTTGCTTGTGGCTTACATTGAATCTAATCGGATTGCGAGATTAGAATTTACTGGGGGTAAAGATCCGTTTTTTGCGATAGAACTCGAATATATTGCCAATACTTTTAGCACAGATTCTGGTAATAAATCTGAAAGGACTTTTTACCAAGATTCTTTAAAAACACATGTGAATACAAATTCAGATGAATTGATATTAACTCATGCCACAATCTGTTCGCAATGGAAAGACGGTGAGAAAATGTTTAATGAAGAAATAAAAGCGGCGATATTGGAAAAATATAAGTAGAAATCACGTGCGAATGGTAAATACTTAAAGTTTTGGTCTAATTTCGGGGGTTTGATCAATTAAATGGCAAAAAAGCTGACATATACACTTATATTATTCATGGCGACAATAACCGCAATGGGGCAGGCTAAATTGAAGAAAATTGCTGATTTACCAAAATCAGTTTATGAAACTTCCGGACTGGTTTATTATAAAAACGAATATTTGATTACCCACAATGACGGCGGGCATAAGAGTGAAATTTTTGTCTTGAACTTGAAAGGTGAGGTCGTTAAAAAAATCAATATAAAAGACACCAAAAATAGAGATTGGGAGGATTTAACGCAAGATGATAAGGGGCGAATTTATATTGGCGATTTTGGGAATAACGCAAACAAACGCGAAAAATGTCAAATTTATATTCTCCCAAAAAACCTATTAGACAAGAAAGATGTCACACCTAAAAAAATCACCTTCACTTATGAGGATCAAAAGAAATTTCCTCCAAAAAAAAGTGAATTAAATTATGATTGTGAGGCGTTTTTTTGGAAGGAGAATAAACTATATCTCCTTACCAAATGCCGCACGAAACCTTTTACGAGTGAATCAAGAGTTTATGAAATCCCTGCAATTACTGGTAAACACAAAGCCAAATATATCGGCAGTATATTCCTTTGCAAATCAGGATGGCGCTTTTGTTCTGTCACGAGTGCTGCTTATGATGCGAAATCGAATCAGCTCGCAATATTAACCTATTCTAAGCTTTACGTTATTTCTAATATTAAAGGAAATGATTTTTGGAATGGTAAAATTAAATCTTATGCGTTGCCAGTAGTTAAACAGCGTGAGGCCGTATGTTTCAAAAATAAATCAACACTATTTGTAACGGATGAACAGAAGAAGGGCCTGGGCGGAGGAAATCTTTACGAACTAAAATTAAAATCTAAATAACCAATTATGAAAAATGGCATCACTCTAATATTTACTTTCCTTTTGGTTGGGAATTTAAATGCGCAGAAAATTGATAAAAAAATTCCAAATTGGTATAATGGCAATAAATATGGAATGGTCACAGATAAAGCCTATGCTAAGCTTTTGGCTGATAAAAAATCGCGCACTGTGGTGGTCGCTGTTATTGATTCTGGAGTAGATATTGAACATGAAGATTTAAAGGGACATATTTGGATAAACAAGGGTGAAATTGCTGATAATGGCATTGATGATGATGGAAACGGTTACATAGATGATATCAATGGATGGAATTTTTTGGGCAATGCCAAAGGTGAAAATATAAATGACGTCCGACTGGAAGTAGCAAGAATTTATCATGATTTGGACCTCAAACTTAAAGGGCGAGAATATTCAGATTTATCTGCTGAGGAAAAAGAACAATATGCCTTGTATAAAGAGGTAAAGGAAGAAGTTGAGAAAAATAGAGATGAATCAGAAAAAGGATTCACGAGTTTGAAGGAGATGACCAGTGTGCTGAAAGGGTCTGACTTGAAATTACGAAAGCATTTTGGGGGCGACTATACCATTAAACAATTGAAAAAAGTAAAGAAACATCCAAAAGTAGGTATGGAAGCTACTCAAATGATTGCGCTTTATAAATTTGGATACACCTATTCCGACATTGAAGCTGAAAACAAATATTATCGCGATAATTTAGATTTTAATTACAATCCAGAAATTGATGCAAGAGCAGATGTTATTGGAGATGATCCAACAGATTTTTCTGACAGAAACTATGGAAACAATGATGTTGAGGGACCAGATGCCGGTCATGGAACACATTGCGCAGGAATAATTGGTGCATTACGAAATAATGGTATAGGAAATGATGGCGTTGCAGAGAATGTTCAAATCATGTCGTTGAGAGCCGTGCCCAATGGTGACGAGTGGGATAAAGATATTGCTCTTGCTGTGAGATATGCCGTTGACAATGGCGCTCAAGTCATCAATATGAGTTTTGGTAAATCATATTCTCCCTACAAAAAGGGGGTTATGGAAGCCTTTGAGTATGCTGAGGAAAAAGGAGTACTTGTGGTTCATGCAGCTGGAAATGAAGGAATGGATAATGACGATTTAGGACACAATTTCCCAACACCTAAATATGAAGGAATGTCGGATAAATTTAATAATTGGATTGAAGTGGGTGCTTCAACACGGCATAAAAAAGCGAAGTTTTATAAAGACTATCTTTTCCGTCCAGGTTTAGCAGCTGATTTTTCGAATTATGGAAATGAAATTGTAGATGTTTTTGCGCCGGGTTATGATATTTATTCTACTGTACCAAATAACGAATATGACATCTATGACGGTACGTCAATGGCCGGACCCATGGTGGCAGGCTTAGCGGCTCTGATTATGTCTTATTATCCTGAAATTAGTATGATTGACGTACGTGAAATCATTGTGACAACCGTGCTTGATCCGGGAAGAACAACTCCTTTGCCAAGTGATCATAAAAAAGAAGTGACTTTTGATGAACTATGCGTGAGTGGTGGAATTGTGAATGTGTATAATGCGATTGCATTGGCTGAAAAATGGTGATTTGTAATTAGCGATTATCAACTCAGATAACGCGAAGCATGAGCCAAGGTCTATTGTCAAAGAGCGAGGCGATCTAACTTCTAAAATCTAAAAAAATGCAATCAGTAATATTCGATATGGACGGTGTCCTAATAGATTCAGAACCGTTATGGAAAATTGCCGAAGTAGAAGCTTTTGCGAAAGTTGGACTTGATTTAACCTATACCGATTGTGAAGAAACCGTGGGTTTACGAATAGATGAGGTGGTGCAATTGTGGCATGATAAGGTAAAGTGGACCTCAAAAACCGTGAAGGTAGTAGAGGCGGATATCGTTGATATCGTCATTCGAGAAATTAACATTCAAGGAAAAGCCCTGGCAGGCGTTCATGAGTCGTTAGAAATGATTCGTTCGGCAGGGTATAAAATTGGACTTGCAACTTCATCCTACGAGCGGATTATTGAGGCCGTTGTTGAAAAGTTAGGAATCGGCAATTATTTTGAAGTGATGCACTCTGCCGAACATGAATTAAACGGTAAACCACACCCGGCGGTATTTTTAAATTGTGCCAAAAAACTAAACGTGAATCCTAAAGATTGTTTGGTAATTGAAGATTCGTTTAATGGTGTCTTGGCGGCTAAAGCTGCCCGCATGAAGGTAATCGCAATTCCTGAAAAGACACATCAAATTGATCCAAGATTGGTAATTGCTGATTCATCTCTTGATTCGCTCCATGATTTTAATTTAGCGGATGTATTGAAGTTTTGGGAACAAAGTTTAAGCCTCTCTTCGATCAAGTGAACTCATCTTTTACAATTATACAATAGGGGCACCTAGTTTTAAGTTTCTCATTGGAAACTAAAACAAATGAAACGATTGGCCTATTTAATTTTTTTAACCTATTTCGTAATAGCAATAATCGTTGGACTATCATCATGACTTAGCAAATAAAAACCCGCGTCTAAATATTAGAAGCGGGCTCACTAACTTAAGGCTTACTTATGTTCTTAAGGTAAAGCGTCTATTAAAGTGACTAGTGCGTCTTCAGTGATTGCTGCAAAATCATCTATGTTTTGCACATGATTGTCTATAATCGTTGCGGACTGAATGCTGCAGTGTAGTTCATCACCTACAATTCCAACCGCAATAAAGTGAACTTCTAATCCGATTGGAATTAATCCATAATGTTCCGAAAATCGATCTCCTGTCCAAACGTCAAACTGTGCTAATGCATTTGATTCTCCATCATACGAAATATAAACTTCAGTATTGGTATCGTCAAAACCTTCCGGTAATTCTGCAAAAATTTCAGTTTTAGGTCTTGGGTCAGAATAAAATTTGTCAATATTTGTCCATCCCCATTCACCGGGTAAGATTTCATATGACAATGCAACTCCAGTGCAATCTTCACCTTCATTTAAAATGCTGTCTGCAGCCATTTCCCACAGCAAATCTTCCTCATCTGAGATGTTTACGAATTTACGCATGCTTGGATCATAATCGTCAATTGGGGTCGATAATGTCATTGGAGACGTTAAAGTTAATTCAGTACCGAATTGAGAAATGCTAACATAAAATTCTCCTTGAGAAATTAAGGTGGTGTGATTCGAGCCTTTTTTGCCCATTGTGGCTTTATTCATCAAAACCATTTCAGATTTTTTGTCAATCTCAATCAACGCTACTTGAACATCACCAGTCACCAAATTTCCTTCTGAATCGACTAGAGCGTCAGCAGCTAAATAGAGAGATGTTCCTTTTTCACCGTAAATGTAAATTGGAGAATTAGCATTGACAGAGAAATTTTGAGTCGCCTCTTCAATATTATCACTATTAAACGCGATTAGAGCAGCTGCGTCTGGTGCAGGTGGTGGAACTGGATCGGATTTCTTACATGCGAAACTTATAAATACCAGTCCTCCTATTAAATAATGCGTATTTTTCATAATCTGTTTTTTTTATTAGTACAAGACCCAAATTTAGATGGTTGTCTCAGCTTAATGAATTAGGGTAAATCGTCTATTAAAGTAATAAGCGCATCTTCACTAATTTCTGTAAATCCATCAATGGTTTGTACATGATTTTCAGTGATAGTGGCAGGGATGTTTGTATAGTTAAGTTGTCCGCTAATTTTTATAACAGCAATAAAATGTGCTTCTAGACCAATCGGAATCAAACCATAATGCTCTGTAAATCGACCATCTTCCCAAACGTCAAATTGAGCTAGCGCTTTCGATTCTCCGTCATATGAAATGAAAACCTCTGTATTTGTATTGCCTAGTCCATCTGGTAATTCTGCGTAAATCTCTGTTTTTGGTCTTGGATCTGAATAGAATTTATCTATATTCGTCCATCCCCATTCACCTGGCAATATTTCGAAAGCAGAAACTCCCTCCATACCACCATCCGGATCTAGAAGGCTGTCAGCAGCCATCTCCCAAGGCATTTCTTCTGCATCAGATGTGTTAAAAATTTTCGCATATCGGGATCAAAGTCCCCTAAAAAGGATTGAACGTACATTGGCGTTGTAGAAGTTACTTCTTGACCATCTTGGGAGATTGAGATGTAAAATTCTCCGTTAGAAACTAATGTGGCATGCTCACCGGTCGGTTTTAAGCCCGTAGTCGCTTTATTTAACATTAGCATTTCAGATTTTTTGCTCACCTCTATCAATTCGATATCTACTAAACCCGTGATTAGATCCCCATCTGCATCAATTAAACTATTTGGTGCAAGTGAATGGTATGTTCCCTTTTCTCCTGTTAAACTAATCACAGCGTTTGCGTTTTGAGAAAAGTGTTGAGTAGCTGCTTCAATATTTGTTGAAAAGAAGTTGGCTAAAGCAACGTCTGAACCAATTGGGATTTCCATTATTCCGGTAGAGTCATTGGCACCAGTTTCTTCAACTATCGGATCATCTCCAACAATAGGAGGATCAATTATGGTTTCTTTTTCGCAGGAAAAACTAAGCAATAGAATTCCTGTTGCCATAAGGCAATATTTTAAATTTTTCATCAGTTTAATATTATGTTATTAGGTTAAATTTATTGAACGGGTTCGATATTAGTAAGCAGTAGAACCTGAACAAATGAATCATGAAACGCTTCATAGATAAAACGCAATGTTGTTTTAAAAGGTTGCATAATCCATTTTATTCAAAGGATACAAAGTATATTTCCTAAATTTGCACCTGCATGAATAGTTTATACTTAACCAATCTGGCCTCGGTAGAATTAGAAGAGGTTGTTTTTGACGAAAGTTTATCGAATCATATCAACGATTTTCTAGATGAATATACGCACAAGGAAATCCTTGAGTCGTATGATTTGCCTGTAGCGAACAAACTCTTTTTATACGGGCAAACCGGCTGTGGAAAAACCATGACTGCCAAGGCGCTTGCTACCCGTTTAAATAAAAAAATATTCATTGTTAATTTAAGCTCAATTGTATCTTCAAAATTAGGCGAGACGGCTAAAAATTTGGCAGCGCTTTTTAAAAATGTAGAGCATAAAAAAGCCGTGCTATTTTTCGACGAATTTGATTCGTTAGGAAGTATGCGTGATTATGACAATAACGATACAAGTGAAATGAAACGGGTGGTAAATACCATCTTACAATTGATTGATGCTTTTCCAAAAGATTCCATATTGATTGGCGCCACGAATCAAATTCAACTTATTGATGAAGCTTTGTTACGGCGATTTGATTTAAAATTGGAATTTACAACACCGCCAAAAGAGGTCTTGGAGGAATATTACACGAAATTACTCGCGAATTACCCGGCTCAATACCGAACAATTGATCGCGTGTATGACATATCATTTGCAGATGCACGAAATTTAGTTTTTACACGGGTTAAAAAAAATATAATCGCTTTAGAAGTGAATAAATAATTAGCATGAATACATTTTCAATAGCAATACACGGCGGTGCAGGAACTCTAGTTAAGGGCATGATGACACCTGAAAAAGAAATCGAATATCGTTCGGCACTGAAAAACGCGTTAGATGGTGGCTATCAGGTTTTAGAGAATGGCGGGACCGCAGTTGATGCCGTGGAAGAGGCAGTGAAGCGATTAGAAGATTCATATTTGTTTAATGCGGGTAAAGGAAGTGTTTTTACAGCAGCTGAGACGCATGAAATGGATGCTTCTATTATGGATGGAGAGAGCCTAAATGCGGGGGCAGTTTCGTTAATAAGCGGAATTAAAAACCCGGTGAGTTTAGCACGTGATGTAATGGATAAAAGCGAGCACGTTTTCTTAGCGGGTGACGGCGCAATGGAATTTGCAAAAAATAACAATCATGCCATTGAGGATAGCGCTTATTTTTATGATGAATTTCGGCATAAACAATGGATTGAAATTAAAGATACAGATAGCTTTCAATTGGATCACGCTAAGAAAAAAGATTCAAAATTCGGAACCGTTGGGGCAGTGGCATGTGATCAAAAGGGAACTATTGCGGCCGCCACATCTACTGGTGGAATGACGAATAAGAAGTTTGGACGTGTAGGGGACAGCCCAATGATTGGAGCAGGGAATTATGCAAACAATGAGACCTGTGCCATTTCTTGTACTGGAAGCGGAGAATATTTCATTAGGGGAGTGGTAGCTTATGATGTGGCTTGTTTAATCGAGCATAAGGAGATGTCATTAGCGGCTGCAGCGACAGAGGTGATTAGTAAACGTGTACTAAAATTGGGAGGTGATGGAGGCCTTATTGCTATCAATGCAAATGGCGAAATTTCTATGCCTTTTAATACGGAAGGAATGTATCGCGCTTCTAAATCTTCTAATGGGGAAGAGGTAGTTTCTATCTATAAATAGAAAGTAAAACACTGCTAAAGTTTCCGCCGATTTAATCTTTCAATTCACGAAAACAGAATGGATAAATTGAAGTAGCAATTTGCGACCTCGAGATGGGGCGGACGTCGAACATTACCCTATATCTATACAGAGCACGGCGTTTTAATGCTTTAAAGTGTACTGAGCAGTAAACGGGCAATTGCTGTGAATAGTTAATCAAAAAAAAGCTGAACTAGTTTTTATTAAAGGATAAGAATGCGTGTTAAACGAATGGTGCGTCAATTGGAAGCACTTTAATTTTGCGAGTTTTAATTTCAAATTGATCGCCATTTGATAAAACATGTGTAACCATATTTGTAATGGTCATTGGTGTTCCTTCTTTGAGTTCATCAATTGTGTTATGACCTAGATTTCTGGCGTCAAAAACAATGACCATACCCGATCCAATTACTTCGAATTCACTATTGTTACGTATAATCAAACCTGTATCTTCTGCTAGTCCAATTCCTATTAAATCAGGGAAATGTGCAACGGATTCAGTCAGACGGCCAAAACGCCCTCTTTTAATGAAATGCGAATCAATGACTAAATGCGGTGTAAAACTCATTCCTTTTCCCAATCCAACTACGCCTTTTCTAAATGACTCTGAACTATTACCATGCGTTATCATTTCTTCAGACATACACATGGCTCCGGCGCTAGTACCTGCAATTACAAAATCCTCGTTTAAATAACGTTCCTGCATTATTTTATGGATTGTCGTACCGGAAATTTTTGATGTTATTTTAGATTGATCTCCACCTGAAAACATCACGCAGTCCGCAGTCTTAATCATTTCAATAGATTCCTCTTTTTCAGAATCCGCTTTTTCACGAATATCTAAGAAATGAATGTTGGTGCAACCCAATTTCTCAAAAGCTTCTTTGTAGTTTACACAAACTTCGTCCGGAATACTAGAGGCCGTTGGAATTAGAATGATTTTCGCATCAATCCCACCCGCTTCTCTTACGACATGATATAATATTCCTTCATCAATAAATTCAAGCGTATGCATTTCATCTTCGCCGCCTTTGTCTTCATTCCCCCCAATTGGTATTAATACCCCCCTAGCAATAGAATTTATCATTTGATCGTATTTAAATTTTTTGAGTCATTACAAATTTACAGTATTTGGTGAAAAAAATGATATATTTATAACAATTCGTTAACCGTTGTTTCTTAAAAACAGGTTAACTTTTGACTTATAAAAATAACAAATTACCAATTGTTGAGGGAGGAGGGATTTTCTTCTGAACTTATAGAGAAAAGATTAAACCTATGGAAATACGCAGTATAAATGGAATGAGAGGCCCAAATTATTGGTCGGTACGCCGTCACAAACTAATTGTTATGGTGTTGGATTTAGAGGAGATGGAAGAACGTCCGTCGAATAAAATTGATGGATTTAGTGACCGATTGCAAGCATTGTTTCCTGGTATGTATGAACATAGATGCTCTGTTGGCACGGCGGGCGGTTTTTTTCAACGCGTAGAAGAAGGCACTTGGATGGGGCATATTATTGAGCATATTGCGCTTGAAATTCAGTCGCTAGCTGGAATGGAAGTTGGTTTTGGTCGCACGAGAGGATATGGGGAAGAAGGGGTTTATAATGTGGTATTTGCTTATACAGAGGAAAAAGTTGGGCGTTTTGCAGCAAAAGCTTCAGTAGCAATTTGCGAAGCACTTATTGATGGTAAGGATTATGATTTGGACGCGGATATTCAAGAAATGCGTGAGATCAGGGAGGATGAGCGCCTTGGACCAAGTACTGGCTCAATTATCGAAGAAGCTGAATCTCGTGGAATTCCATGGATTCGTTTAAATAAATATTCCTTATGCCAATTAGGTTATGGAGCGAACCAAAAAAGAATTCAAGCCACAGTTACAAGTGAAACGAGTAGCATTGGGGTTGAAATTGCATGTGACAAAGAAGATACGAAGCATTTATTAGAACAAGCTGAGGTCGAAGTACCTCGCGGAGATATTATTCGAAGAGAATGTAGTTTAGAAGAAACATGTCGCTATGTGGGGTACCCATTGGTGATTAAACCAGTCGGTGGAAATCATGGTCGCGGTATTACCGTAGGTGTTGAAAATTTGGAAGATGCAACTATTGCATTTCATGCGGCGAAAGAAGTTTCAAGCGCAGTTATTGTAGAGAAAATGATAATTGGTGAGGATTATCGTTTATTGGTAATTAACAATGTTTTAGTAGCGGCTTCAAAACGAACTCCTGCGCATGTAATTGGGGATGGAAAATCAACAGTTCGCGAATTAGTGGATATCGTGAACTCTGATCCTAGAAGAGGCTATGGACATGAAAATGTGTTAACTCAAATTACAATTAACGATTTGACTAAGAGCATTTTAAAAGGTGAGGGATATACTGAGGAAAGTGTGATTGCTGAAGGAGAAATGCTGATTTTAAAAGATACGGCAAACTTGTCGACAGGCGGAACGGCTGAGGATGTTACAGATATTGTCCATCCTGCAAATGTTTCAATGGCAGAGCGAATTTCAAAAATAATTGATCTAGATATTTGTGGAATTGACATCATGACAACTGATATCTCGCAACCATTAGCCGAAACTGGAGGCGCCGTGCTTGAAGTAAATGCTGGACCAGGATTCAGAATGCATTTAGCACCAACTAAAGGCTTACCAAGAAATGTGGCTGGCCATGTCATTGATAAATTATTTCCACAAGGAAATACTGGCCGAATTCCAATCATAGCTATTTCTGGTACGAACGGTAAAACAACAACAACACGTTTGATTGCGCACATGATGAAGATGACGGGTTACCGCGTAGGCTATACAACTACGGACGGTGTGTATATTCAGAACAGGCTATTAATGACTGGTGACTGCACTGGGCCTGCGAGTGCAGAATTTGTATTGAAAGATCCAACGGTTAATCTAGCCGTTTTGGAATGTGCGCGTGGCGGATTGTTAAGAGCTGGTTTAGGATTTAAAAAATGTGACATTGCAATTGTAACAAATGTTTCGGCAGATCATTTAGGATTAAAAGGAATTCATACGGTTGAACAGTTAGCGAAAGTAAAAGGTGTTGTACCCGAAACGGTATTGCCTGATGGTTATGCCATTTTAAATGCAGATGATGATTTAGTGTATGAAATGCGCCGTAACGTAGATTGTAACGTAGCACTTTTCTCCATGGATGAGGAAAACCCTAGAATTAAAGCTTTACAGCGTATAGGAGGAATTTGTGCGGTTTTTGAAAACGGTTATGTCACCATTTGTCGTGGAGAATGGAAAATGCGTGTGATGCGTGTTGAAGAAATTCCTTTGACCTATGGCGGTAAGGCTGAATTTATGATTCAGAATGTATTGCCAGCAATTTTAACAGCAAACATTCAAGGCATAAGTATTGAGGATATGCGCGCAGCATTGGAAACATTTATTCCTTCAGCTTCGCAAACACCAGGGCGTTTGAATTTATTTGAGTTCAATGACTTTAATGTGCTTTTAGATTATGCACATAATCCAGCAGGAATGCGAGCCTTGAAAAAGTTTGTCGATAATATGGAGGCAACTGTCAAAGTTGGTATTATTGCCGGAATTGGTGATCGAAGAGTCGAGGATAATAATGAAATGGGGGCGATTGCCGCAGAAATGTTTGATGAAATCATTATTCGCCAAGATAAAAAGCTAAGGGGTAAAACAGAAGAGGAGTTAATTAAAATGTTAAGTGATGGTATCAAACAGAAAGATCCCAAGATCAAAACAACAATTATTCCTTCTGAAAAAGAAGCGATCACATATGCGATTAAAAATGCTGTGAAAGGTTCTTTAATTGTATTGAGCAGTGATGTAATTCCCGAGGCGCTTGATTTAGTGAAACACTTTAAAGAGATGGAGTTGCGTGGCGAACCTATGGAGGCTTAGGCTTTTCTTTTTATCTAAAAAATGAAAATTAATTGTACTTGCGGTTCAGTGATCCTAGATAATTACGATTATTTGAGGAATAAGGGACGTTTAATATCAGATACCCATTGGTTTGATTTCTGGGAGTCGATAGATAATGCTGTTGAAAAATCAGGAGGGAGCGTAAAAGAGAAAGAATATCCTGCCATGCAATTGAGACAGATGAGCCTTCTAAACTAATATTGGAATGCCGGAATTGTGGAAAATTATTTTTTAACACAAAAAGTGGCGAATTAATCACATTCTCTACAGATAATAGGAAGTACAATGCGGTTTTGGATAAGAATGAATCGAACGAAGATCGCAATGAATTCATAAAATCCTTACCCAAAAAGTAAACTCCAAAAGACTAACATCTAAGATCTCGAAATCATCCCATTCTTAAAAAATCAACCTCCTTTTCATCCAAAAATCTCCAAGTACCTCTGGGAAGGTCTTTCTTCGTTAGTCCGGCAAATTTCACGCGGTCTAAGCGCACCACTTTATGTCCTATCGCTTCAAACATTCTTCGGACTACGCGGTTTTTTCCTGAATGAATTTCAACGCCCACCTCACGATTTCGCGAATCAGCAATTATTTCGGCTACGTCCACTTTTGCAAAGTCTCCGTCGTCTAATTCAACACCTGCGTGTAATGCATGTATGGCTTCAACATCAATTGGTCGCTCTAGTTCTACATGATAAATTTTCTTAACCTCATAGCGCGGGTGCGTTAATTTTTTTGTCAAGTCTCCGTCATTCGTAAATAATAAAACACCTGTGGTGTTTCTATCTAATCTACCAACTGGATAAATACGCTCTTTACAAGCGTTTTTCACAAGTTGCAGCACGGTTCTTCTTCCATGCTCATCATCCATTGTCGTAATAAAATCTTTTGGTTTGTTCAGTAAAACGTAACGCTTCTTCTCCGATTGAATAGTACTTCCGTCATATTTCACAGTATCATTAGGCTTAACTTTATAACCCATTTCAGTGATGATCTTACCATTCACTTCTACAATACCACTTTGAATCAAAACATCTGCTTCTCTTCTTGAGCATATGCCGGCATTCGCAATAAATTTATTTAAGCGCACCTCGTCACTAAAAGACGGCAAAGGATCTCCCTTTGGTTTTTTATAACGTTGCTCTCCTTTTGCAAATGGCTTTTTATTTGACTTGCTAAAACCTTTGCTTCTATCTCCACTTGCGCGGCTCGGTTTTTTATATCCCGATTTTTTATTACGTTCACTCATACTGATTGATTTACACAAAATTCTGGTTTCGTTGCGGCAAAGATAAGAGATAATCCATCTAGTTGACCAACAGGCTTAAATTAAGCAAAGGGATTATTAGTTTAGCGAGAATGCTTGCGCCTTGTTTTATTTGTGCGCTTAAAACTTACATTTCGAATAAATGACATGTTTAAGTAGAGATAAACGTCATTATAATCGGAACTTCCACGTGCTAAACCTGCTTGCGTTAATTCGGGAAATGGCCCCAATGATGGATCGGCAAAATAAGCAGCTTTGCTTCCAAAATTGCTTTCAATCAAGCTATTGTTATAATAATTGCCGCTGACATCATCTAAATAATCGGTAAAAGTATGTGTATAGCTTATTTCGAACGACATAGACCACATGGGAGCGAGTCCTATCTTATAACCAAAACCAATAGGAATTCCTAGACTATAGCGTTCATATTCTCTTGTGTCTCCTATGAATCCTTGTCCTTCGGTTTTTAATGGGCGTAAATTGGTCCAACCATATACGCCACCCCGACCTTGTGGAATAAATCCAAATACAGAGATACCAGAAAATAGGTAAACTTGAAAATCTTTTGAACGAAAACCCTTGAGTCCATATTTGCGGTGACGAGATCCAAATTGTTCGTTACGTGCCAATATTAATTCAAATTGCTGTGATACTTCAAATAGGTGCGTCTGAACTTGTATATTCCGGTTTCTGCGGTTTGGTTGATGGGTATATGCATCATTTGCTGCGAACAATCCATATTGCAATAGCGTTTTTGTTGCGAAATTGGATCCAATTCTGAAACGGTAACCAATATGGCCAGCATAGGCTGTTGAATTTAGATCTAGATCTTTGGGTGAAAAATGCGTACCGTCTTTATCACTTCCACCTATATCACCTAGAAAACCAGTCAAACCAATCCCAAACAAAACGGATTTGCGTTTATTTTTCCAATGATCACTTGTAGTGAAGTGAGAGGACTGGCTAAAGGTAGAGGTTGTTGGTGCGGAAATTATAAAGAGCAGAATTACTATTTTAAAATATCCCATAAGTAAGCGTTGTTCATTGGCTTAAAATTATAGTAAAATATAGACAAAAGAGGGTTTATCATGAAGTATTGATTAAAGTGCTTTTGAAGTTGACTGTGTGGTCAGACTTAATGATTATTGTAGTTTTTTGCGGAGTAATTGTAGCACGGCTTCAACATCTTCTGGCACATCTATATTCGGTGTTTCAATTGTAGTTTCTACTGTTCGAATCGAATAACCATTGTAAATCCAGCGCAATTGTTCTAAAGACTCTAGTTTTTCTAGTGCGGTTGAGTCTAACGTGAGTAATTCTTTGAGTGTTTTAGTTCGCCAGGCATAAATCCCAATGTGTTTGTAAAAGGTGTTATTGTCTAACCAATTTGAATGTGGTGTGCTGGCTATGTGAGGAATTGGACTACGACTAAAATAAATTCCATTTTTGTCTTTATCTAACACCACTTTAATTCGATTTGGATTTCGTATATCTGCATCATTTGATATGGGCTTGACAATTGTTCCAATTGTAACCTCTGCCGATTCAAAAACCGCAATTAGTTCAGTTAATTGCTCTGGTCTAATTAAGGGTTCATCTCCTTGAATATTGACCACAATTTCGTAGTCATTGTATTTTTCAATTACCTCGCCACAGCGTTCAGTTCCGCTCGCATGATCAGAACTTGTCATCATTACCAGTCCTCCAAACGCTTTAACGTGATCGTAAATCCGTTGATCATCCGTGGCAACGACCACATCCGCAAAAGTCACGCATTTCTTTGCTTGTTCATAAACGCGCTGTATCATAGATTTTCCCAATAAATCTGCCAATGGTTTACCTGGGAAACGACTTGAACCATAACGAGAAGGAATAATGCCGAGTACTTTCATAGGTACAAATTTAGGTTTTGTATTGAATTGATAACAGTTGAAGTTTATTATTTTCACGTTATGGAGAATTTACTGATTGAATCAAGCCGCAGTTATAAAGAAGGTAGTTGGTTTGTTTTTAAAGATAATGATGATTGGTTTCGTTTGCGGGTGGGGTCAACAAGTGGGAAAAGAGAGATTTTATTATAATGATAATTTATTAGGAGAGAAACAACAACGAACCAAACTTAAAACGTCTTATGAACATAAGAATGCAGCCGGTGATCATTTTGAAGTTGTTTTGAAAGCATCCATACAATTTAACAATGCTGGTTCAATTTGTACATTGACAAAAAATGGTGAGATGATCGGAAGAGTTGAAATGCTACAGAATAAAGGATACATGCGAATGTTTCGATTGATTTTATACCCAGCAGCGATCTTATTTATTATTACTTTTTTAATGATGAAAATTGGAAATTCTTCAGAATCGCTGCTGCTCATCCCAATTTTATATTTGTTTTTCGGAATTGTTTACATGATCAGGAGCAAAGTCCCAATGGTAAAAGTTGCGGACACTTCGGACTTAATAGATGATTGAAAAATGAAATCTTTCAACTGTTTTCCGTTTCATGAGTCAAACCGAATATTCAAGTAAACTTGCTTCCAAATCTAATAGCAAAAGAAGCTCGCTTCTAATCCAATTTTAGAACCGCCAAGAAAGCTTCTTGTGGAACCTCTACACTTCCAACTTGACGCATTCTTTTCTTCCCCTTTTTCTGCTTTTCTAATAACTTACGTTTACGAGAAATATCACCACCATAACATTTAGCAGTTACATCCTTACGCAAGGCCTTGATCGTTTCTCTCGATACAATTTTTGCTCCAATAGCTGCTTGAATCGGAATTTCAAATTGTTGTCTTGGAATCAATTCCTTCAACTTAATACAAATTTTCTTCCCTAAACTATGTGCATTACTTCGGTGTACCAAAGCTGAAAGTGCATCCACCTGATCTCCATTTAAGAGAATATCCATTTTTACCAAATCAGATTTATGATAATCTATCGGGTGATAATCGAAAGAGGCGTATCCACGAGAAACTGATTTTAATTTATCGTAGAAATCAAAAACAACTTCTCCCATTGGCATTTCAAACGTAATCTCAACACGTGATTGCGTTAAGTAAACTTGATTTTTAAGTTCACCACGTTTCTCAATACACAAATTCATGATTTGCCCAACATAGTCTGACTTGGTAATGATTTGTGCGCGTATATAGGGTTCCTCGATATAATCTATTCGAGAAGGATCAGGCAATTCAGATGGATTGTTTACCACCTGCATGATATTATCTTTTCTTAAAAATGCTTTGTATGATACATTGGGAACAGTTGTAATAACCGTCATGTTAAACTCACGCTCTAAACGTTCCTGAATAATTTCCATGTGTAACATCCCTAAGAATCCACAACGGAAACCAAAACCTAAGGCTGCAGATGATTCAGGTTCAAAGACCAAAGAAGCATCATTTAATTGCAGCTTCTCCATGGAATAGCGCAATTCTTCATATTCATCTGTATCTACAGGGTAAAGCCCAGCAAACACCATTGGTTTTACATCTTCAAATCCTTGTACAATTTCTTTAGTAGGATTCGCTACGGTTGTAATCGTATCCCCAACTTTAACCTCGTTCGCTTTTTTAATTCCCGAAATGATATAACCAACATCACCAGCTAGCACCTCTTTTCTAGGCTCCATATCCATTCTCAAAATACCAATTTCATCTGCGTAGTATTCGCGTTCAGTATTCACAAATTTGACAAGATCACCTTTTTTAATCTTACCATTTAAAACACGATAGTAGGCAATAATACCCCTAAATGAATTGAATACAGAATCAAAAATCATAGCTTGAAGCGGTGCTTCAACATCTCCAACTGGAGCTGGAATTCTTTCAATAATTGCTTTTAGAATTTCTGGAACTCCAAGGCCTGTTTTGCCACTTGCAGGAATCACATCAGAAGGATCGCAACCAATAAGGTCAACAATTTCATCCGTCACCTCTTCAGGTTGTGCGCCGGGTAAATCCATTTTATTCAGAATTGGAATAATTTCCAAATCATTTTCTAAAGCCAAATATAAATTTGAAATAGTTTGAGCTTCAATCCCCTGTGCGGCATCAACAATTAATAAAGCGCCTTCACAAGCAGCAATAGATCTTGAAACTTCATATGAAAAATCAACATGGCCGGGCGTGTCAATCAAGTTTAGGGTATAATCAATCCCATCTTGTTTGTAATCCATTTGAATGGCATGACTTTTAATTGTAATCCCTCTTTCTCGCTCAATATCCATATCATCCAAAGCTTGGCTTTGCATGTCTCTGTCCGCTATCGTTCCGGTAGTTTGCAATAACCGATCGGCCAAGGTGCTTTTACCGTGGTCAATATGAGCTATGATGCAAAAATTCCTGATATTCTTCATGCTGCAAAAATAGAAGATTTTAATTTAATTCTTCCTATCAAACCCATGAATAACGCGCAATAAGCGTTCTTATTTTCGTTTTTAGATTTTATTCACCCTGATTCAGCGATTGAAGGCAGCTAGTTTTTGAAGAATAGCATGGTAATTTCGCTTTTTTCGAAATATCGTTGATTCAGATTAGAACTGCATATGTTTAAAAAGAAAGCGGCAGAAATAAAGAAAAAGAATTGCGTTTAGAAGGCCTTAAAAAAAGGATTGTTGCTTAAAGACTTATTTCTTGGTGCAATTTTTAGCACGATTTTTGCGTTATAAGCGACAGTTGGATTAAAGCCCTACCTTGGTAACGTAGGGCTTGGGTATATGGCCTTCCCTTGGTTTTTCCTCGGGAAGGCTTCTTTTTCATTAAATATTCCCTATATTCATACTCCAATCCCAAAACTTTTCATTTCAATCATATGAAAGAGGAATACTTGCACCACGTGTTCAAGAAAAAAATGTTGGGCAATAGCTTCAAAACTGTAAATAATCAAAGTTTAAAAGTACTCGATTTTGGAGAGCATAATTCAAATGCAGGACCTGATTTTTTAGACGCTAAAATTTTACATGACGGTCATATTTGGGCGGGTCCAATTGAATTTCATGTAAACGCCTCGGATTGGTATAAGCACAAACATCAAACTGATGCAGCGTATAATAATGTGATCGCTCATTTTGTTTACAATTATGATACTGATGTTTTAGTTAATGAATTTCAAATACCTACCGTGGAGCTACAAGACAAGATTAATTTGAACCATTTCGATAAATACAAAGGATTAGTTCAAGCCGACAAAAGTATCCTATGTCAAGACGGGATTCCTGAAATTGATTCAGCAATAATTGAAGAGCAATTAAAGGAAAGTTTAGGAGAACGTCTTTGGAAAAAGGCACTTGTCATTATTCAAGATGTGGAGTCTAATATTGGTGATCGAGATAAGGCATTTATATCGGCGATATCGCGAGTGTTTGGCGGTCAGGTGAATTATTTGCCATTTCAAATGTTAGCAGATAAGTTAGATCCGAAATGGTTTGCAAAGTTAAATTATGAATCAATTCGTATAGAAGCTCTTGTTTTAGGGTTGTCTGGTTTGCTGAATTTTCATTCAGATAGTGTTCATATTAAAAAGTTGCAAACTGAATTTGTTTATCAAAAAAAACTATTCGGAATAAATGAAATGCCGAAGCAGAATTGGAAATATTCTCGAATGAGACCGCACAATTTTCCTGATTTGCGCCTTGCACAATTCGCCGCATGGTTAAATTCCCGACCCGCAACAAATGACTTTTTAACTACAAATTGGGATCTTAAAAAATGGCGCGCTGCATTTTACATTACACTTGATCCTTTTTGGAAACATCACTTTCGACTAAAAACACGGACAGAAAACCGGGTAACAACACATTTATCCAAAAGTTTTGTGGATTTAGTTTTTATTAATGCAGTTGTTCCCTTTATATATGCCATTGGTTTATGGGAGGGTAATGATGCTTATACGAAACAGGCCATGGAAGTTTTAAAGAAAATAAAACCCGAAAAAAATAGTGTCATTAAAGAATGGAAAAAAGCAGGGGTAAAAGTGAATTCGGCATTCGAAACACAATCATTATTAGAGTTAAAAAAACAAGGGTGTAATCGAAAAAAATGCTTATTTTGCGCTCTTGGAAAAAGTATTTTAAATAGATGAATTTTATTCAGAAAATAGCCCTCTTTTTTGAACTCCGCTCATTCGGTGTTAGCACATGGTTTGCTCGAAAAACAAGGGTAGAAGTGTCTAAAGTCAGACTCTTTTTTATTTATGCTTCGTTTATTGGACTCGGCTCTCCAATAATTATATACATGGTGATGGCTTTTGTTTTGGAACATAAACATATTTTTAAGTTGCAACGCCGCAGAAAATCAATTTGGGAAATCTAAATGTTATTAAACTATAAATATTTCGCCAAGGTTTACTACGCAATGATGCTACTTGCAATTGTTGTTTTAATGGGGACAATTGGTTTTATGATCGTGGAGGGTTGGTCCTTCTTTGACTCATTTTATATGACCATTATTACCATTTCCACCGTTGGGTTTAATGAGGTGAATGAGCTCTCGCTTGGGGGGAAACTTTTTACTTCTTTTTTGATTATCACAAGCTTCGGTACATTTGCGTATGCGATTTCTGCCATAACTTCCTACATTGTGGGTGGTGAGTATAAAGCGTATTTTCAGGAGTATAAGTCGCTAAAAACAGCAAAAAACATGGAAAACCATACTATAGTTAGTGGATATGGTCGTGTGGGCAAGCAAGCCGCACATGATCTTCGTTTCTACAAGAAATCATTTGTTATTGTGGAAAGAGATCAAGAGATCGTAGAAGACACCCAACACAATGATGTTGATTTTATCAAGGGAGATTCCACTGATGATCAAGTTTTGTTAAAAGCGGGCATTAAAAGAGCCTCCTCTTTAATCACAGCCTTGCCAAAAGATGCCGATAATTTATTTGTTGTGCTTTCAGCGCGTGAATTGAATGCTAAACTAAAAATCATCTCTCGTGCATCTAGTTATTCTTCTATGCGTAAACTACGAATTGCAGGGGCAGATAACGTAATTATGCCGGACACTGTTGGTGGCGCGCATATGGCTTCTTTGGTTGTAAATCCAGACATTATGGAGTTTATGGATTTGATTAAGGTTTCAGGTAAAGCCGCGGTGAACTTAGAGGAAATTGAATTCCGAGAATTACCTGAAGATATTAAGTATACCACTGTCGGCGACCTACAAGGACGTTCGTTGTCTGGATGTAACGTGATCGGATATCGAACTCAAGAGGGGGAGTATATTATCAACCCACCACGCGATTTGAAAATTTTACCGAATTCAAAATTATTTGTTTTAGGTAACCCTGAGCAAATCCAGAAACTAAATACTATTTTCGGAATTAAGAAATCCTAATTCACACTGAGTATGATTATTCTTGTTACCGGATCGAACGGACTTTTAGGGCAAAAAATCGTCAAACAATTAGTAAAATCAAAAACAGAATTTGTGGCTACTTCATTGGGTGAAAACAGGAATAGCGCTTGTCCAACTGCTAACTATCAATCTTTAGATATTACCAATTCACAAGAAATTCAATCCATATTTGAACTTGCTAAACCCACAGTAGTTCTAAATACGGCTGCAATGACAAATGTGGATGCATGCGAAGCAGATGAGGTGAATTGTAGAATAATTAACGTTGAAGGGGTTGACTTGCTGTTTCAAGCGGCTAAAAAACGGAATGCCCATTTTATTCATCTATCTACTGATTTTGTTTTTGATGGTGAAGCCGGACCTTATATTGAAACGGATCAGCGAAACCCTTTAAGTATTTATGCAAGGTCAAAGGTCGATTCGGAGAATCTATTAATCAATAGTGAGTATAAAAATTGGGCAATCCTTCGAACCATTATTGTTTTTGGTGAAGGAGAGAACTTAAGTCGCTCAAATATTGTTTTATGGGCAAAATCTGCTTTGAAAGAGGGAAAGACTTTAACCATTGTAAACGATCAATTTCGCGCACCCACTTGGGCAGATGACTTGGCTTGGGCTTGCATTCAAACGGCTGTTTTAAATGCTCAAGGCATCTTTCATATTTCTGGCCCTGAAACATTTTCAATCTATGATTTAGTTATTCGAATCGGAAAGTTTTATGGATTGAGCACTGATATGATACAACCCATAAGCTCCGCAACTTTAAGTCAAAAAGCAAAACGCCCCCCAAAAACGGGTTTTATTATCGACAAAGCAAAAGCATCTTTGGGTTACAATCCTATAAGCATAGAAGAAAGCTTGGCATTACTCAATAATTGAGTCTGACAATTTTTTCTATATTTGTTGAAAGTCGTTTTGGCTTATCTAGAAACCATAAAATCATTTAATGAAAAAGGTGCTATTATTATTGTTTGCATTCGTTCCGTTTTTAAATTATGCGGCTGAGCAGGGGGTTGACGAAAAGATTGATAAAGTTTTTGGAGATGCAACGGGATGGTTTGTGCAAGGGATCTTTTATGCCATACCATTTACGGATAAAATAGCAGTTCCATGGGTGCTTATCGTTTTAATAGGGGGAGCACTTTTCTTTACCTTCTATTTCAAATTAATTAATTTCACTGGCTTCAAAACGGCAATTAATATTGTACGTGGTAAGTATGATGAAATTGAATCAGGAGGAGACGATCACGTCGAAACATCAGACGCAGTATTTACTGTAGATGGGGATAATCCCGACACAATACGTGTTGAGCAAGACGCAGACCATCATGGAGAAGTGACGCATTTTCAGGCACTCACAGCCGCCTTGTCAGCAACAGTTGGTTTAGGTAATATCGCAGGTGTAGCAGTCGCCTTATCTATCGGTGGTCCAGGCGCCACTTTTTGGATGATTATTGCTGGTTTTATTGGGATGGCTTCAAAATTCACTGAATGTACATTAGGTGTTAAGTATCGAGAAATTGATGAAAATGGTAAAGTTTACGGTGGTCCAATGTATTACCTTAAAAAAGGATTAAGGGACAGAGGACTAGCAAAGCTAGGTAAAGGCCTTGCAATCATATTTGCTATCATGTGTATTGGAGGATCTTTTGGTGGAGGAAACATGTTTCAGTCCAATCAAGCCTTTGCCATGTTAGAATCTTATGGATCTAGCGACGCAGATGAATATGAAAATTTAGAAGAGACAATAGATTCAAAAGTGAAATATTCATACTTCGAAACAAACGAAGGTATTGTGTCAAGTGTGAATGAGGATTCTGTGATTTATATGATGGGTGACACGCGTTGCGCATTGACAAAGGATGATTTTTTAGGGGATTCTATCGTGATGGCAGGCTCTTGGGCGGCAATTGATACTACGACGGACTTGGCAGCTTTAAGTGGTGCTTTAATCGCTTGTACATCTTACGAAAAAATTATTTCGAATGTTGAGTCAATTTCAGGGGGATATGTCAATTTAAAAAATGGCGAAGGTGTAATGACAGTTTCGGAAGCTGATTTTAGAGCAGGCGCTGTCATCTCGCCACTTACAGGCAACGGTTGGATTTTCGGTTTGATATTGGCAATCTTAGTTGGTGTCGTGATAATAGGTGGGATTAAAAAAATCGCAAAGGTTACGGATAAGATCGTTCCATTTATGGTTGTAATATATGTAGGTGCGGCCTTGGTTATTTTAGGAATGAAATTCGATCAAATCCCGAGTGCTTTTAGTCAGATATTTAGCGGAGCTTTCACAGGTGCAGGAATTGCCGGTGGAGCATTTGGAGTTTTAATTCAAGGATTTAGAAGAGCAGCATTTAGTAATGAGGCTGGAATCGGTTCTGCTTCAATAGCGCACTCAGCAGTAAAAACTAAATATGCAGCAAGTGAAGGTTTGGTGGCATTATTAGAGCCATTTATCGATACGGTTTTGGTTTGTACAATGACAGCATTGGTATTAATTGTTACAAATGGTGACGGATCAATTATGACTTACGGACAAGAGGTGAAGCAAGGTGTTGAAGTTACTTCGGCTGCTTTCGAATCTGTAATCGGTTTCTTCCCATTAATTTTAACCATTGCGGTTATATTATTTGCTTTTTCCACCATGATTTCTTGGTCGTATTACGGTTATCAGGCATGGACGTTTTTATTTGGTAGAGGAAAGAAAATTGAGTATGCCTATAAAGGGTTGTTTTGTTTATTTGTAATCGTTGGGGCCGCTTCGCAACTTGGAGCCGTTATCGACTTTTCTGATGCCATGATTTTCGCTATGCTTGTTCCTAATATGATCGGGCTATTCTTACTTGCGCCTCGGGCAAAAGAGGAGTTGAAACGCTTCATGAACAAAATTAAAGAATCAAAGAAAGAATCAAAAAAAGAGGCAAAAGCTTAATGTGAAACCGTATTTCAATTTTAATCGGAAGGAAAAGATTGGCGTGGTCGCTTTGTCCGCGCTTATTCTATTATTAACGGTTCTGTTGAATGTTGGATACACGACGTATGTGCCTGACCCTTTTGATGTAGATGAATCTAAACTAGAGTTTTTGGTTTTAGATGATGGGGATTCTAATCCTTCTCAAAATCAAGATCCCGATTCACATTTTGATAAGGAAGCATTCAAACCAGTAATTACTGATTTTGATCCAAACGAAATTGGTTTGGATAAATGGATAAGTTTTGGTTTTTCGGAAAAACAAGCGGCATCAATTATTAAATACAGAAATAGCTACGGACCTTTTAAGAGGAAAGAAGATATCAAAAAACTGTATGTAGTCAGTGATGAGAAATATGCCGAACTAGAACCGCATATTATTATTCAACAACAGGTTGAACAGAAAAGTAGCGCCATTGAATCCGTTGATCCAAGTCCTTCAATAACGCCTAAAATAATTGAATTAAACACTGCAACTAAAGAGGAACTTATTGGTTTAAATGGCATTGGCGAATATTTCGCCGATCGAATTTTAAACTACCGTAGTAAAATTGGAGGTTTTGTAGATGTCGAACAAATTCAAGAAATGTCAATCCGTGATGAAGCCAAGTCAACTATAATAGAATTGACCACTATCAATGCGGCGTTAGTTAAAAAAACAAACATTAACACCGCAACAAAAGATGAATTGAGAAAAGTACCATATTCTAATTGGCTAGCCGTTGCGACAATATTAAAATATCGCGATACACAAATGATCGTTGATCTTGACTTTCTAGCGGAATCTGAGTTATCGGCCAATGACAAAGCGAAATTTCAGTTTTATATCGAATTTTAGTTTTGGGCAACAAGTCCATATCGACCCACAAATTTTTTGAGTTTACCTTATCAAACCTTCGATTTAATATTACTAACTTTACGTTCGCTAATTACAAGATATGATTTTAAAAGAAAACGAAAATCAAAAAATGATCCAGCAAATGGTACGCGATTTTTCTGAAAAAGAAATCCGACCTAAGATGATGGAATGGGATGAAGATCAAATTTTTCCAGTAGAATTATTCAAGAAATTGGGTCATCTAGGTTTGATGGGTGTTTTGGTCCCACAAAAATATGGTGGAAGTGGTCTTGGATATTATGAATACATCACTGTCGTATCGGAAATTTCAAAGGTATGTGGTTCAATTGGTTTATCGGTTGCTGCACATAATTCTTTGTGTACCGGGCATATTTTATACCATGGTTCAGAAGAACAAAAGAAAAAATATTTACCCAAATTAGCAACAGCCGAGTTTATCGGAGCGTGGGGTTTAACTGAAACTGGCACAGGTTCTGATGCTGGCGGAATGGCAACTACTGCAGTTAGAGATGGAGATCGTTATGTAATAAATGGGTCTAAAAACTTTATTACACATGCCATCTCTGGTGACGTAGCTGTTGTAATTGTGCGTACAGGTGAAAAAGGTGATTCTCATGGTATGAGTGCTTTTATTATTGAAAAAGGTACACCAGGTTTTATGTCGGGTAAAAAAGAGAACAAATTAGGAATGCGTGCATCTGAAACTGCAGAGTTAATTTTTAACAACTGTAGGGTGCATAAAGATCAATTGATCGGAAAAGAGGGAGAAGGATTTGTGCAAGCCATGAAAGTGCTTGATGGTGGTCGAATTTCAATCGGCGCACTTGGACTTGGAATTGCGCAAGGTGCATTTAAAGCAGCAGTTAAATATTCTAAAGAACGCGAACAATTTGGTAAACCAATTTCTCAATTTCAAGGCATTGCCTTTAAATTGGCTGAAATGGGAACAAAAATTAAAGCCGCGGAACTTTTATTGTTAGAGGCGGCTGATAAAAAGAATAGACATGAAAAAATGACCAAAGAAGGTGCCATGGCTAAGTACTATACTTCTGAGGTAGCAGTTGAGGTTTCGGTAGAAGCCGTGCAAATTTTTGGCGGATACGGCTATACAAAAGACTTTCCGGTAGAGAAATTCTACCGCGATTCTAAGCTTTGTACCATTGGCGAAGGAACCTCTGAGATACAAAAATTGGTTATTTCTAGAGAAATATTAAAATAGATTTGTTAAAATGTTTTTTTGCGCTATCTTTGCGCCCCTGATAAGATTATAATTAAACAAAAGATATGTTAATAATACCATTGAAAGAAGGAGAAAACATTGAGAGAGCACTCAAAAAGTATAAGAAGAAATTTGAGCGTACGGGAATGTTAAAAGACCTTAGAGCTAGACAACATTTTACTAAGCCATCTGTTGTAAATAGACAAATGAAATTGAAAGCTGCTTATATCGAGCAGTTGAGAAGAGAAGAAATGTAAGAAACTTTTTCTTTAAAAATACGTTAAAGAGTATAGGGAAACCTGTACTCTTTTTTTTATGTCCTATACTGAAGGTTTTAAAAACTATCTAATCCATGAACGGCGCTATTCTCAGCATACCGTTTTAGCCTATATAAAGGATTTGGAACAGTTTTATGATTTGTTGGACTTGGAGTCTGATGACGCTGTAAAGGAAGTGAGTCACCGAGTGATGCGTTACTATCTTGTAGGTCTCGTGGATCTGGGCTTAGAAAACTCTTCTGTGAACCGCAAATTATCCACGGTTAAAAGTTTTTTTAAATTTTTAAGGCAGCAAGGAGAGATTGACATCAATCCCGCGATTAAAGTGCAAAGCTTAAAGCAAAAGAAAGTGCTTCCTCAATTTGTGCCAGAAAAACAGCTTTGGACATCTGAAATATTTGATGATGAGAAGGACCCTCACAATAAAGCGTTGGTAGAATTAACATTAGAGCTTTTTTATCAAACAGGGATTCGACTAAGTGAACTTATCAATTTGAAAGAACAAAACGTCAGCCAAAATCAGATTAAAGTTTTGGGAAAAAGAAATAAGGAACGTATAATCCCAATAGCGGGTAACTTGTTTGATTTGATTAATAATTTCAGAGATTTAAAGAAGGAATCTTCCCTTAAATCACAATTCTTAATGATTGCTAAAAATGGAAAAAAACTCACATCAAAGTTTGTTTATAGTAAAGTTAATAACTACCTTGGAAAGGCGACGAATTTGAGTAAAAAGAGTCCGCATGTATTAAGACATACCTTTGCCACGCATATGTTGAATAATGGGGCCTCTCTTGAGTCCATTAAAAAACTATTGGGTCATACTGATTTGTCTTCGACGCAGATTTATACGCACAATTCGTTCAAACAAATTAAAACCATTTACGAACAATCGCATCCCCGTGGTGCGGATCGGTAGTTATACCGAGAAATAAACATTTAATAAATATGGATATACAAGTGCATTCCGTCCATTTTGACGCAGACAGAAAATTGATTGATTTTGTAAATCAACGCGTGGAGAAATTAGAATTGTATTTTGATAATATAATTTTAGGAGAAGTTTTCTTAAAATTAGGAAACCCTTCAGATAAAGAAAATAAAGTGGCAGAAATTAAATTAGCGATTCCAGGGAAAGAGCTTTTCGCGAAAAAACAGTGTAAAACTTTTGAAGAGGCTGCAGATCTAGCGTGCCAGGCATTAAAGCGCCAAGTTCAAAAGCATAAAGAAAAAATATCTGCATAAATAAACTGAAATATTAAAAAGCGTCTCGCATTTGGATCACCAATCGGGACGCTTTTTCTTTGGATTAAATGAATATTTTGAACGATCTAAATAAAATAGTTTATTTTTGGAACGTAATTTGCATAAGGAGAAATAGAACAATTAAAAGAAAAAGAATGAAAACAATAGCAATGATTATAGCCATGCTCGCATTAACACCAGCAATGGCGCAAACAAAAATTAGTGGCAATGTAATGCCTAACGTCATGAAAGTCGGGAGTGAGTATTTGAAAATGAACGGCGGCGGAATTCGTGAAAAATTAGTATTCGATTTATATGTCGGTGTACTCTATTTACAAGAAAAATCCTCAGACGCAGATGAAATAATTAATGGTGATAGACCTATGGCCATCAAAATTAAGATCATTTCTGGTATGGTGGACAACGATAATTTTAAAGAAGCCTTAGAAGAAGGTTTTGAAAAATCTACGAATGATAATGTTGCTCCATATAGAGAGCGTATGGACGACATGATGGCTGAAGGGTTTAAAGAAGATATTAAGACCAATGATGTTTATGACATTGTCTATCAGCCAGGAACAGGTTGTACTTTGTCAAAAAATGGTACCGCTTTAATTACAGTTCCAGGCCTAGATTTTAAAAAGGCACTCTTTGGAGTATGGCTTTGTGACGACCCCGCAGATGCTGGTTTGAAAAAGAAAATGCTTGGGAATTAAAAAAAAAATAAAAAAAACTGATTATTTGTTACTACAATAAAATTCTTTAACATATATTTGCACTCCCGTTTGAAAAAAGCGGGAGTTTTTTAGTTCTTTTTATAGAGTAATTAACATTGAGAATGCCTCTGTAGCTCAGCTGGCTTAGAGCAGCTGATTTGTAATCAGCAGGTCGTGGGTTCGAGTCCCTCCAGAGGCTCAATTTAATACTATTGTTTGAAGGGGAGATACCAAAGCGGCCAACTGGGGCAGACTGTAACTCTGCTGACTTATGTCTTCGTAGGTTCGAATCCTGCTCTCCCCACTAAACAAGTTTTGAAAAAAGCTAAGCGGGAGTAGCTCAGTTGATAGAGCGTCAGCCTTCCAAGCTGAGGGTCGCGAGTTTGAGTCTCGTCTCCCGCTCAAAAAACACATATAGTTGATCTCGGTTCGCCGAGATCGCTAATTGTTTTTAGATGTGTAAAACAAAGACCTAGTCTTAGTTTTACATTTATAACAAATAAGCTGTCAAACGAGGCAGTCGTTATAAATAGATTAGTGCCGGTGTAGCTCAGGGGTAGAGCGTTTCCTTGGTAAGGAAGAGGTCATGGGTTCAAATCCCATCATTGGCTCTGGAAAGAGTTGAGGGTGGAAAAAAGATTTGAATAATGAGTCTGAATTTCATGGACATTTGTCTCGGGTTTGTTCAATTTTTGAACTCCGCATTTGCTCTAAAGGATAAGTAAGTCCGCCTCAGGCGGATGTTTTGTTGTTGTATAATTTTGAATTTAATAATAAAGTAAACAATTGTAATTATGGCTAAGGAAAAATTTGACCGTTCCAAACCGCATGTGAATATTGGAACTATTGGTCACGTGGATCACGGGAAAACGACTTTAACGGCTGCTATCACTGTAGTGCTAGCCAAAGCTGGAGGAGCAGTAGTTAGAGATTTTGATACGATCGATAACGCACCAGAAGAAAAAGAAAGAGGAATAACTATTAATACTTCACACGTGGAGTATGAAACAGAGAACAGACACTACGCTCACGTAGATTGTCCTGGTCACGCCGATTATGTTAAGAACATGGTTACTGGCGCTGCCCAAATGGATGGTGCTATATTAGTGGTAGCTGCTACTGATGGACCAATGCCTCAAACTAGAGAGCATATACTATTAGGAAGACAAGTTGGAATTCCTCGTATGGTTGTATTCATGAATAAAGTGGATATGGTTGATGATGAAGAGCTTTTAGAATTAGTAGAGATGGAAATCAGAGAATTGCTTTCTTTCTATGAGTATGATGGAGATAATGCTCCAATCATTCAAGGTTCTGCTTTAGGTGGATTAAATGGAGATGCTAAATGGGAGCCATCTATTATCGAACTAATGGCTGCAGTTGATGAGTATATTGAATTACCTGTAAGAGATACTGATAAGGATTTCTTAATGCCAGTTGAGGATGTATTCTCAATTACTGGTCGTGGTACTGTTGCTACTGGAAAAATCGAAACCGGTGTAATTAACTCTGGTGAGGAAGTAGATATTTTAGGAATGGGTGACATGAAATTAAAGTCAACTGTTACTGGAGTAGAAATGTTCCGTAAGATATTAGATAGAGGTGAAGCTGGCGATAACGTTGGTCTTTTATTGAGAGGTATTGAGAAATCAGAAATCGCAAGAGGGATGGTAATCGCCAAGCCTGGTTCAATTACTCCACACTCTAAAATTAAAGCTGAGGTTTATATCTTGAAAAAAGAAGAAGGTGGACGTCACACTCCATTTCACAATAACTATAGACCACAGTTCTATTTAAGAACAACAGATGTTACTGGACAAATCGAACTTGAAGAAGGAAGAGAAATGGTAATGCCTGGTGATAACGTTACTATTACAGTAAACCTTATCGTTCCTGTTGCAATTAACAAAGGATTAAGGTTTGCAATTAGAGAAGGTGGTAGAACTGTAGGTGCAGGTCAAGTTACTGAGATTATCGAGTAAGAGACTAAAGCATATGTACTTTGACGAATCCCGTCCGCCTATGGCGGATGGGAATTTGTCTCTACGGGCGTAGTTCAATGGTAGAATGTCGGTCTCCAACACCGCTGATGAGGGTTCGAATCCTTCCGCCCGTGCGAAAGAAGAAAAAAGTAATTTGATTCTTCTTATAATAAAATTAAAAAAAACAGATACGTGGCTAACATTATACAATACATAGAAGAGTCTTTTAGTGAATTGGTGCACAAGGTAACTTGGCCTACATGGGATCAACTGCAAAGTAGTTCAATTGTGGTACTAGTAGCCTCTGTTATTTTCGCATTGATGATCTTCGTAATGGATTATATCTTCGGAATTAATATTAAACTTCAAGAAGGTGAAGCCGCAGCTCCTCTTTGGAGTGGAGTTCTTGGATTTTATTACGACGTAATTGCTGGAGCATACAAATAATCGATTTAAGATGGCTGAAATTAAGAAACGTTGGTACGTTGTTAGAGCGATTGGCGGTAAGGAAAGAAAAGTTAAAGATTATATTGATCTTGAAATTAAACGTCACAAATTAGAACATTTGGTTGGACAAGTTTTGATTCCTACTGAAAAAGTATACCAAATCCGGAACGGAAAAAAAATTAGTAAGGAGAAAAACTACCTTCCAGGATATGTGCTTATCGAAGCAAGTCTTGAAGGGGAAGTTCAACACATTATAAAAAGTGTTCCTAACGTAATAGGATTTATGGGAGCTGTTAAAGGCGGCGATCCAATGCCTATGCGTACAAGTGAAGTAAACAGAATTCTTGGTAAAGTTGATGAATTGGCTGAACAAGAAGAAGAAATGAATGTGCCATATGTAGTGGGTGAAACCATTAAAGTAATTGACGGACCATTCAATGGATTCACGGGTGTTATTGAAGACATCAATGAACAGAAAAAGAAACTTGAAGTTATGGTTAAAATCTTCGGTCGTAAAACACCGCTTGAGTTAAACTATATGCAAGTGGACAAAACAAATTAACGCGTATATTAACGTGTAGGAGTACTGCCCGAATGAAATAGAATGTTTCCCATTCGAGAACAACGGTATGCTTGACTACAAAAAACAAACATATAATGGCAAAACAAGTTGATGGATTAATCAAGCTTCAAATCAAAGGAGGAGCTGCTAATCCTTCACCTCCAGTAGGACCTGCATTGGGTGCAAAAGGGGTGAACATCATGGAGTTCTGTAAGCAGTTTAATGCTAGAACCCAAGAGAAAGCAGGAAAAGTACTTCCTGTTGTTATTACTGTATATGGAGATAAGACTTTTGACTTTGTTGTTAAAACACCTCCAGTAGCAGTACAATTACTAGAAGCAGCTAAACTGAAATCTGGTTCAGCAGAATCTAATCGAATCAAAGTAGCAAAAGTAACATGGGATCAAGTAAGAGCAATCGCTGAAGATAAAATTCAGGATATGAATGCTTTTAAAGTTGAGTCTGCTATGAAAATGGTAGCCGGTACTGCACGCAGTATGGGTATTACAGTTCAAGGCGCATTTCCAGAATCTAATTAATTGAGCAATGGCAAGAATAAGTAAGAAAAGAAAAGAAAGCTTGGCGAAAATTGATCAAGAGAAAGCATATAGTCTCACAGAGGCATGTGCATTAGTAAAGGAAGTGACTACAAATAAATTTGACGCATCTATTGATGTTGCAGTTCGTTTAGGAGTTGATCCTAGAAAAGCAAATCAAATGGTTCGTGGAACTGTAGCTCTACCTCACGGTACAGGAAAAGATGTTAAAGTACTTGTACTTTGCACAACTGACAAAGAGGCTGAAGCAACAGAAGCAGGAGCTGACTTTGTTGGCTTGGATGAGTACATCACTAAAATAAAAGGTGGATGGACAGATGTTGACGTTATTGTAACAATGCCCTCAGTAATGGGGAAAGTTGGAGCTTTAGGTAGAATTTTAGGACCACGTGGTCTAATGCCTAATCCAAAAACAGGTACAGTAACTATGGATGTGGCTAAAGCCGTAACAGAAGTTAAAGCTGGTAAAATTGATTTTAGAGTTGATAAATTTGGAATTATTCACGCGGCAGTTGCTAAATCTTCATTCGAAGCTGGCAAAATCCAAGATAACCTTTCTGAATTGTTAACTACAATCATGAAGCTTAAACCGACAGCGGCAAAAGGAACGTACGTAAAAAGTATTAACATTAGTTCAACTATGAGCCCAGGTATCTCTATCGATACTAAAGCTTACGCCATCTAAGAAACCTCTATATTATGACAAGAGAAGAAAAATCACAGTACATTGAAGACTTGGCTGCAAAGCTGTCTGAAACGGGTGTTTTCTATTTGACTGACACTGCAGGTTTAACTGTTGAGACGGTCAACCAATTAAGAGAGAAATGTTTCAAAAACTCGATTGAGTTACGTGTTGTAAAAAACACATTGCTTAAGAAAGCTATGGATAGCATTGACGGAACAGATTATGAAGAACTTTATGGAGTTCTTGCTGGACCGACTGCAATCATGTTCTCTGAAGTTGGAAGTGCACCAGCAAAGTTGATTAAAGATTTCCGTAAGAAAAACGATAAACCACTTATTAAAGGTGCTTTTATCGAAGAATCTATCTACACTGGAGATGAAAACTTAGATTTCCTAAGTTCAATCAAAAGTAAAGAAGAGCTTATCGGAGAGATTATTGGCTTGCTACAATCACCTGCTAAAAACGTTATTTCTGGACTTAAATCTGGTGGTAACACAATCGCAGGTCTTATTAAAACGCTTTCTGAAAGAGCAGAAGCATAATTATTTTTATCAATAACACAATTTAAAACAAAATAAAATGGCTGAATTAAAAGAATTCGCAGAACAACTAGTTAACCTTACAGTAAAAGAAGTTAACGAATTAGCAACTATCCTTAAAGATGAGTACGGTATCGAGCCTGCTGCTGCTGCTGCAGTTGCTGTTGCTGGGCCTGCTGCTGGTGGAGAAGAAGCGGAAGCTCAAACTGAGTTTGACGTAATCTTAAAAGCTGCTGGTGGATCTAAACTTGCTGTAGTAAAATTAGTAAAAGAATTAACCGGAAAAGGGTTAAAAGAAGCTAAAGAATTAGTTGACAGTGCACCAACTGCATTAAAAGAAGGTGTATCTCAAGACGAAGCTAACGGTCTTAAGACTGAGTTAGAAGCTGCGGGAGCAGAAGTTGAAATTAAGTAAGAACACTTAAGAAGTACAGGATAGGCACTGCCCTTTGGGCATGTGCCTACTCCTGTTTTATAGTTCGCATCATTTAGAATTTATTTTCTTTAACAAAAAAAATTAGCCTTGGTACCAAATAATATAACTAAAGAAAGAATCAATTTTAGAAGCCAGTCGGCGCTGTTTGAATACCCTGATTTCCTGGATATTCAGTTGGAATCGTTCAGACAATTCTTTCAGTTGGAGACAACACCAGAAAACAGAAGTGACGAAGGACTTTTCAAAGTGTTTAGTGAGAATTTTCCAATCACTGATACACGAAATCAATTCGTACTCGAATTCTTAGATTATTTTGTTGATCCACCGCGTTACACAATTGCTGAGTGTATCGATAGGGGATTAACTTATAGTGTGCCGCTAAAGGCAAAGCTGAAATTGTATTGTACTGATCCTGAACACGAGGATTTTGAAACAATCGTTCAAGATGTTTATTTGGGTACAATACCATACATGACACCTAAAGGATCATTTGTAATAAATGGTGCTGAACGTGTAATCGTATCTCAATTGCATAGATCTCCTGGAGTTTTCTTCGGACAATCTAGACATGCAAATGGTACGAAATTATACTCTGCACGTATTATTCCTTTTAAAGGTTCATGGATCGAATTCGCAACTGATATTAATTCAGTAATGTACGCGTATATCGATCGTAAAAAGAAATTACCTGTTACCACTTTATTCCGTGCACTCGGATTTGAAAGTGACAAAGATATTTTAGAAATTTTCGATCTTGCTGATGAAGTTAAAACAACTAAATCAGGATTGAAAAAAGTAATGGGACGTAAATTAGCCGCTAGAGTTTTGAAAACTTGGGTGGAAGATTTCGTGGATGAGGATACAGGCGAAGTTGTTTCTATTGAAAGAAATGAAGTGTTATTAGATCGTGAAACATTGCTAGAGCAAGAGCATGTTGATTTGATCTTAGACGCAGGCGTTAAATCTGTGATCTTACACAAAGAGAATGTAAATTCTGCGGATTTTGCAATTATCTATAATACGTTACAAAAAGATACTTCTAACTCAGAGAAAGAAGCTGTAGAACATATTTATCGTCAATTACGTAACGCTGAGCCGCCTGATTTCGAAACGGCGCGTGGTGTATTCGAAAAACTATTCTTCTCCGATTCAAGATATGATTTAGGTGAAGTAGGACGTTATAGAATCAATAAAAAATTAGGTTTAGATACTGATATTGAGCAAAAAGTATTAACGAAAGAGGATATCATCCTTATCGTAAGATACTTGATTGAGTTAATTAACGCGAAAGCGGAGATTGACGATATTGATCACTTGTCAAATAGACGTGTAAGAACTGTTGGTGAGCAATTGCACAACCAATTCGGTGTTGGTTTAGCTCGTATGGCTAGAACAATTCGTGAAAGAATGAACGTTAGAGATAACGAAGTCTTTACACCGATCGATTTGATTAATGCGAAAACGCTTTCTTCTGTAATTAATTCATTCTTCGGAACAAATCAGCTGTCTCAGTTCATGGATCAAACGAATCCATTATCGGAGGTAACACACAAAAGAAGACTATCTGCCTTAGGGCCAGGGGGTTTATCTCGTGAAAGAGCAGGGTTTGAGGTTCGTGATGTTCACTATACGCACTACGGTCGTCTTTGTACGATTGAAACTCCAGAGGGACCGAATATTGGTTTGATTTCCTCATTATGTGTATTTGCAAAAGTGAATAAACTTGGATTTATCGAAACGCCATATTGGTCAGTGACTAAAGGTAAAGTGGATCAATCTGGTTCACCTATTTATTTAAGTGCTGAAGAAGAAGAGTCAAAGATTATTGCACAAGCAAGTATGTCTATTGACAAATCAGGTAAGTTTACTGATGATAAAATTAAAGCAAGATTAGAAGGTGATTTCCCTGTTGTTAGTCCAGATGCAATTGCTTTAATGGATGTAGGAACAAACCAAATTGCTTCTATTGCTGCATCTTCTATTCCTTTCTTGGAGCATGATGATGCCAACCGTGCACTGATGGGATCAAATATGATGCGTCAGGCCGTGCCATTATTAAAACCAAATTCACCAGTAGTTGGTACTGGAATTGAAGGTATTGTTGCTAGAGATTCTCGTGTATTGATTAATGCTGAAGGAGATGGGGTTGTTGAGTATGTAGATGCCAACGAAATTAAAATTAGATATAACTTATCGGAGGCTGATAAATTGGTAAACTTTGATGGTGATATTAAAACATATGCTTTAACAAAATTCCAAAAAACAAACCAGAGTACTACGATCAACTTAAGACCTATTGTTCTTAAAGGAGATAAAGTTTCTAAAGGACAAGTGCTTTGTGAAGGTTATGCAACACAATCAGGTGAGTTGGCCTTAGGTCAAAACTTGAAAGTGGCATTTATGCCTTGGCAAGGATATAACTTTGAGGATGCAATTGTAATCTCTGAGAAAGTTGTTCGTGAGGATATCTTTACTTCAGTTCATATTGATGAGTATTCTTTAGATGTACGTGATACAAAACGTGGTCTTGAAGAATTAACTGCGGATATTCCAAACGTTTCGGAAGAAGCAACTAAAGATTTGGATGAGAATGGAATCATTCGAGTTGGTGCTGAAATTAAAGAAGGCGACATCTTAATTGGTAAGATTACACCAAAAGGAGAAACTGATCCTTCACCGGAAGAAAAACTTTTAAGAGCAATCTTTGGTGATAAAGCGGGTGATGTGAAAGATGCTTCTTTAAAGGCGTCTCCATCTTTAAGAGGTGTTGTAATTGCTAAGAAATTGTTCTCAAGAGCAATTAAAGATAGAAAAACGAAAGCAAAAGATAAACCAATGCTAGCGCAATTGGATGCTGACTACGAATTAGAAGCAGGCCAATTAAAAGGTGTGTTGATTGATAAATTGCTTGACATTTTAAAAGATCACAAATCTGCAGGCGTATATAATAACTTTAAAGAAGAAATTCTTAAAAAAGGAATTAAGTTCTCTGAAAAGAATTTGATGATTGTTGACTTTAGCATTGTTAATCCATATGATTGGACAAAAGATGCTGAAATCAATAAATTAATCCAACGTGTTTTACACAACCACTCTATTAAGGCAAACGATTTATTAGGAATCTACAAACGTAAAAAATTCCAAATCTCTGTTGGTGATGACTTACCAACGGGAATTGTGAAAATGGCGAAAGTATATGTTGCTAAGAAACGTAAGTTGAAAGTTGGGGATAAGATGGCAGGTCGTCACGGAAATAAAGGTATTGTTGCCAATATTGTTCGTCAAGAAGATATGCCGTTCTTAGATGATGGAACGCCGGTAGATATTGTATTGAATCCGTTAGGGGTTCCATCTCGTATGAACCTTGGTCAGATTTATGAAACAGTTTTAGGATGGGCAGGAATTGAGTTAGGTGTTAAATTTGCCTCTCCAATTTTTGACGGTGCTTCAATTGATCAGATAAACGAGTATACTGATAAAGCAGGTGTACCGCGATTTGGTAGAAGTTACTTAATTGACGGTAATACAGGTGATCGTTTTGATCAACCTGCTACAGTTGGTGTAATTTACATGCTGAAATTAGGTCACATGGTTGATGATAAGATGCACGCACGTTCAATCGGACCATATTCATTAATTACACAACAGCCACTTGGAGGTAAAGCTCAATTTGGAGGTCAGCGTTTTGGTGAGATGGAAGTTTGGGCATTAGAGGCTTATGGAGCATCTAACATCTTAAGAGAAATCTTAACAATTAAATCGGATGATGTAATCGGAAGAGCGAAAGCTTACGAGGCCATTGTTAAAGGTGAAAACTTTGGTGAACCTGGAATTCCTGAATCATTCAATGTATTGTTGAACGAGTTAGCTGGATTAGGGTTGAACATCACTTTGGATTAATTAATTAAAAAGAAAACTAGATTTTAAAAGGAGACTGAGGCACTCGAAGTCCCCTTTTAAATAATCTAAAATCTAAATAGAATTATGGCTTATAGAAAAGAGACAAAATCTAGAAGTAGTTTTAATAAAATAACGATTAGTTTGGCTTCTCCAGAAATGATTTTAGAAAAATCATTTGGTGAGGTTTTAAAGCCAGAGACAATCAACTATAGAACTTATAAACCAGAGCGTGACGGATTATTCTGTGAAAGAATTTTCGGACCTGTAAAGGATTATGAGTGTCATTGCGGAAAATATAAACGAATCCGATATAAAGGAATTGTTTGTGACCGTTGTGGTGTAGAGGTTACTGAGAAAAAAGTACGTCGTGAGCGTATGGGGCACATTTCATTGGTTGTTCCTGTAGCACACATTTGGTATTTCAGATCGTTACCAAACAAAATTGGATACCTATTAGGTTTACCCACAAAAAAATTGGATCAAATTATCTATTACGAAAGATATGTAGTGATTCAAAAAGGTATTGCAGAGCGCCTAGATGGTGAAGAGCTAAATTACATGGACTTCTTAACAGAAGAAGAGTATTTAGACATCTTGGATGAAACGCCAAAAGAAAATCAATATTTAGAGGATTCAGATCCAAATAAATTCATTGCAAAAATGGGTGCTGAGGCATTACATGATTTATTGCAACGTTTGGAGCTTGATACTTTATCTTATGATTTAAGACATAAAGCAAATACTGAAACTTCTCAGCAACGTAAAAAAGAGGCTTTAAAGCGTCTTCAAGTTGTTGAGTCGGTAAGAGATTCGCAAACAAGAGTTGAAAACAGACCAGAATGGATGATCGTTAAGGTTGTTCCAGTTATTCCGCCAGAGTTAAGACCTTTGGTACCTCTAGATGGTGGTCGTTTCGCAACATCTGATTTAAATGATTTATACAGACGTGTAATTATTCGTAATAACCGTTTGAAGAGATTATTGGAGATTAAAGCACCAGAAGTAATTTTGAGAAATGAGAAGCGTATGCTTCAAGAGTCTGTAGATTCTTTATTCGATAACTCAAGAAAATCATCTGCTGTAAAAACAGAATCTAACCGACCTTTAAAATCATTATCTGATTCATTAAAAGGTAAGCAAGGACGTTTCCGTCAAAACTTACTAGGTAAAAGGGTTGATTATTCAGCACGTTCTGTAATTGTTGTTGGACCAAACTTGAAATTACACGAGTGCGGTTTACCAAAGAACATGGCGGCCGAGTTATTCAAACCGTTTATCATCAGAAAATTGATTGAAAGAGGGGTTGTTAAAACTGTAAAATCTGCAAAGAAAATAGTTGACAAGAAAGAACCAATTGTGTGGGATATTCTGGAGAACGTATTAAGAGGTCATCCAGTACTTCTTAACCGTGCACCAACACTACACAGATTAGGTATTCAAGCTTTCCAACCTAAATTGATCGAAGGAAAAGCAATTCGCCTTCACCCGTTAGTTTGTACGGCCTTCAACGCCGATTTTGATGGGGATCAAATGGCAGTTCACTTACCATTAGGTAACGCTGCAATTTTGGAAGCACAAGTATTAATGTTGTCTTCTCACAACATCCGTAACTCTGCAAATGGTGCACCTATTACGGTACCATCTCAGGATATGGTTTTAGGACTGTATTATATCACGAAGTTGAAAAAATCAACTGACGAGGTTACAGTTGCAGGTGAGGGAATGACTTTCTATTCTCCTGAAGAAGTAATTATTGCCAAAAACGAAGGAGCAATAGACATCCATGCAAGTATTAAAGTAAGAACGAAAGATGTTGATGAAGACGGAAATGCAGTTACACGTATTGTTGATACGACAACTGGACGTGTAATCTTTAATCAAATGGTACCTGAAGAAGTGGGTTACGTGAATGACATTTTAACTAAAAAAGCATTAAGAGATATTATCTCTAAAGTTCTAGCGGTTTGTGGTACTGCTCGTACAGCTCAATTCTTAGATGATATCAAAGGGTTAGGTTATCATATGGCCTTTAAAGGGGGGTTATCTTTCGTATTGGATGATGTAATTATCCCGAAAGAGAAAGACGAAATGGTTGATAAAGCCAATAAGGATGTTGATGAAGTTATGATGAACTATAACATGGGACTTATCACAAACAACGAACGTTACAACCAAATTATTGATATCTGGACGCACACCAATACACGATTAACTTCAGTATTGATGAACCGTTTAACAAGTGATCAACAAGGATTCAACTCAATCTATATGATGATGGATTCTGGTGCACGTGGATCTAAAGAGCAAATTCGTCAACTTTCAGGAATGAGGGGCTTAATGGCGAAACCACAAAAATCTGGAGCATCTTCACAAGACATTATTGAGAATCCAATTCTCTCTAACTTTAAAGAAGGTCTTTCGGTACTAGAGTACTTTATTTCTACACACGGTGCGCGTAAAGGATTGGCCGATACTGCCTTAAAAACGGCTGATGCTGGTTACCTTACGAGACGTTTGGTTGATGTTGCTCAAGATGTTGTTATTAATGAAGAAGATTGTGGTACACTAAGAGGTGTTACAGTTTCTGCATTAAAGAAAAATGATGACATTGTTGAGTCATTATATGATAGAATTTTAGGTCGTGTAACTGTTCATGATGTATTGGTTCCTGGAACTGAAGAAGTGATTGTTGAATCGGGTGTTGAAATTATCGAACCTATTGCTAAGAAAATTGCCGCAGCTGAAATTGAAGAAGTTGAAGTACGTTCAGTACTAACTTGTGAAATGAAGCGTGGTGCTTGTGCTAAATGTTACGGACGTAACCTTTCTTCCAGTCAAATGGCTGTTAAAGGTGACGCGGTTGGTGTAATTGCGGCACAATCAATTGGTGAACCGGGTACACAGCTAACATTACGTACATTCCACGTTGGGGGTACAGCATCAAACATTGCTGATGAAAACAAATTAATTGCCAAGTTTGACGGAAATCTTGAAATTGAAGAGCTACGAACTGTAGATGCTAAAGACAAAGAAGGAAATGCGGTTAAAATGATCTTAGGACGATCAGGTGAAGCTAAAATTTCTCATCCGACAACTGGTATCGTAATGATGACAGCTAACGTTCCTTATGGGTCTAAGTTAGTTTCTAGTCCAAGCGGTGCAATTAAAAAAGGAGATGTCATTTGTGAATGGGATCCTTATAATGCTGTAATCCTTTCTGAAAATAAAGGAAAGGTATTGTTCGAAAATATTATTGACGGTGAAACATTCCGTGAAGAGATTGATGAGCAAACAGGATTTAGAGAAAAAGTAATTACTGAAAATAGAAGAAAGAAGAATGTTCCAACGGTAACTATTGTTGATACTAAAGGTAATCCTATTCGTTCTTACAACTTACCAACAGGTGCGCACATTGTTGTAGAAGATGGCGCGAAGATTGAAGCAGGTGTAATCTTGGTTAAGATTCCTCGTGTCGCTGGTAAAACTGGTGATATTACAGGGGGGCTGCCACGTGTAACTGAGTTATTTGAAGCACGTAACCCTTCTAGTCCGGCAACTGTTTCTGAAATTGATGGTATCGTTTCTTACGGTAAAATCAAACGTGGTAATCGTGAGGTTATCATTGAATCTAAAACAGGAATTATCCGTAAATACTTAGCACCACTTTCTAAACATATCTTGGTTCAAGAAAATGATTTTGTTAAAGCGGGTCAATCGTTAACTGATGGAGCTATTACGCCAAAAGATATCTTGAACATTAAAGGGCCAACAGCCGTTCAGGAATACTTAGTGAATGAAGTTCAAGAGGTTTACCGATTACAAGGGGTGAAAATTAACGATAAACACTTTGAGGTTATTGTACGTCAAATGATGTTGAAAGTTGAAATCACTCAGGCTGGTGATACGAAACTATTAGAAAACCAAAATGTACATAAAGCAGACTTCTTTGATGAGAATGATGCGTTATATGGTAAGAAAGTAGTTGTTGATCCGGGAGAGTCTGACACAATGCAGCCTGGTCAAATTATCACTGCGCGTAAATTGAGAGATGAAAACTCAATGTTGAAACGTAAGGATAAGGCGTTGGTTGAAGCAAGAGATGCAGTTCCTGCAACTTCTTCTCCAGTTTTACAAGGGATTACAAGAGCGTCGCTACAAACGCGAAGCTTTATTTCAGCAGCATCATTCCAGGAAACTACAAAAGTACTGAATGAGGCAGCTCTAAACGGTAAAGAAGATTGCTTGTTAGGATTGAAGGAAAATGTAATTGTTGGACATAAAATTCCAGCAGGTACAGGATTCAGAGAATTTCAACACTTAGTGGTTGGAAATCAAGCTGAATACGATCAGTTGACAAAAGACAGCGAATAGTCGAATCAAATAAATTATAAAGCCCTGACAGTTATCGTCAGGGCTTTTTTTGTACCTTTAAATGAATAAGCGAAAAACAATAAAATGAGCGAATCAAACACCAAAAAAAACAGCAACCAAATTAATATCGAATTGCCAGAAGAGGTAGCGGAAGGACAATATTCTAATTTGTCTATCATTACCCATTCAACGAGTGAATTTATTGTTGATTTCGTTCAGTTAATGCCGGGTGTTCCCAAAGGCAAAGTTAAATCTAGGGTTATTATGACGCCCGAAAACGCCAAGAAACTCATGCTCGCCATGCGTGACAATATTTCGAAGTATGAAGGTTTACACGGTAAAATAAAAACGCACGAACAACAACAGGCCATTCCAATGAATTTTGGTGGGCCGACTACGGAGGCATAGGTTAAAAAGAAATATTAAAAGCCGCGCAAGCTAACTTAGTTTGTGCGGCTTTTTTTATAATAAGTTGTTATGAGATTTCAATCGCCTTATAGTTAAATGGGCTTGAATGATCTTTATATATAACATTCCCGCAACTGCAAGTCTCATTCCAGGGTCGACCAATATTTTCTTGCGTGGAGACACGATTTTCTTTTTGACAACTCGGACATTTTAGTGTAAAATAGACTCTTGCCCAACCAAAATCAAAATTCGATTCTATTTGGTGTTTCCGATCAATAAACGGGTCGTACTCAAAGTCAATTTGGTAGTGTATTTCAACAGTAGTTGATGTCTTAATTATTTCTCGGCGGCTTAAAGTACAGGGAATCCATCACATTTTTTTCGAGGCGTACAAATTCCCTTTTCATTGATGTTTTCAAAAATAATGGTTCTATTGTATCGGCGACAATTAAGGCAGGGGAGTGATATTTCTAATTGGTCATCAAGACTGATGAAATTTTCGGGACTAAGAATAAATTCACATTTTAATTTGTATTGATACTTTCCCATGATTTAATTTTCGCTGTGCTACAATTTAGTTAACAAACTTATGCAATTGTGTGCTAATCAATTCGAAACAGCCAATAATCGATTAAAACTCTAACCTATAGTAGATATTAGGAAAGAAGCTAGTAGATTTTATCTCTACCTCTTTATCCAGCACTGTGTCATATTCTCTGTACAATGCGTTTCCATTATTCAGTAAATTTTTGACTTGAATAGCCCAAACAGTTTTACGTTTTTTCTTATTGATGGTATAGCTAAAATTAAAGTCTAGAAAGAGTAACGTTGCACCTTTTTCTGTAAATGCTAATGATTCATCATAGCGTGTTTCCTGCTCTAGTTTAGAATTTAAAAAGTCCAAAGGTGTATAAACTTGTCCTCCCAACACATTTAAACTTCCGTTCCAACTGAATGCTCTATATCTATCTATTCCTTTTTTAGTTTGTGAGGCTCTCAATTTGTATTCTTTCCCAATAATAAATCTTAGGTTATAATTATTATCAAAAGCCGAACTTCTTTGAATCCCATCTCCTGCTGTATATAGAGAACGCCAGAAGCTTGAGTTAAAAATGTAGTATAGGCCATTGTCGGTGTATCTTTCAAAGCCAATATCAATCCCATAGTTTTGGCCAGTTCCAGAATTTGTCAGCGCTCTTAAATCACTTAACTCTTCAATATTAATTGTAGAAAAAGTAAAGCTATCCACCGGTACGTCATATAATTGTTGATAGTATGCTTCAATTCTTAACCTGTGATTTGTAAATACTTTCCGTTTATAGCCTACGATATAATGGATGGCCTTGGAGAGTCCTAAATTTTTATTCGGATTAATTATTTCTCCATCTATGTTCGTTTCCTCATAGAGGTAAGTCGCATAATTCTCTACTTGACTGTGCATTCCTGAAGAAAGAGATATGCTGTGCTTTGAATTTAACTGATAATTAAGACTTAGCCTTGGTTCAATTGTCTGTTGGTTTGTTACATCATAATTCAAGTAGTGTAGACCCGCTAAAATGTTAAATTTTTCCGTGAGTGAAAACTTAGATTGCGTATATGCCTTCAAGAGGTTACTTCTACCGGCACCATCCATTAACACAATTTGTTTGCTTTGATTAAAGCTGTATTTTTCAGCCCTCCAGTCATGGGCTGTTGTATTGTAACTTAAACCGGTAATATTACTGTGCTTTAAACCAAATTTATGTTTTAATGATAAGGCACCTGCAATAGGTATTGAGGTGTATTGGTTAATTTTTTGATTGATAATTGAAAAGTCATTTTGAACATAGTCTTTATTGTCAGACTGCTTAGAGTAACTACCAACAGCTGTTGCTTTAAAAACAGATTTAGTACCAATATATTTTTTATATACTGCGCCCAATGTAGCCGTAGTTGATGCTAAATATAATGTTGTTCTATCAAGACTTTCGGCCCATTCAGAGCTGTCTTCAAGTGCGGCTCTTGTTCTGTCACTTGTACCTGCAATCGCAAACAATTGTAATTTTGCTTTAGACTTTGCTAAAGGAACATCAATATTAAATGATAGATCTTGATACGTAGGGGAGGATGGGTTTCCAATTCTTCCCAACCCAACGGTTGCATATCTATAATTTAGGACATAAGAAGAATTATTCTTTTTTGATAGCGGACCCTCAGAACCAAATTCAACACCTAATGTACCGACTTGGAATGTCATTTCATGTTGCTTTGAATTTCCTTTTTTAAACTTAACATCAAATACACCACCTAAAGCGTCTCCAAATTGTGCAGAGAATGCCCCGGTATAAAAGTCAGACTTATCCATTAATTGCATACTGAAAATAGTAAAAGTACCGCCAGATCCTCCAATGCGGGCAAAGTGAGTTGGATTGGGTAATTCTACGCCTTCCATTTGATATTTTAAACTTCTAGGAGAATTACCTCTTATGGAAACAAAATTGGCCGAAAAACCAGTTGCTGCTGTAACACCAGGTAGCGTTCCGGTGACGCGAATTGGGTCATCTAAACCCCCTGCTATTCTTCTTGCATCATTTGGGTGAATTGAAAAAACGCTAGAGTTTGCCATTTCGTTATTTGGAATACCTCTTTCTTTATTGAAGTTTACTACAACGGCACCTAGTTTAGTTGCACTATTCTCCATTACAATATTCAAAACAGTTTCCTTACTAACCGTTACGGCAATAGAGGGTTGAATGAATGGTTTATAGTTCAAATGCGTGAATTGAATATCATAAAACCCGAGTTCAACATCAGTGAAAGTAAAGTTTCCTTTTGCATCACTAACCGCTTCTTTATACTCCACATTATCAGATAGTAATTTTACAACAACACCTTCAATAGTCCGCTCAGTGAAAGACTCTTTGATAGTTCCACGAACAGTTTGGTAAGATTGACCATATACCAGAGATGAAATGAATACTAGAATTAAACTGAACCGTTGTAGCATTTTTGAAAATTTTGTACAAAAGTCGTGGTTTAATAGTCCCTTAGTGTCATTGAATTGTCATAAATCAATATGATAAAAAGCACTTTTTAGGAATTTTGGGCAGTAGGTAAAATTTTACTGATTATGGTTGTCGTTCTATTTGAGATTATCCATACTACTGATAACAGCAATCGAATAGAAAAAGTAGAAATCAGCATCAATCCGCCAACTCCTCAATCACCACTACTCACAATCTAAACTGCCTTACTCCCCAAACCACTTAAAAACGCCAAAAAAGATAGCTAACCAAATTAACCCCTTAATTAAAAAGAATAGAAAACCCAACAAACCAATACGCTTAAGCCATGCGCTTTGGTACCATTTTTTTTGTTCCGGTTGTTCTGAATTATCTGTTTGCATTTTTCCCGCGGAAGTCTTCAACAAATTTCATCTTTTCAACTATCAAATCAAAGTTATCCGACCTTTAAATTAGGTTCGATTGGAATTTTGGCTTTAAATGCCTAAAGTTTGATGTAGTTTTCAAGGTGGACGATATAGTTATCGTATCCGTAAATTTCGGGTATATTTCCATGACCTGCACCATTTACACGAACAGCTTCTTTGTACGATCCTGAATGGTTTCCGTAAATTAATTCGCCATTTTCAATTTCAATATAATCATCTTCAACGCCGTGAAACCATAAGAGCGGCATACTTATAGCTTTCATTTTTTCGGCATTTTCAAATTCAAGTGTCGACACAAAGTTTGGATCCACATTTAAAACCAATGACGAATGCGCCAAGTTATCTACTGAAGCTAAGGGTGATTCTATAATGATTTTTGCAGGTTGAAAGTCGCTGCGATATGCCGCACGATCTATAACTGGAATACAACCTAAACTAAAGCCGTAATAAAAGGTTTGTTCTTGTTTCGCCCCCATTGCAATGAGCCAATCAATGCTGGCGTCCACATCTTCATAAAGACCTTGTTCCGTTGGAGTTCCTTCTGACATGCCGTATCCTCTGTAGTCCATCATAAAAACACCGTATTGATATTTCTCAACTAAACTCGCTAATAGAGTAGCTCTTGGCCAATAGGCATCCATATGTTTCGCTTGACCGTGACAATACATAATAACCGTGTCACTTGCCATAGTCGCCATGTCGCCAATATACACGCCATAAATCGTGTATTCATCTCCAGTATTGCCGTCTATAGAAGTCATTGAAACGAGGGTGTAATTATCTGATGTTACATCATAAATTGTAGGTACATTACCTGCACCAGCATCATAATTTTCAAATTCATAATTGTCTGCCTTTTCACTTGGAAAAGCGAGTGCATCTAAATTGGGTTTGGTGCAAGCTGCTGCGAAAAGCCCAATAATTGTATATAAAAATAGTTTCTTCATTATTTCTCTTTTTTACCAATTATCCATCTGCATCCAATAAAAAATCCAGTTGCTCCGTTTGAGCCAGTTAAACTTTTGTAGGGAACAAAGGCGGTTGAATTGTCTATGTAGGGGCCTAAAAATTTAATTTCTGTGGTGAGTTGCCAATTTTCTTGTTTGCCTTTGAAAACATGCCCAATTTGTGGGCTGAACAGCCAAGGCGAAAGTTGTTCTTGTTCCAAAGCCATAGTTTTGCTCAATTCAAAATAATTATTGGCACCGATATAGAAATAATTTGTCCGTGCGCCGTAATTCCAAAAGGCGTTTACATCTAGTTTAGGCCAAAATTTCGTGCTTTTGATATTGGTTATAAAATTGAATCCTGGTGCGACTGAAAGATTCGGGATGAACTTTTTTTGTTCTAAAAACTGATAAGAGATTCCGGCGCCTATTTGAAAGTTTCCAAAGACAGCCGCAGTAGTGTGTAGGGCGCCGAATATGGTGAGGTTTGTATCTAAGCCATATCCAACTTCTAAAGTTGAAACCGGCATGGGAATTGGCCCTCCAAAATCAATGACAGGGCCACCAAAAGTTCCACCAATACTGAGTTCATTTTTGTTTAATGGCTCCACAAATCGAGATGGCGCGCAAGCTTGTGTAATTGTAAATAAGGCTGCTGCAACCAAAATATAAATTTTTTGCATCTTCAAAATTACGAAAATTTATTATGTACGCATAGAAAATCAGCTAGAATTTGCATAAAATATTTGGCAGCTTTAATTCACCCTATCAATTTGAAAATCAATGTTTAGCTAATTAAATTGGACTTATTTTGCATAGACATGCACAACATAGCGAAACAAAGGAGTAGGGAAGATGATCTTTTCTGATGTTTTTACAATTTGCTCCCCGGCCTGAATTTTTTGAAATTCTTCTTCACTTGGTAATAATTCATCATAAATGATTTCGTCAAAATCTACGGGTTTATTTTTATTTAAGAACTTCCAATTGTAAAATGCCATGGCTTGTGCATAAGTTAATCCTTGGACGAGTGCTTCTGGATTTGTTTTGAAATCATATTTAGGCACTGTTGCAGGATCGATACTGTAAATAGGGCATTTATCGCATATGTCCTCAGGGATTGTGTCCAAGTCAAGTTCGCCGTGGTCGTGCAAACAGATATCATTGCAAAAGGCACAATTCACGTTGGGGTAAACATTTATTCCTTCACCCATAATTACATCAGAATAGCGAGAGATTCTTCTCATGCCATTGCTCATATCCTTATTCCGTATATTCCAATTTGGATCTGCGCTATTCGCCGCGCGATATATTCCGACAGCATCATCCCAAATGAGCTCACCTGCGTTCGCTTTTCGTTTGAGGTCTTGCCAGGTGTATCGATAGAATTGTCTCACTGGGTTAAGTTTGTCATAGTCAATTTCTGTTATGAATTCATCTGAAATAAACAGTTCGCTTATTAAAGGGAGGTATTGATTCGGTGACAGTTTTTTCTTCCAATTATAATTAAGATCAAGAGTGAATAATTGAGAGTTGATGTACGCTTGGGATGGGTCAAATTCTTTCCACTCTGTATTAATTTCGTCATAATAGACTTGAGGATGGTTTAACATGTCTGCAATTTGTTCTTCGCTTATCGCGTCTTTCCCAGTTGGGTTGGTGTTCTCATAAATTCGTCCCATCATTAAAGAATCGCGAACGTCTTCGAGAAATGCTGAATAATCTTGATTGGTGATTTGCCAATGATTGGTCATGTCAATGAGCTTAGTTCTTACGCTAGGTTTTCCTTCGTGATAATCAGGAAATGCTTCCAATAGGTCTACTTTACTCGGCAGCGTTAATTGAATCCGATACGGTAATTTTTTTTCATTTATCCAATTTTGAAATTGTTTTTCTAGGTAAATTAAATAAGCTTTTGTTTGATTGCCGAAAACCCCTTGAACGGGTTGGTTTTTAAAAAAGACATCTCTATAATAATGATTTGCCAAATTATAGGAATAGTCGAATGGATGATTAGAATTTTGCGCCCATATTTCACGATCCCGCGATACAAGTATAGAATCTTGACTGGTTCTTGAATTTTTGAAAAACAACCTTCGTTCATCCACCTCTTTTCGCTTGTTAAAGCGATCTGTAATCCACAAATTAAATCGGTTTATTATGGGCAAATACTGATGAAAACGAAATTTTTTACACCAATCAAATTCATAATCGAAATAATATAATTCCCTGTTTAACTTTAATTTATTTGGATCAAAGCGGGCGGAATCCTGCCCGTTTGAATCTTTATAGTAATCGTCATGATCCAGCAGTTGAGCAAGATCTTCTTTAAAAAATGCATCATTCCCTGTAGGGTTTGTATTCTTGTAAATTGCTTCTCGATATAGCGAATCTAATACCCATTTGCAAAACTCGTCATATGCTGCATTGGTAACCCAATTAACCTGCAAGAGCTTTAAAAGCTCACCTTCTTTTTCGTCCGTAATTTCATCATGAAACATTAAATATTCCACATTGGTATGAATGCCTGTGGTGTCTCCTTTTCGTGTTAAAGACGAGTCGAATTGAACAGAATTGCTGATTTTATTCGAATAATTGGTTTTTGGATTCAAGTTGATTATCTCAAGGTCGAGTGTTTTTTTAAGATCTTGAATTGATTGTCCAAACCCGAGTGGTATGATTGAGATGCTTAGAAGAAATAAAAGTTTTTTCATTTAATGGGTTTATGTTTTAATTCTAGATATGTAACCACACTTAAAGGTAGGAAATCTAAATAGAATGCTTTGAAAAAAATATCGGCAAAATAGAATTATCTTTGTACACAATGTTGAAGTTGATTTTAGGTATTGGATTCGTATTTAGTTTATTGGGACCTGCTTTTGGGCAGGATACAATCCGTGTGATGTATTATAACCTGCTCAATTTTCCAGATGAATCTCCCGAGCGGGTGTCGGATTTAAGACAAATCCTTGGTTATGCCCAGCCTGACGTTTTAGTGGTGTGTGAATTACAGTCGAGTGAAGGAGCGGATTTAATCTTGAATTCTGCATTGAATGTTTGGGGCGAAGATAAATATGAAGCCGCGGAATATATGGATGGCCCATACACGGATAACATGTTATTCTATAATTCAGACCTTTTAGGCCTTTTAGGGCAAGAAGAAATACCAACAGATGTAAGGGATCACAATGAATTTCAATTGTATTATAAAAACCCAAGCCTAAGTGCGGCGTCTGACACCATATATTTAAACCTTTATGGGCTTCATTTAAAAGCAGGTTCAGGTTTTTTTAATCAAAGAAAAGAGCAAGCAATTGTCTTAAAGTATCATTTGAACTCCCTATCCAATGCTGAAAATATATTTGTTGGTGGTGATTTTAATTTTTATTCAGGTAATGAATCGGGTTGTTTAGCAATTCGTGAAACGGGAGATATCAACTTATTTGACCCGATTGCGAGTATTGGAGATTGGAACAATAATGTCGCCTATGCAAATATTCATACACAAAGCACTCGAACAGCGCCTTTAGCAGATGGGGCTGGCGGAGGAATGGATGATCGTTTCGACCTTATTTTTACCACAGCTGATGTTTTTGATAATTCCAATGGATTAGAGCTTATCGAAGGTTCATATCAAGCGCTTGGGCAAGATGGTACTCGATTTAACAGTACAATCACTTCGCCTTATAATCCATCTGTTCCAGACAGTGTTTCAAACGCCCTCTATTATATGTCCGATCATCTTCCCGTTTTACTCGATCTAAAAACAGATTATACCGCAAGTATTTCTACCGAGTTAAAAGAGAACCTCCAATGGTATTATAATGCAACTTCGAATGAATTGGTCTTCAATCAAAACATTGAAGACGCCCAATTTCTATTGTACGATTTAAGTGGACAACTCATTTTTAATCAAACAGTAGATCATTCAAATTCCATAAAGTTTCCGCGTTCTATTAAAAACGGTCTGTTTTGCTGGAATCTCGTAAGAAAAGACAAGCTCCTAAGAGGTAAAGTTGTTAAGCAATAATCGAACCCAGGTTATTAGTTTCTAACCAATTTTTGAGTGTGCATTGCCCCATCTTGATTGATAGTTACAAAGAGCATTCCCTTTTCTTCAATGTTCAATTGAATGGTTGAGGCCGCTTCCGTAGTTTCTAAAATCACTTGACCTAATGAGTTATGAACGGCAATGTTCTTGACTGCATTATCTGCAAAACTTAATGTCACTTCTGACTGGTTTGAAGGATTTGGATACATCATGAATTCAACTGGTGCAGCTTCTTTTTCAATTCCGCTTGTTAAAACATTCAATTTGTATTTACTAAAGAAACGCCAGATTTCCAAAGAAGCGTTAAGGTCATTATTAGTTCCTGCCCCGCCAAATGCTGACCCTGGCCAAGTATGACCTCCGTCATTAATTCTATAATGCTCAACAGTGCTGCCTAATAACCCGTTTTCATATACAAAATGTGTTGCCGTGCATCCATCACTACCATCAACGTCTGGTAGCTCGGTAATAACTGGCTCTGGATCACATTCGTTAAAAGCCACCCAATGGTCAATAATATCTGTTGAAGACATAAAGAATAAATTTCCATCATAAGGTACGGTTCCGTCTGCCGTTCCGTGAATTTCCATTACGGGCATTGGATGGTTGGTAATGCATGCGTCAAATTCTACGGGAGTCATTGCTCCTGTCACAGATGCAATTGCAGCGATCCTTCCGCTCAATAAACAAGCTAACTTATAGCTCATAAATCCGCCATTACTCATTCCCGTGCTGTAAATGCGATTTCCGTCAATATTATAGGCTGCATAAATAGTATCAATCAATGCTGATAAAAATCCAACGTCATCTACGCTTGAAGTTCCAAAGGTATTCCAATGTGTTGAACCAAAATCATCTACTAGGCCCATAGGATGTACAATAATAAAGTGAGCAGTATCTGCTATCGGTCTAAAATCACCATAAACTTCCTGTTCTAAATTGTTTGAACCGTAACCGTGTAAATTAAATAGGAGCGGCGCAGGTTGCGTTCCATCGTAAATATCCGGAATGTATAGTTTGTATTCACGTTCCTCCCCATCATATTCGAAACTAGAGCTTACGGTAGTTTGAGCGTGGCCAATTGCTGAAAAAAGAAAGCAAGAAGCATAAAGTAATATTTTTTTCATATCTGTTTTTTTTCAAAAAGTCTAATTTATTAAAACTTTGTGAGCACAGCAAATTTTGTCCTCTTTTTACAGGTTTATTATATTGCACTGAATTTAAAATAAAATCAATGAAACGTTATCATTATCTGACATATTCTATGTGCTGCTTTTGCTTTTGCATGTGGGGGCGAAGTGGAGGAGGGTGAAGTTACTGAAACTGTAGAATCCTTGATTGAAGAGGTTGTTGACACAGCTTCTGTTGAGCCGATTGTTGAACCTGTGGTTGAAATTGGTGATCAACTGCAAGCAATTATCGGCAAGTCAGACACTACCTATTCGTTACCTGCAGCTGTTGATACTAATTTTGTGCATAATATTGGTTTTTTTGAAAGGTCAGATGAATCCGCAATGAGTTATTTGAACGGGCAATATTTAACTGAACAACTTTTAGAAAGCTCACCAACTTTTAACGGGGAGTATTATATAAAGATTTTTTGTGAATTAGATTCATTAAAATCTGTTGGTGCTTATGAGGAATACGTGAGAAACTTAGACATTGGAATGATGCAGGTAGCAGATGCTTTTGTTGAGGGCATAATTCAATTGGATGACCAAAAACAGATTTTGCTTTGGAGCATTAATTACAGTACTTACGAAGCCTGTCCTTTTGCATCTGGAGCGGCAGTTTATGGTACCTTATTAGATAATTATGAGGTAAAAAACACTATGCTATTGGCAGAAGTATCAAGTGGTGGAGATCCACCGGCCTGGGGAGACACCAATGTTTCAATTGAAATTTCGGCTGAACTTGAAATTAATACGTATTGGATTAATCGATCAGGTGAAGATGAAGGTCCGGCAGATGTCATTGAAGAAACGTATGCAACACGAATTGGCGCAACTGGTTTCGAACTTGATGATGATTATTAAAGTTTAATCGTCAAAAAATAACTCTGGCTTAGCGTATTTATAAATCAGCCCAAGTTTGTTTTTTGACTTTTCGTTTGAAACTATTTTTCCAACAGGGGGCAAGGTTGGATCGTAAACCGGTGCTTCCATACTGAGGGCGTAAGCCGCCTTGGTATAAAAATCAGCTCGAGTAGGGTGCTCATCTGAACAGCCATTGTAAATTTCTCCGTAAGCGTCTTTCTCAATAATCGCAGTAATTAATGCGATACAATCCTCTAAATGAATCAAATTAATTTTACCGTTTGGGTTCACCAATGCTGTATTTGCTTTCAAAAATCTTCCTGGATGCCGATCAGGACCAAAAAGACCTGCAAATCGAACAATTGCAGCATTTGACCCGAAATGAGCTTGTATTATTCTTTCTGCTGCAAGAACTTGGTTTCCAGAAGTTTTTGATGGACGGGTTGGCGAATCCTCTGAGGCAATTAGACTATTATTTCCATAAACAGAAGTTGAACTTACAAAAATCACTTTGAGTGAAGAGTCGCAGCGATCTGCAATTTGTTTTAACTGAAACTCATAATTCTCCTTGGCCTTGTCCTTTTTTGCAGGCGGGATATTGATGATGAGTGTGTCAATGTCTTGAATAAAATTTTTCCAATTTCCTTGTACGTTATTCTTTGTAACTTTTATTATTCTAACAGCCAAACGCGACTGTAATAATTGCATTAATTTTTCAGATGAAGTAGTACTCCCAGTAATTTTACATCTCTTTTCATGGAGCTGTTTTGCAAGTGGCAGTCCTAACCAGCCTAATCCGAGAATAGCAATTCTTTTAGACATCTTCTAAATTGAATTTTGAACATGGATTAACAGGCTCATGGCGTAAAGGATTTGGGTCAATTAACATGCCTACAAAAATAGTGAATAAACCCTTTAACAAGTCTATTTATTATAAATTAAATGTGGTTTTATGCATGCAAGACGGTCAAACCGTTTAGATAGATGCTTAGTCTTATTCTTCAATTCAAGACACCTTTCTTTTCAGAAAGATATTCAGACAAATCAGTATGTTGAGAACTTACTGTTTCACAAATTTCAAGACAGACTCTCCAGTATTATGAACAATTTTTATGAGGTAAACGCCATTTTCTAAGCGGGCAGAATCGAATGCGAATTCAGTCTGGTCTAGCGCAGTAATTTCCTGAATTAAACTTCCTGCTACCGAACGAATTTGAACTGATTTTGGCAAGACACTTGCAGGGATTATCAGTTGAATAATTCTGCTCCCAGGGTTGGGATAAAGTTGAAAGCCAAGGTCATTTTTTTCGTCCATTATTCCAATTATCTTCTACAAATCAATTCCAATCACCCCTTTTAATAGTGCTGGTATTTCGTATGTGGTCAAATTAATCTCGACATCTTCTAAAACCGTCATTGATGGATGATCTGTGTTGTCAATCCAAACGTCATTAAACTTCGTATTTCCAAAACTTGAATATAATCCTGTTGAATCGGCTGCTTGGAGATATGACGTGTGTGCTGTTTCGATTGCATTATAGGCATCACCTTCAAATGCAGCGGTAGCAAAAGAGCTAATATCTAAAGGTAAAGCTTCTGTTGTTTTATTCCTGCAGTAAAGCAATATTTTTGCATTTTCAGTAACATCTAGTTTTATTAAAAAGCTTGCAACGTCAACTGTATTACTGTCAGCCAATGTTGGAATTTCTATTCCCTCGTATGCATAAGCCGCGGATGCATGAGCCAATTGTTCAAAGAATTTGTACGTATAAAAATTAGATTGCTCCGCCGAAGTGTCTACACCTAAGCGGGTTTGAATGACAGACCATCTATTCTTATATCCGATTCTATGATGCGTTGAGAATTCAGAGGCGTTATTATGTGCTTCATTGTATCTTAATTGTTCGATTAAATGTTCTTGAACAAAGCCGGCATATAAAAATGTATTCATATAGTCCAAATTATTACCGGTATAGCTACCCGGCGAAATGATTCCCCATTCTGTTAACCATAATTTTGTGTGATCTGGAAACCCCTCCAATGCATGAGAAAATTCTGCATTGATTTCGTGGCGTGTATAATTGCCAAGTGCACATTTGCCGCAGTCAAATCTGCAAGTGCGATCAGTTACATATTCATCTGGGCATCCTTCTGGACATTCAGCGCCGTCTTTAAGGCATGTGTTGCTGGTATAATAATCGTGTAAAGCTACCGCGTCATAAAAAATGGGGGAATAATCCTTAACAGCACTGTTCCAAGAAGCATTTGAAGGTTCAGAGAGCACGGCAAACTTCATGTCTGGATACGCATCCGCAATGCGTTTACTATAAATGTCGCTTAAGGCCATATACGTCTCTGGTGTAACATTGTTGTTTGACGTTTGATAGAATGGAAAAAAGAGTTCATTCCCAAATTCAACACCAACCACATTTACGTCGTTAGCTATTAAATAATCCAAGGCGTCAATTACTTCTTTATAATACAGTTCAAATATGGCTGTTGGATCCTCAATATTCAAGTGGTCGATTGGATCAGAAGGTGTTAGATAGGCTTCTTTCAGCACTGTTCCAAAAAATTTGGTTTGAAAGTGTGCAAATACATTGGGCACGTATAACACGTCCATTTTATATTCTGTATCACCCGCAGCATGTACTTCTGCTTCAACGGCATGCACATAATTAACGAAGCCATGAATGTAATTTGGATTCGCCGAAGCATCATCAAGTTGAACACGCGGATCTTTTTTACAATATTGTTCGCGAATGACATTGGCTCCACATCTTGTGTGCCGCATCCTGCAGCAAAAAGCGGCGCGTCAGGATTATAACTGCCGTCTTCATATTCATATAAATGATAAAAATTTGCTATTGTTCCACCCGGAAATCGCATTGTAGCCGGTTTTAGCTCGGCCGATTTTTGGACTAAATTTGGTTGAGGTGTAAATGATATTATTTTAAAGTCGTTGAACGTGTCAAAGGGTGGAGGTAAAATAGCGCAGGCATCAACAATGCTTATTGGACTATCTGACGACTCAAACATTTCATTGAAAGTAGGGCTTGTATTAAAACCGCTCAATTTTGAATTTATAAATTGTGCATCATTAATATCAAAGTTTAATTCAATGGTTTGGGAAACGGTGGCAAAAGGGAAAGAGAAGAACGCTATAATTCCGACAATAAATGGTATGTTTTTTTTCATGTAATAGGGCGCTAGGTTATAAATTGAGAGGTCTATTTATCTATTTTATCGAAATTCTATTGATAATCCCCTACTTATTATTGAAGGAACTTTCATTTCTCGTGTTATTCAATTAGATTTGGGCTTTTTGTACGAAACAATTGGGGCATAATGAAAAAGTATATTCCTATTTTAGATTGGTTACCCAATTATAAAAAAAAGAATCTTTCTGGTGACTTAAGTGCCGGGATAACTGTTGGTGTAATGCTTATTCCTCAGGGTATGGCTTATGCTATGTTGGCGGGGTTGAAACCAATTTATGGTTTATACGCTGCAACTGTTCCGTTAATTCTATATGCCATTTTTGGAACTTCAAGACAATTAGCCGTTGGGCCAGTTGCCGTTGTCTCATTGCTTATCGCAAGTGGAGTAGGTGCCTTGGCTGAAATAGGTTCTGATAGCTTTTTAGGAATGGCTATTTTACTCTCGTTAATGATTGGGGTATTCCAATTGATTATGGGTGTTTTTAAAGTGGGGTTTATTGTCAATTTTTTGTCGCACCCTGTGCTTTCTGGATTTATTTCCGCGGCTGCAGTTTATATCGCTTTCAGTCAAATGAAACACGTTTTGGGAATTAGCATCCCGCGTGGTAAAGTCCATGAAACGGCCTACAATATTTATTTGAAATTTGGTGAAATCAATAAATATACGCTCGCTGTTGGTCTCGGAGGAATCGTCACCATTATTGTACTCAAGAAAATAAACAAACGTATTCCGTTTCCCCTAGTAGTGGTTTTACTAGGAATGGGAGTCGGATATGCACTTGGGTTAGATGCAATGCCCTACAACGTTTCTATTGTAGGAGATGTGCCAGATGGCTTGCCTTCCTTTACTGTGCCAACTGTTACTTATGAAGCCGTAACGAGTCTTTTACCGATTGCACTTACAATTGCGCTGATTGGGTTTACGGAATCAATTGCAGTGGCTAAATCCATTCAAAAAAAGCATAAAAACTATGAAATTGATGCCAGTCAAGAATTACTCGCTTTAGGTATTGCGAATATTGGGGCGTCTTTCTTTCAAGCTTTTCCAACTATGGGGGGTTTTGCTAGAAGTGCGGTCAATGACCAATCCGGAGCAAAAACGAACTTGGCGGGAATTATAAGTGCGACGGTTGTGATATTGACCTTACTTTTTTTAACGCCGTATTTTTATTATTTGCCGAATGCAATTCTAGCGTCTATTATTATAGTGGCAGTTTTTGGATTGATTGATTTTAAGGAAGCGAAACATTTATGGAAAACTGATCGCCGAGATTTTGCAATGTTCATCATTACGGCCATAGCAACATTGACACTTGGTGTGGAGCAAGGGATTATGGTGGGTGTAGGAGTATCAATTGTTGGTTTGATTCTCCGCGTTTCGTATCCGCATATGGCTGAGCTTGGGTTGGATGAACAGAGTAGGAAATATTTAAATGTTGAACGTTTTGAGCATATTAATCCAGCAGATGAAATTCTAATTGTTCGACTGGATGCTCAGTTATTTTTTGCGAATACGCGATATTTTCTTGATAAATTAAAAAGCTTAGAAGAGAAAAGAGGAGATATTAAAGCCGTGATTATAGATGCAAGCGGAGTTAACGGTATGGATTCTTCAGCAGTACATGCAATAAGTGATCTTGTCGAAGACTACCAAAAACGCAATATCCGATTTTTAATGACAAGTGTAAAGGGACCAGTGCGTGATATTCTTCGTCGCACAGTTTTACGTAATAAAATTGGCGAGGACAATTTCTTTTTGTCAATAGATGATGCACTAACGTATCTAGAAACCAATACGCAGAAAGAATACAAAGATATTACCCTTCAAACCAATGAGGATTAGGAATACTACGGCAAATTAATCGCAAAAATAAAGATGGCAAAAAGGTTTAGTCATTAATTTTATCTCAACCCATATAAGTAGAATTAGGGTTCTGTCGCATTAATTAATTCTGATTCTGAAATTTAGTAATTATCTATGAGTTATGCTGCCAAAGAACAAAATGTTTTGAACGTTGTTTTTCCCGAGTCAGCTATTTGACCCTTCCTAATAATGTTGACAACTTCGATACCCG
>CAJQHR010000030.1 GCA_905478225.1 uncultured Crocinitomix sp.
AGCAGTATTTGCAGCCGAAGCCTTTCCACCTCTAATTTCGTTTCGGATAAACAGATCTATTAAACCTGCTTTTTTGAGTGACCGCCCTATTACTGGAGTGTCGTCGTCCGAACCGTCACAAACAACAATTATTTCAACATTTTTATAGGTTTGCTCACCTAATGAATTCACCAATTTATACAGATGTTTTCCCTCGTTTTTCCCTGGAATTAAGATCGATACCAACGGGTTCTCCATGAACAATCGCCTACGTGCGTCTTCTTTTTTTGGTTTGTTAAAAATCGATTTAATTTTTGACAAATTTAGCACCACAAATTCTAAAAGGAAATAGCGAACAAATTCAAAGACAAAATAAAACCAGAAGAGCTCTACGAAGTATGCTGGCGTGAGTGTTGCCAAAAATCTGATATAATTATCTAAAAGTGCGTCCACAATTTTAGCTAGTTAAAATCAGCGTTCAATTCTTTTAAATGTGCGTCGTGTGTTTTACCGTGATCCAATGCTACAACTTTTGTATCCAATAATACATTCAAATCTTCAAAACTTGTTTTAATCAAATCATTTAGTAATGCGATCATTTCTGCAATGATTTTTTTCGCAATTTTATTTGGAATCGCGTTCATTGACATTACAATCGTTGATGAACTTTCAAAAGCAATTACATCTGAAGAACGAATATTACTTCGAATAACAGAAACCAAGTCTTTCAGCAAACCGCGTTGCAATTCACTACCCAATTTAGAATAGACCTGTGAAGAATTGCTAATGTTGATGGCACAAATATTACTTAAACCTTCCGTTTGCTTTAAACGCTCAATTTCATATTTAAGCATTGTTTTAAAGGTGTCGTACTTAATTGTACCAATTACCTCATCAATATCTTTAGTGGTTGTTACAAAGCCTTTAATTGCCGCCAATTCTCCTTTTTTGGTTAATCCGTATGAATTAATTTCTGTTGACATTAAACTTTCCACAGCTCTATCCGCATGACAGGAAAGACATTTGGCATTTACATGATAATCTTGAAACTTATGATTACAGTTGTTACAGTCATGAATAACTGAAGGTTTATCATAATCAACTCCAATATGTTTTAATCGCTTATTACATTTTGGACAATTTAATTTATCATCAATTTCATTTTTGAAATCTTGCATTGGTCCAACATATCCGCATGGAAAGTGATGAATAATATCATCAGGAGTAGTATTTGAACTACTACATTTTGGACAAACCTCACGATAACTCAAATGATTACTTGAACAAGATGAACAAAGGTATACACGATCATAATAATCTGATCTCAAGATGCCTTCATCCTCTGCAATTTTTAAAATATCTAAGGCCACTGTTTCTTCGCTCTGCTCAAAATTCACTGATAACAGTGGATAGTAGTAGCCTATGTTTGAATAAACATATGGAAACGGTTCAACCGTTTTTTGTTCTTTAGTATAAAGTAATGTAATTAGTTTAGTTATAATTTGTGCTTCAAATGAAATGGAGTTCGTAAAAGTCAAATCTTGAACACGAGTTGAAATGCGTTCAACAATTGGCACGACTAAATCTAATTCATCTAATCCTTTAATGGACCCGTCTGACAATTCATCCAAAACAGGTTGATCCTGTGCATCTTTCTTTAATAAGAATATTGGTTTTAAATAAATATCTGGGCTATGATTTGCTCTAATACTCGAAACCATCAGTCGAACAAAGTCATAGTTTTTCACTTCTATGATAACAGCACTATGGTACTGCACATCTTCAACCTGAATAGCGCTCAGGTTCCGAATATATAAGAACGAGAAACCAGCGTGTTCTATAATAGACTCCGCATTGTCCTTATATTCTGCAATATGCTTCATTAAAAGGTTCTTTTTGTTAGTTCAACGCTTAACTTGTAATATCTTTTCCAAAGGTCCAAGTCACTTCCTTCTGCAGGTTTAATATCTACCGCGATTGTTCGCTTCAAGGGTTCAAATTTCTTCTGAAATTCTTCAGGCATTATAACAGTAGACGAATAAAACCGGTCAATGACACCTTCGCTCTCCTGTCCATCAGGAAAAAGTATGTTCACATGGTCGTCTACCTTCACATATTTTAAATCTTTTTGTTCGAAATACCCTTTGATATGAACTGAATCCGCTTGATGAATTTTAATGATCATTTCACTTTTTAACGCAACCTCAAACGGTTCCTTAAATATACGAGAAATATAACCATCTATCGGAGAAACAGAAATTCGATAAGGTGAAAACTCTGCTGGAGCAGCTGAAATAGCGACTGCAGCGTCTTCTTCACCTGTTTTTAATGCAGTCAATTGCCTATTCAACACCCCGTTTTCAGACTGGGTTAAGTTAATAGATGTTTCTAATTTACTGATTTGATATTCTAAATTTTGTAAATCGCGTTCATTAGCTGCACCTAAAATCACCTCGTTTTCCAATTGATTCAGTTGCGATTTATAAGATGTCAACAATTGACGGTCGCCTCTAATCCTACTGTTATTCAAGTCAATACTTTTTTGCAGGGAGTACATTTCACGGTCAGCCCAGTTACTTTCGTTCCCGACTTCTGCAAGTGGATCAATATTAGCAGCGAATGCCGGATCTTCTATTAAATAGGAAAATAGCGTATCTCCTGCTTTTATATTATCACCCTCTTCAAAAAAGAACTTTTCAATACGAATATCTTCTGTTTGACTAATGTCAACATTATCGAATATGACTTGACCATTTGCCGAGATATAAAAATTGCTTATGAAAAAATAACGCAAAACAAAAAACACAATAAGTCCAAGAATAGATAAATAAACTACTCTATCCCAATTGAATCGAGACTTCTTCTTACCCATTACTTTTTCATCCAAGTAACGAATCTGAGCGTTTTCTTTTCTTTTAAAATTAAGACTTTTCATTTATTGTCTTCCTCTTTTTTATTAAAGCTAATTATGCGTTGCAAATCGTGATAAGCAAATTCAACTATTTCTAATCGTTTTTGTAAATCATCAATTTTTTCCTCCATTTCTAGGCGGTTGTTAAAATCTTCTGTTCGTAATGCGATTACAACCTTTTCAGCATTATCTTCCATAAATGGCTGCAATTTTCTGACCAAAAAGTCAGTGTCAACATTTTCATAACACATGAAATAAACTTTGTCGACCATTTGAAAGAGCTGATCCATAATGAAACTCTCATAATGTTTCGGTACAGAAATCTCAAGTTTTAATCCTTCTTTTTTACAAAAGCGACTAACTTCTGACACCAGTAGTACATACTTGCTTAACAGTTTTCTTCTATCGGTTTCCCAATTATCAAAAGTATGCGGCTCAATATCTAAATGAATCCCTTTCGGAGTTGTTTTATCATAATTCTTTAAAACACGCTCTAAATATCCTGTAATATCAGTATTATAAAACAATTTATTATTACCCAACATGAAATAAACCTCGCTACTTTCTGAAGCATATTCCATGAATAATTTCTTCTCCTCTGAAGCGTCCTTATCACTTACAGCTACAATCATTTTACTGAACTCATTGTAAACAACATATTTCGCTAAAAAATCTCCCGTGTAATTCTCAAAAGTTTTACTCCAGATATAAACATCTCTTTTTCGAGTTTTCACATACTCAAACAAGTCACCAGGCGACTGACTTTTGATAATATCATCAATTTCAACTCCCGGAATTTTTGTGTGGATTTTAAGTGCTTTTAAATAAAGTCCCTGTAATAATTCAAGCAACTCAATATCAGACTCCATGAGCTCGTCATACAAATCTAACCCTCTAAAAAGATCTACAGATCGCATCTTCGCTTTTTCAATTCTAAGGCGCTCATTTACCAATTTTCTGGTTTGGTAGTTATCTACAAAACGCTTCATTTGGTAACGAAATTCATATGCCGTGTTCAACACATCTTCATGCAATTGAGCGCGATCTCTTGTAAACCTTTCATTTTCGTATTTCCATCTCTCATGTTCCACCTCATTGTTCAAAGTCGTATTAAAACTTAGCGGTACAATTAGGTTTAAACCGGCAGAAAAATACTGTCGATTGTCACCTGTAATGATATCATAGTAATTATATCTTGCAAACGGTCTTAAGCCAAATTCATGATACCATTTGAAGTATTCAGTATAATTTGTATTTGCCAATAAACTATCTGTTTGAATTCCTACCATATTAAAAATGGCATCATAATCCAAATCAATTAAAGGGAGATCTTCAGAAACAAAACCAATTGAATCTGCCTCAATATCTAAATAATCATTATAGCTTTTGTATACATTTATCAAACTTTCTACCTCTGCTAGACGTATCTCTACCTTAATTAGCTGCTCTTTTTTTAGTTTATTCAAGAAGACGAGGTCACGAACTAAACTATGCTGCTTTTCAAGCCCCAAAAGCCGCTTCTCTAACAGATTCAATTTCAACTGGTTAAAAGCGAATATTGTATGGTCGAATCGCTTCACATAGAATTGACTTTCTTGCGAAATGTCATTACTCAACTTTTCACGGATAATTCGATCCTCAACCATTTGAGCGCGCACTTTATTCTCTAGGTAACCCCCATTTAATAAATCCCACTCAACTCCTGCTTGCACTCGGCGCTGGTATCCAATGTTGTTCTCCAGTCCTTCGGATGGATCTGCATTAAAATTTTCAATATAGTTTCCCACAGCGTTCAGCCCTATGTCTCTGCGCAACTGCTCTGCGCGCTTTTGTAAATAGACTGAACGATCTGGGAATTGTGAAACATCTTCGATACCTGAAATATCTCGAATTACGACTAAAGACGTATCTTTAAATTCAATAGGGACATAGTTATAATCTTCAAAAAGTGTTTTTAATTGCTCTTTTTTTGACAATATCAGTGAATCCTGTTGGGAATATGATGTTCCCAAGCAAAACAAAAACAGAAGTAAAAATAGTCCTTTCATTTGATAAAGTAGGCTTACAAATATAAGCATTTTGGCACATGTAGTCATTCATACAAAATGCCCTCTACAGAATTAAAGGTTGTGCTTTCATATCACTACAACTGCACTTTAATTCTCCCCTACTCCTGAGTCAACTTATAGTTTACGGGATACGCTAGACTTATGAATTAGTTACAAAAACAGCTTGAAAACAAGTAAGAAAATTACTTAACCGGGTAAGAGTTAATTGAATTAAGGTCTATTTTATACCCACAATCAAAATGACCTTTTGGACATTTCTGATGTCCATGAAGCCCACACGGTCTGCAATCAAGGGTTTCTTTCACCTCAACAACCACAGCATCTATTGAAACCGGACCAAAGCCAAAACTAGGAACTGTTGAACAGAAAAACGCTGTTACTGGTGCGTTTACCGCACTTGCCAAATGCAAAGGGGCTGAATCGTTCACATAGGTTCGATCCGCGCGTGCAATTAGCGCAGCAGATTCAAGCAAATTAAGCTCTCCTGCCATGTTGATCGTATGTTCCGATTTACTCGCTTCAATAATTCCTTGAATGAATTCCTGATCAGATGGCGCACCAATTAAATAAATGGGCCGATTACTTTGTTGTAAATCAATTAACTCAATCCATTTCTCACGTGGCAATTGTTTCGTATACCAAACGGATGCTGGTGCCATAACAAGAAAATGTGTTTGTTCACCAATAATTCCTTCAACTTTGATGCTATTTGCAGGTGTTGGATATAACTTAGGTGGCATCACTTTAAAATCATCCGCTTTGTTATCAACTTGCAAAAGCATAGCGTTACGCTCAATTTCGTGCTTTCCATTATCGAGTTCATGTTTGATTTTTCGATCGAACATCCATGAAAAAGGGTTCTCTTTAAAACCAATCTTCAATTTTGCTTTACTGCGCCCAGTTAAAAACCCGGTGGAAGCAAAACGTTGCAAATTATAAACAATATCATACTGAGTTTGTCTAATTTGCTTTGAAAGTGCGAATAAATTCTTGTATTTATTTTCTTTCTTGTTCCAAATTAATACTTGATTAATATAAGGGTGTTGGACCAACAACGCTTCATTTCCTTTGCGCACCAAAATGTCAAATGAAATTTCTTCTTTCGCTCGCGCACGAATCGTTTCCAGCATTGAGGTCGCTAAAATAACATCACCAATAAAGGCGGTTTGTATGATCAGTATTTTTTTCAAGTATCCGAGTCTAGATGGGCGTATTTATCACGAACTTGTTGATCGATTGGAATTGACTTTCCTTTCTCATTTACTCTTACAAAAATAAAAATCGTTGAACATACGATCTCTTCTTCATGTGAATAAAAATCTTTATTTCTTGCTTCAATATAAATGGTGGTTGAAGATCTACCAACCCGTTTAACTTCTCCATAAATGATCACCTGGTCGCCGTTTTTAACGGGGCGCTCAAATACCATCTCATCAATTTTCGCAGTGACCATATTTGGGTTTTGACAAACACTGCATGCCCAAGTGGCAGCTGCTTCATCTAACCAGGCCAACATGTTTCCTCCAAATAAATTCCCATGCACACCAATATCTTTGGTCATGCATAATTTGATCGCTAATTTCTCCATTTATTTACTTTTAATCGCTAAAATTCGTTCTGCCCATTGTTCGGTAGTGTATGACATGCCAATTGCATGACTATTTTCACCTTTTTCAATCAATTGGGCGTCATCCATTTCTATTATTTCGCACATTGCCTTTTTAATTTGAGCTACATTTCCAGCCTCAAATGAAATTCCGTTATCTTTTAAAAACTGTTCTTTTGATCCAATTGCATCACTCAAAAGTAATGGAAACCCTGCAATAGCAAACTCTTGAACACTTACTCCCCACGGTTCAAATTTACTAGGCAATATATATACGCCAGTTTCACAAATATATTGATCCATATCTGCAGGCTGAACAAAACCAAAATGTTTTATTTTCTCATCCACTACTCTGTTTTCCCATTGATCACCTGTTCCCAAGCACCATAATTCCCATTTATTAGGTTTCTCTTTCTGCAATTGTTGAAAAGCTTCCCACATTTCAAAAATTCCCTTATGCGCTACATATCTACCTACGTATAAAAATCGCTTTGGAAATTCGCCTTTCTTATCCGCAAATGTCGCCGCAAATTTTTGGTTAAAAAAATTTGAATTTGCACAATAGAAACCGCGAATAATTTTAGTGTCAAATCCTAACTTTTTAGCGTATTCGGCTTGTGGATTTCCCGGAACCCAAGCATGCGTGAATATTTTTCTCAAATAAAACGGCGAGATAATCGAAGCTGCTTTTTGCTTCATTGATCCCGTCCAATGATTGTCTAAAGACAAAACACGCTTCACCTTTTTATCCAACCCTTTAACCAGTTTTAAGTAGTCTTTATCCATCCAACCACTGCAAACAAGCACATCTGGATTAAATTCATCTAACAATTCCTTTAACTGTGGTGTCGAATAATCAGATTTGGTAACCACTTTCAGTTGATCCGACGATTCAAATTCAAACGGGGCTTCTGCGTTTGTTGGCCAACGTATTATTAAAACTTCTGCCTGCTGAGACAAAGAATGTGCACAAGCCATAAAATAACCCGCCACTTCACTGTATAAAAATGCTATTTTTGTCCCAGTCATTAATCTTGTTTGCTATTGCAAAAGTACGTTTTTGATTTATGTATACTGCTAAACACACTTTTTTTTGTCAATCAATAGATAAGGGGATTCTTTCTTCTGATGAATCCAACCATGCCGTTCGTGTCTTAAGACTAACTGAGGGGAATAAAATCAGTTTGATTGATGGAAAAGGGAGAATCGCAATTGGTGAAATTACAGTGGCGAACAAGAAGGAATTGCTGTTTAAAATTATTGAGAGTCAACAGCTTTCTCTAAAAGCGAATCAAATTCATATTGCAATTGCTCCTACGAAAAACATGGATCGTTTTTCTTTTTTCATTGAAAAAGTAATTGAAATAGGTGTAAATCAAATCACACCAGTTCTAACTTTTAATTCAGAAAGAAAAGTATTGAATATTGATAAAGTGCGGAAAAATGCAATCTCGGCACTCAAACAATCGGGTAATTTGTTTTTGCCTGAAATAGATGAATTGACCTCTTTTAAAGATTTTATTTGCAACCAGTCTAATCATAATCAGCGCTTTATAGCACATTGCGACGAAGATGTCCAAAAAATTGAACTTAAAAAGGCCCTCGATACACAAAAAAATGTCGTAATTTTAGTAGGTCCAGAGGGGGATTTTACGACGGAAGAAATTAATTTAGCAAAACAAAATAAATTTACTCCTGTTAGTTTGGGCGAGAGTAGATTAAGAACCGAAACAGCAGGAATTGTAGCATGTCATACTGTAAACCTTATAGCCTAGTTTTTTTACTGTTCTTAATGAGCATAAATTGGTCTTTTTCACAAGATCAATCTGCCTATCAAGTTGCGGTACTCAAATATAAGGGCGGAGGCGATTGGTATTCAAATCCCACTGCATTGCCAAACCTTATGAAATTTTGCAATAAAAATTTAGGTACATCTATTTCAATAGTTGTGGCGACAGTGGATATAAGCGATCCAGAAATATTTAATTACCCTTTTGTCCATATGACCGGTCATGGCAATGTGGTATTTACTATTGAGGATGCTGAAAACTTGAGAAATTATTTACTGGGTGGAGGTTTTTTACACGTTGATGATAATTACGGTATGGATCAGTTTATTCGCAAAGAGCTGAAAAAAGTTTTCCCTGCAATTGATCTGGTTGAATTGCCTAATAATCATCCCATATTTAATCAAACCTATAAATTCCCAAAAGGTTTACCAAAAATTCATGAGCATGACGATAAAAACAGCCAAGCTTTTGGAATTGTATATCAAGGTCGCTTAATTTGTCTTTACACTTACGAAACAGATTTAGGAGATGGCTGGGAAGATCCTGAAGTACATGGAGACAGTCCAGAAAAAAGAACCGAAGCGTTGAGAATGGGCGCAAATATTATTGAATATGTTTTCACAGCGGTTCACTAAAGCAGCAGCAATATCTGTTCTTATTGTTATGTCCTTTGGTGCATATGGCCAAAACGACTCTATCATTCGCCCTGCCTCGCCCTACCGCACCGAATATAATCCTTGGTATAAATTAACTACGTTTAAACGTGGTTTCCACAATGATACATTAACCAATATCCTTGACGATTTAGAGGCCAAAGAACGTAAGTACTGGACGCGTCTAGATAGCCTAGAATTTGCTGAAGCGTCTCTACATACCGGCAACATCACGCTTTCTGAGTATTATTTTGATCGCCTTTCACTTGACTACGAAACTGATGGTGATTTTTGGTGGGATCAAATGTCAATTTACATCATCAATAAAGATTTTGAACTGGGTATTGAGAGCATTCATAAATCAAGCCCGGGAATTTTAGAGTTTTCGAAAATTTATTTCCTCGACCGCATTTTGCTGGCCTATATGGCCAATGAAAAAAATAGCAAATGGTATAAAACCGGAAATGTCTTTAATTGGGAAGTGGATTCTACATTGTTCGATTTAGATAAAAAAAGTCAGCGTTTTCAAGAAGAGGTAATCGATCCATTGAAAAATTTAGATTTTGTCTTAAAAGAGCTCATTCATTTTATTCATGAAGATGATCCAGTGATCTCAAAAGCTTGTTTTGAAATGGGCATTATATTTGAAAATTACATTTCACTTACCCAAGCTTATATATCCTATAGTTTAGGTCGACAATACAACAAATCAGATAAAGAACTCTTAAAGAGTGTAAAGGCGGTAAAAGTTCGAATAACAGAAAAAAAATATAAAATCCCAAATTTCAGAAAGTACTTCCCAAAAATTAAAGAATGGCGTTTTGATTATGAAGTTCTAAAGGAAAAAACGTACTTACAACAAACCGATACTATTCCTGCTGTGAGACCAGTACTAATGGTGCCAACTGATGAAGTAGAGCTCCCTTTTAGAACTTCAGAATTAATTGTCGTAATTGGAATTTTCCTTTTATTTATACTCGTATTGCTTTTCTTAAAAACTAAAAAATCATGAAAATGAAATTATATCTTTTATCCGCGCTTACAGTCTTTGGACTTATGATCAGTTGCTCTAATGCTAAAGAATTAGAACCAGATGTTGAAACTGATATTAACCCACCTCAAGAAGAAAACGTGATCGACGGAATTCTAGTAACTGATATGGGAGCCTATAGTTCTGATCCACTTGGGATTTTAAACGTTGTCGTTGAAAAGGACTTAATGCGTGTAACAGTGAAATACAGTGGCGGATGTCAAGAGCATGGTTTTGAATTAGTCGGGCTTAAAATGATTTCTAAATCGATTCCCCCGCAGCGGTCAATTAAAATTTTCCACACCGCCAATGGAGATGACTGTAGAGAACTAATTGAAGAAACAATAGTTTTTGATATTTCAACTTTTGCCATAGGAAATGGTGAGGTTACCTTGCATCTTGACGGCTGGGGAACGCCACTTTCCTATCTGCCCGCACAGTAAAAAAGACCAATTATTTTTGGTGATACAATTGAGCGAAATCTTTCGCGAAGTAAGTTAGAATGACGTCTGCTCCTGCCCTTTTAAGACTTAGAAGCATCTCTGGCATGGCTAAATTATAATCAAGCCAACCTTTTTCACACGCAGCCATTAGCATGGCATACTCACCACTTACATTGTAGGCCGCAATGGGTAAATTGCTATGCTGCTTCAGCGCATGAATGACATCCATATAACACAATGCTGGCTTTACCATTAAAAAATCGGCACCTTCTGCTGTATCCAGATCTGCCTCAATTAACGCCTCCGTCTTGTTAGCCGGATTCATTTGATAAGTCTTTTTATCACCCGCTTTTGGCGCAGAATACAAGGCCTGTCGAAATGGTCCGTAAAACGCACTAGCATATTTGGCAGTGTATGACATGATTGAAGTATTCAAAAAGCCTTTGCTATCCAGGACATCCCGAATAAATCCAACTCTTCCATCCATCATATCTGAAGGACCTATAATGTCTATTCCTGCTTGTGCCTGAGCTAAGGCCATATCGCCTAAAATTGGCAACGTACGGTCATTTAAAATCTCTCCGTTTTCAACATAACCATCATGCCCGTCTGAGCTATAAGGATCCATTGCAACGTCACTCATCAAAATGATTTGCGGAAATTTTTGTTTTAATTGACGAATGGCTTCAAGATAAAAGTTTGCCGCATTCACTGAATAGGACGCTGTTTTATCTTTGTATTTTTCAGGGACCGCTGGAAATAGCACAAAACTGCAAATCCCAACCGCAACTGAAGCTTCAACCTCAAGAAATAAATCATTCAAATTCATGCGAAAAATCCCGGGTAAAGAATCAATCGCTTGTTTTTCTAAATCCCCCTCTAATAAGAATAATGGATAGATCAAGTTAGCGGGGCGTAGCACCGTTTCTTCGACCATCTTTCGAATCAACTCATTTTTTCTATTTCTTCTCGGTCTAACACGCATCTCATTTAATTTTTCACAAAATTAGGATTAAACTCGAAATATGCGGTAATCAGGTTCACTAAACTGTTAGTAACTTTCTTCATTTTTTTTCCCCTTATAAGCCCATATTTATTCCTGAAAATCGAATTATTTTTTTAGTTTTGAATTAAATTAGCGCTATGAATTTTGCCTATAAACTTATTTTACCAATAATTCTTGTCTTTGTCATTGTTTCCTGTGGTGGAGACGTGGACATTCCACCTGTTGATACTGATGCAGATGAATTAGTTATTGTGACCGACGAGGTGTTGGATTCAGCACAATCTATGAATACCAATATTAATGGTAAAATATTCAGTATCCCCTCACCTATTCAAATGGTGTCACTACTAAAAAGTCAAGATGATGTATTCAATGAATCTGTATTGACAGACCCAAAAAATGTTGAAAATTTCACAACCACATTTAAACGTGCCATTAATATGGGTGTTTATGGTGCTGACTTAGGTTACGCTACAATATATGAGAAAAATATGCAAGCTGTTTCATATCTTGGTTCTGTCGACAAATTATCAGCTGAGCTAGGAATTTCGGGGGCTTTTGATGCTGACTTAGTATCACGCTTCATTGAAAATGGAAACAATCAAGACTCTATGTTAGTCATAATGTCGGAAGGTTATCGAAAAGGGGATCAATTCCTCAAAGACAATGAACAACATGATGTTGCTTCTTTAATTCTCACTGGTGGATGGATAGAGTCACTTTATTTTGCAACTACAATTTTTGAAAAAACAGAAGATCAAGAAATTGCAAATCGAATCGGTGAGCAAAAAACGGCATTGAAAACCATTATCGAATTGCTGACAGATTTTAACACTGAAGGAACTTACACAAAATTGATTGATGATTTAAAAGATTTGAAAACTGATTTCGACCAAATTAAATTTAATTATCAGTATAGAGCTCCAGTAACTATGCCTGAAAAGTTTCAGACCAATATCAAAAGTAAATCATCTGTGCAAGTTGATGAAGAAGTTTTGAATAGTATTATTACAAAAGTTGACGCAATCAGAAACGAATTAATCGGATAAAAATGAAAAAACTAATCGGAATATTTACCTTATTGTTTGTGTCTGGTATAATCAATGCTCAAGAGTGCGATTCTTTAGCGAATGTTTGCTATAAGCATCTTTCTGCAGATGCGAGTGTTGGAAAAGTATTTATCTCTGACGGTCAGGTCTATAAGGCGTTTGTGGATGCAGAACAAGCCGCGGAATTCAAAGTTACGCTTTATGGTGGTTCATTATATCGTATAGCCGCAACTGCAGGAGAAAAAGACAATTATGTGATTTTTAATGTGTATGATAAGGAAAGAAATTTACTTTTTTCAAATGGAGACTTTAAAAACAAACCCTATTGGGACTTCAAAGTTGACAATACACTTGATTGTTATATTGAAGCATATTTGGACATTGATAAAAAAGTTTCGGGTTGTATTGTTGTACTTCTCGGTTTTCAAAAATAAGCTATCGCTTAAATGAGTCAAAGGATACTAAAAGCACTCATGCAACTCTTCGCAATCATTGCGAGAGTTGATGAAGAAATTGATATACTCAACCCTGTTACACAAGGTGCGGGTCGTAATATCGTGCAATCCTTTCTCAAACAAGAAATCGGCTCTGCTGCAGTTGAGGAATACTTGAAGTTGTTTGATGAATTCTTAATTGCGTACCAAGGTAAATCCACAAAAAAAGACGGCAGGAGAAAGAAAACCTCTGTTCATTCAGTTAAAGTATTAAGAATTTGTACCCAAATTAACGAGGAATTAGCACAACGTCAAAAGATGATTGTGCTAGTGCGAATTTTGGAATTCATTAACGCCAACGAAATTGTTAATGACCAGGAGCTTGAATTTGCTGCTATAGTGGCAGATACGTTCAACGTTTCAATTGATGAGTACAATGAAATTAGAAGTTTTGTTGAAGCACCAGTTGAAAGAATTATTGATGAAACAAACCTCTTGTACATCACTTCTAAAAGTGAAGAGTCGTTTAAAAAAGCGAAACATATCTATTCTGGGGGCATTGAAGGTCAAATTCGTGTTTTAAAAATTCAAAGCGTTAATTTTCACTTTTTCAAGTATTTAGGAAAAGTCGATTTAAATTTAAATGGACAATCTGTTCGACCTTACCGACATTTAATTCTGAATCAAGGAAGTTCCATTCGATCTTCTAAAGTTGCTCCAATCTATTACAGTGATATTATAGGACAATTCCTTTCGGATAAAACACAAACAAAAATTGTATTCAAGGCTGATAATGTCGTGTACAAATTTAAAAGCGGAAAAATAGGCTTACAGAATTTTAATATCGCTGAAGAATCTGGATCGCTATTAGGGATAATGGGCGGTTCTGGTGCTGGCAAGTCTACACTATTAAATGTTTTAAATGGAAATTATACTCCTACTGAAGGAGCTGTGACAATCAATGGTGTTGACATTCATCATGACAAGGGACAAATCGAGGGTGTAATTGGTTATGTTTCTCAAGATGATCTTTTGATAGAGGAATTAAGTGTTTATCAAAACCTCTTTTATAACGCCAAACTTTGTTTTGGTAGCCTTAATGATCGTGTTATCGCGAAAAAAGTGTTATCGCTTTTAATGTCATTAGGTCTATATGAAACGCGTGACTTAAAAGTTGGCAGTCCATTAGAAAAAACGATTTCTGGTGGACAACGAAAAAGATTAAATATTGCACTTGAGCTAATTCGAGAACCTTCAGTTTTATTTGTAGATGAACCAACTTCTGGTCTTTCTTCGCGTGATTCTGAAAATATCATGGATCTTTTAAAAGAATTAGCATTAAAGGGAAAACTCATTTTTGTTGTAATTCACCAACCTTCGTCTGACATTTTCAAAATGTTTGACAAATTGTTGATTTTAGATGTGGGAGGATATCCTATTTATAACGGTAATCCAGTGGATGCAGTAATGTATTTTAAAGACCTCATTGATCACGCTAAAAGTAATGAAAGTGAATGCCATGTCTGTGGTAATGTTAATCCTGAACAGATTTTTAATATAATAGAATCAAAGGTTGTTGACGAATACGGTACTTTGACCCAATTCCGAAAAGTGTCGTCTGAAGAGTGGAACGGGCATTATTTGGAGCTGCTTGAAAAAGACCCCAATCTAATTGAAAGTGATGAAGAAATTCCTGAAAGCACCTTCAAAAAACCGAACATTTTCAAGCAACTTGGTGTCTTCTTCACACGAGACGTATTATCTAAGTTGACGAATAAGCAGTACATGATTATTAACCTCCTTGAGGCACCAGTACTCGCTTTTGTGCTTTCATTTTTTGTTAAGTTCTACAATAGCAGCGCTGGGGACACCTATACGTTTAATGATAATCAAAACATACCACCATTCTTATTCATTGCAGTAATAGTCGCACTTTTCATTGGTTTAACAGTTGCGGCCGAAGAAATTATTAAAGACCAAAAAATCTTAAAACGTGAATCCTTTTTGAATCTGAGTAGGAGTTCTTATTTAGTGTCCAAAATTTCAATCATGTTTATGATATCTGCTGTGCAAATACTTTTATTTGTGTTAATCGGTAATTATATTCTAGAAATTAAAGGTATGTGGCTAGAGTATTGGCTCATCTTATTTAGTCTCTCTTGTTTCGCTAACTTACTAGGCCTAAACATCTCCGCAAGTTTCAATTCCGTAAAAGTTATTTATATTCTAATTCCGATTTTGATTATTCCTCAACTTCTTTTTAGCGGAGTGATCGTGAAATTTGACAAGTTACACCCGTATTTTGGAGACGAAAGTGCGGTTCCGCTTATTGGTAATGTTATGGCATCACGCTGGGCGTATGAAGCTTTATCCGTAACACAATATAAAGATAACGAGTATAACGAGGTTTTCTTTGAACTTGAAAAAAATAAAAGCTTTGCTACTTGGAAGAAAGATTATTGGCTGCAAGAAATGACGGCTAAATTAGATTTTGTTAAAACAAATTTCGATAATCCAGAAAAAAAGACTGAAGTAGATGAAGCTTTCCAGATTCTAAGAGCTGAAATTGCTCGCGAACATAACTTCATTCAGAATGTTAAATGCGAGGGGTGCATTGAAGGTTTAAGTAGTGAAAGTTACTCAGAAGCCACCTATACGGATGTCAAAGATTATATTACCATTCTAAAAACGCATTATAAATCTATCGCCGATAAAAACAGAAAGAAAATTGACGATAAAACACAAGAAATAATTGAAAAATACGATAAGGACACCTATTTAGAATGGATGAATAACAACAGCAATGAGGCGCTTAAACAATTTGTGACAAACAAAACGGACTTGAGTAAACTTGTTGTGTCGGGAGATCGTTTGATTCAGAAATCTGATCCAATTTATTTAGACCCTTATGACGTCGGTTTTTTCGGTGCTCATTTTTATGCACCGCGTAAAAAACTGTTTGGCAGTTACATTAGCACATTTGCTGGAAACCTCCTTGTAATATGGGGTATGTCAATATTTTTGATTCTTACATTGTATTACGATTTGTTGAAGAAAACACTTGACGGAATGGAAAAACTATTCTCTCGATTAAGTTTCAAAGGCGATCAATAAATTCCTTCTATTTTTTTTATCTGATTGCATTTTAATTCTAAAAAATGACTTATATTTGCCAACCCTTACGCAGAATAATGATTTTGTCAGGGACTTAAAATGGTGGTTGTAGCTCAGTTGGTTAGAGCATCGGTTTGTGGTACCGAGGGTCGCGGGTTCGAATCCCGTCTTCCACCCGGAAAAAACCGATTCAGAAATGAATCGGTTTTTTTGTTTAACCTCCTATTTAGCCGCAGACTTGGTAAAGGGTTCAGCTATTATTGTAGTATATGAAAATGGATGGGAAAAAACTATATCCATAGCACTGATTCGCCTAAAACAACCCCTTTTTAGCTGCAACAGGTTAGAATCTAAAAAATGTTGAATAAAATTGATTCCATTTCTATTGCTTCTTATTCTCACAACAGAACGACTTTCGGTTATAAAAGAGACGGCTTGGGTAAGTATTCTTATGTTGTATATGACACAATTCCGGTAGAAAATCAAAATGCCGATTATTGGATGTGCAGCTCCATTTTTTTTCGAGATAATGTAGTTTTCGAATATGGGAGCGGTGCAATAGGGTCGCTTTGTTTCCCTGATAAGTTTATGAATAAATCTGAAGGGAATAATGAAAAATAAAACCGGCATTATCTTCAGATCAATATTCAGAATTTCGGTAATTCCGATACTCGTATTTTTTACATCAGCTTATCTCGTACTTCAGCTAATCGATCCTGGATTTATAAATGGAGGTTGCTTAGCTTACCCAGAAAACAGCAGTGAAAATTTTCTATACGCTTCCTACCTCCTATTCTATTATGTCTGTTTCACACCATTGCTATTACTGAATTTTAGTCAAATCATTACTCAATCCAAAATCGCACGAATTGCGATTCTATTAACTCCTATAACTCCAATTTTATGGTGGCTTTTAATTGCTACTTACCAATATTATCGATACGAGGGAAGAGTGTACCTATATGTGGCAATTACAGCCCTATTAACAGCGATAATCATAATTTGGAATACAAAAAAGGTCCATTCAGAATTGAATTAATTCCATTTAATCTCAACAGCTATGGTGCTCTTATTCGAAATTAAATGGAATAAATAAAATTCGCTCAGAGTTTTGATATCTTTAGAAAATAAATCCGTATTAGTTTGATTTTAAAACCGCAAATCCATCAATTTTGCTGGCAAAAAATAAGTTAATCCTCAGATTTTGGGACAAATTGGTGCAAACCTTAGCGCCAAGTTTTATTTTTGTCCTGCATGTTTCATTCATTCAACAGCAATAAAAAATATTGTGCAGGGCTCAGAAAGGGGCTGTTACTAAGCTTTTTGCTTTGTTCTGGAACAACTTTTTGCCAAATTGAAACCCATATTCGCAAAAAAACCGAAATAAAGGATGGCATTGCTCCCAAATCTGTCGTTTCAAGTGGCAATGGATTGTTTTCCGCACAAAACATGATGTACCGTCATACCATTACTTTATATGACCAAACGGGCCTGTTATTGGCCAAAATTAACGACGGCGTAAAACTCAGTGCATTTGGGTATTCAGAATATGGAACGAGCAGATATAGAGGCGCTCCTGTTGAAGGTGCTTTCACAAAAGACGGAAAGTTTTTATGGGTTTCCAATTACAATATGTCTGGTGAAAAGTTCACCAATCCTGGCTGTGATGCTTGTATTGGAAAAGACTATGATCCCAGTTTTTTGTATAAAATTGACACCGAAAAATATACCATTGCGAATGTGATTAAAGTAGGTTCAGTTCCTAAATTCTTGGCCATTTCGCCAGATGAAAAAACCCTAATCGTATCAAATTGGGTAAGCTCTGATGTATCTATTGTGGATTTGGAAACAGAGACTGAAGTGAAGCGAGTAACAGTTGGCGCTCATCCACGTGGAGTCGCCATTACGGAAGACAGCAAATTGGCCTATGTTACGGTGATGGGTTCAACCAAAATTGCCATTGTGAATTTGGAAGATTATACGGTGGATTATCTAACCAATGTGGGTAAATCACCCCGATCGGTATTATTAGCCGATCATGATTCAACGCTATATGTTTCGCTTAATTCAAGTAATGAAATCATGAAATACAATTGCTTTAACGGAACGAAAAGCTATTGCAAAACAGAAAGCGGCCCACGCAGTATGACACTTTCTCCAAATGGAAAATCGCTTTATGTGGTCAACTATTTTGATGATGTTTTTACGAAAATTAATACGGATTCTATGTTTGTTGAGGCGGTGGTACCGACAAGTTCAAAACCAATTGGAATATGCGGAAATTGGCTTTCTTCCGAAATTTGGGTGGCATGTTATTCCGGAAAAATTGAAGTGTTTAAAGACTTTAAACTGGAGAAAGAATTGTATCCGCCGCACTTCTTAGGGTTCGAACTGCCCACATTTAACTTTAATATTACTCCAGTATTAGACACGGTTATCATTGACAGCGCTCTAGTAGCCGAGGAAGCTATAAAGGATACATTTTTAGCAATAACACCGAAGGTTCAAGAACAGGATAGACCCATTAGACATACGCCACCGCCAGCAGATGAGGAAAATGAAATTACCGAGACCATGGAGACTGCCGAGGAACCCGTAAAGGATACATTTTTAACGATTACTCCAAAAGTTCAAAATCAGAATAGATTTGTAAGACATACTCCACCTCCCGCAGAAAGGAACACTGAGACTAATGAAACAGTTGTGGTTAGCGCCAATCCTGAATCGTGCGGTTTTCATTTGATTGTGGGTGCGTTTTCGCAAAAGGAAAATGCCGAAAAGAAAAAGAAACAGCTTTTAAAAGAAGGCTATCCTGCGCAAGTTATTATCGGAGCTCAATACAATTATGTTTCAATTGCGTGCTATACCAGTGAAGAAATCGCAGCGGAAGGAAAAACCGAAATGCGACAAAAGTCGGATGATTTTCGCTCAGCATGGGTTCTAGCTTGGTAGACGTTTAGCCCGTTTGATGTGCACATTAATAAGCCCTCCTCCTTAAAACATCCCTTCAACAAGCCAATCTCCACCATCAAAAGCTGGTGAATTTTGAGTTTTTAGAATTTATCCACCAAAAACACATAGATTTCAGTCATACTAATCCAACGTATCCTCTACATTCGTCTTAATCCACTCCAAACATTCTGGAAAAGTTTTGAAAATATATTGTTGATCAACCAACTTAGGAATTAAACCAACGCGTTCAAACATGTAACGCGGTTGTTTTTGTAGACCAACCATCAAAATTTTCGTCTCATTCTTTGCTAAGCCAACCAATAAATCATCCATAGCATAAAGCCCAGACTGATCCATATAGTCCATTTTATCCAACCTCAATATTACGGTTGTAGCCTTAGCTGGTATTTGTGTCGCCAACTGCTGAAAATCGCTTGTTGATCCAAAAAAGAGCGGACCGGCAACATGTTTAATAACCACCTCCTGTCTTAAATTACCAGGTAATTCATCTTCATCAGACCATAAGGGTTCATCTGCCAATTTTTTAATTTGAGATTTTTCTCCTGTAGATTCACCGATTTGTTTCATGAACATAAATAGTGCAATCACTAATCCAATAGCAACCGCTGCAATTAAATCCCAAACCGAAGCTAAGACCAATACCACAATCATAATGATAACCTCTTGCTTGGGCATGTTTGGAATAGCTTTTAAACCTTTATAATCCATAACTCCAATACCTACAGTTACCAAAATACCTGCTAATACTGCTGAAGGAATTTCTTCTGCTAGATCGCCTAAAGACAATAAAACAATCAATAATAGAACACCTGCTAACATTCCAGAAATACGCGTTTTCCCACCTGCATTAATGTTAACTACTGTACGAATTGTTGCACCAGCACCTGGAATCCCTCCAAAAAGTGAAGCAATACTATTTCCTATTCCCTGCCCCACTAATTCCTTATTTGGATTGTGCTTTGTCTTGGTCATATTATCTGCAACCACTGAGGTAAGCAAAGAATCAATAGCTCCCAATAAGGCCAAAGTTAATGCGGACATTATGTATGGAGATAAAGAGCCGAAACTAATCCCAGTAAACATTTCCAGATTTAGATTGGGCAAAGCATCTGGAATCTTTGTGATTTCGTGGGGCATTATATTAAATTGAGTTTTAAGCAAATAGCCGACCCCAGTCATTACCACTAACGCAACTAAAGTACTCGGAACCGCTTTGGTAATACGCCTAAATCCATAGATGATAAATATTGTTCCAAGCGCAAGCCAAACTTCGGTCCATTTTATATTTTTCAACCCGTGTGGTAGCACCGCAAGCGACCCTACAACACCTTTCGCTGAATTAGCAGCCAATGTTGCTGATTCCGTTTGAATTTGCTCTGGAGATATGTGTTCTGCGCGATCAATGGTTTCATGAAAATCTTCTAAAAAAAGTATCCCCTCTCCCATTTCATCCTGCAAAATTTTATCGAGAATGACTTCTTCTGCATGTGGTTTAAATTCATCTATATAAGATTGATCTTCCGTTGGATAATATCCAATAAGTGGTAATAATTGTGTGACCAAAATAATTACCCCAATTGCTGTCATAAATCCAGAGACGACGGGATATGGAATGTATTTGATATAATTACCAATTCCAACTGCGCCTAATCCAATTTGCATGAGTCCCGCCAAAAAGAAAACCATCATTATAGCAGGAAGCGCCTGAGTTTTATTACCTTCGAATGTGGCTAAAATACCGGCTATTACAACCATACTTACCGCCGTCATTGGCGCTGTAGGTCCTGAGATTTGGGTATCAGTTCCACCAAATAATGCAGCGAAAAAACTGACAAAAATAGCTCCATACAATCCGGCTTCAGGTCCTAAGCCTGAAGTAACACCGAACGCTAAGGCCAAAGGTAATGCAACAATTCCGGCTGTTAATCCGCCAAAAACATCTCCTTTAATATGCTTGAAATTAAACATGTTTTTTTCTCGATTTAATAATTCGATCTTTGTTTTTAGATGAACAAAAGTGATTTATCTTTTCTTTTTGAATTATAGGTAATTCTAACAAAGTTTAAATCGAGCGTGGTGGTGGAATTAAGATATCCGGATCATAATTCGAGTGTGAAGTGAAAATGCCATTCAGAAATATTTTTTCCGCTCTATCTGCATTTTCTGTGAGTAAATCATTACTGAATAATTGCACAAAGTCGTCAAAACAATCTTCCTCAGAAGAATCGTCTTCTACTTGCCACTCGATTAAATCACAATCTACATCTGAAGAAGCTAACAAAGTAGTTATAAGAGAGGGCGCAGCAAAAAATAAAACGATATAAACTACCGTTAAATTTTTAAGGACATATAAACCAAGAAAAAGGATTTTTTGACTCTAAATTCATTGCACAACTATTCGGTCAACATAAAGCCAACCAACAGTTGCTAATTTAGCAACTAAATTTAGATGATTTACAACTAAAATGATTTAATAATTGCGGCAGACATTTCAACGCATTATTATGTTTCAACATAACATACGACGACGGTTAGGAAAATGAACTTTACATCTTCCTAATTCAATTTATTTTTTCTTTGTCAAGTCGGGGTTAAAAGTCAATCCAAATTGCAAATGAAACTTCCCAGCTGTTGAGACTTGCTGTTGCAATACCCCAATTTGTAAACTAGTTGATTTTGAAAATTGATACCCTAAAGCACCATAAAGTCGATTTCTATCGAAAAAAGTAGCTCTCGTATTTAAAAAAACCTCATCATAAAGTCCTAAAAAGAAGGCTCCTTTTTCAATTACAGGCTTATTTAGTGGAATGAATAACATTAATCGATATCTGAATCGGTTTTTATATACTGAATTCACCCAGCGTTGTTCAACACGGTATCTATGTTCAAACTTCACCCGTCCCACATAATTGTTTATGATAAATTGTTCAAATATTCGGTGTTCATTTACTTCGGCGTTTTTCTGCGGACTTTCAAATTCATGATTGGCGACATAGCCGTACCCGGCAGTTACCATTGCGTTTCCACTTTTCAAATGATAATTCACGCCTGTTCGCAGTAATAACTGCTCTACATTGGTGGGCGAAACGGTATGATTTCGGTATTGCACTTCTGAATGGATACTCCAATTATCACTCACTTTGTTTGTGCCAAAATACATTAACCAATTCCCCCATTCAGTTTGACTGAACAGCACTGTTGGAAGCAAAAAAACAATGGTTATAAATGACTTCATAGCTTTGATCTATTGGGTTAATCACGAATAAGTTACATCCGAAATAAACGGATGCAACTCATTCATTTTAATTTTTCAACTTATTTCATTTTTTCAATGAAAGCATATAGTTTTTCGGATCGTTCCGCATTTAACCCATGAAATTCAATTTCAATGCCCCTGGATTTTGCATTGTCCAAAAAGTCCTCAAATAGATCCAATATATCGAAATCCATATGCTTGTTTTTAGAACCATCAACGATTACCTTCGCTCCATCTTTTACATGATTCAATTTTCTGTGCAGGTGACCTTTATTGAAAAAAGATACAACCTCACCAAGCTCAATTTTCAACTCATCATGATCACCAACCACCATTTCTTCAAAATTAGAGTATAAGGCATTTTCATAACTTCTTTTGATAATGAAAAAGATCGATACTCCAAGTCCGATTGCGATACCCCATAATAAATTGGTCACAATAATCATCACAATGGTCACAATGAAGGGTAAGAATTGACTTAGCCCATTATTATACATACTTCTAAACAAACCAACATTGGCCAATTTATAACCAACAGTTAGTAAGATAGCCGCCAAACAAGACAAAGGAATTAAGTTAAGTATATTCGGAAGTAGCAATACAAATACCACCAAAAAGATTCCGTGAATAACTGCTGCTGATTTCGTTTTACCACCTGAGTTAATATTAGCAGAACTTCGCACAATAACCTGTGTAACTGGTAAACCACCGATTAAAGAAGACACAACGTTTCCTGTACCTTGCGCCAGTAACTCGCGATTGGTAGGTGTAGTTCTTTTTTGAGGATCCAATTTATCTGTTGCTTCAATACATAATAAAGTCTCTAAACTAGCAACAATTGCCATAGTAAATCCAATGACATAAACTTGTGGATTGTTTAATACACTCCAATCAGGAAATGTAATTAAGCCGAGATATGGTAAATCCGTATTTGCAGCTTGAATGTTAACTAAATGATTGTTATGAACCGCTAGATCATTGACTATACCAGATTCATTTACTAACTGCAAATCTGGAAAATATATTTTGAAAAACTCATTTAAGAAAACACCTGCTAAAACAGCCAATAACGGACCAGGAATCATTCCTAAAACCTTATTCTTTTTAATGAATTTTTGTTGAAACAAAACCAACAAGCCAACAGCAACTACTGTGATGATTATAGCTCCAGCGGTAAAGTTTTGAAATGCATATCCAATTTCAGAAAAAGTATTATGTCCATCCGGTTGAAAGAAATCCCAGCCACCTTCTGGATTCTTGTCATAACCCAAAGCATGTGGAATTTGCTTTAGTATTAGTGTAATACCAATACCTGCGAGCATCCCTTTAATGACGGATGATGGGAAATAATAACCGATTATCCCGGCTTTTAAAAACCCCAATATAATTTGAAGTATACCTGCAATGACACCAGCAACTAAGAAAGCTTTGAACCCTAGAATTGGATCAAAATCTCCAGCAGCATTTGTCCCCAAATCTTCTATTCCAACCGCTACAATAACGGCTAAACCGGCAGCAGGACCAGAAACACCTAGGGGCGATCCACTTAATGCTCCAACTACAATTCCGCCAACAATTCCTGCAATAATTCCTGCAAACATTGGTGCGCCTGAGGCCAATGCAATCCCTAAACACAAGGGAAGCGCCACTAAAAACACAACCAAACCGGCAGGAATATCCTTATTTAAATATTTAAGAGGGCTTAATCTATTATCTAATTTCATTTGATTAACTTTTTGCCTTTAAGGGCATTTAATACTATTTGAATACAATCGTTCCTAAACAATCGGACGTTATCCTAATAATTTTATGGAAGCGCTAGCTCACAATTCTCAGCTCTTAACACATATGCGGTCACACTGAGGAATGCACATTATGGGATAGACAATTTAATAATCGATCAAGCACGTACAAATGACTTAACAATTACCTTGAAAAAATTTCAGATTGTCTGATTAAAGCTGAGGAGGTGGGTCTGGAATTTCGCGTTGGAATCCCTCATAATTTAGGGTGTTATTCCACGTTTCAACCTGGGTGATAACGGTGGAAGAATTCAATGATTCCAAATAAACATATTCTTTAAATTTGTTTTCTTTATCCTTTTCTTCTTCAGCGTCTTTCTCTTCCGGATCTTCAGTCTCCATCTCTTCATACAGCTCATAATCTTTATCGTTCAAAGACAAAAGGTTAGTTACTACATTTTTACCCAAGAAAAAGCAGGCGAAATAAGCTAGCATGGCTCCTTTCAAAAGGAGCCCAACAAAACGAGTGCTATGTTTTAAATTCCTTTTCATGAAATCATTTTGCACACTAATTCTGTATAAAAGTTATACACGCGGTTTTTACCTCGCTTTTTATCTGTAATTGACGATAAATGATCTGCAAAGTAGACTTGCTGATGAGCGCCCTCAATTACTGTTGTCACCAACATGTTTGGGTATTTATAATCTGGATTAATTGCTGAAATCAAATCAGAAACACGTTGAACTATTCGCTTATAAACGGCAAAATAGCCTTGATCGTTTTCTTCGTCCACTGCTTTAGTATGAAATACCTTTGTTGCTTCTGAAACTACAATTTTGTTTAATAGAACCTCATTAACATGTATAAATGAATTGTCAACCTTTATAGGTTTGGTCAAAATTTCAATGGCCGTTTTTAGTCGTTCTAAATCAGATGATTTATTGATCGTACCAAAAACCATCTTATACTCAATCCAACTCCAATACCAACACACCAAATAAATCAACAATTTATGTTTACTCTCAAAATATCTATAAACTGAACTTTCCGGTGAACCAATAGCTGCGCCTAGTTTTTTAAAAGTGAATCCCTCAAAACCTAATTCATCTAACAATTCAATGCTTTTAGATATGATTCTTTTACCCAAGTCTGTTGACTCGGGATCCTTAATAAAAAGGTCACTACTGATTCGTATGGATATTGCTAAATTATGCATTTAAGTGTATCTGCGTGCAAATATAATGGTATTACTATCACTTTCCAAGAGTAAGACCATAAATTTTAAAAGTTTTATTCCTGCGAAGGGAAATTGTAAGCTTAGAACAAAAAAGAGGACTATATTGTTTTAACAAATAAAGAAAAGATGCTAAACTGGAATAACATTATAAAATTCGCAAATCACGGAACGCCAGCACCAGAAAGAAGAGTTGAGAAAACGGAGGCCGAGTGGCGCGAAATTTTGACTGAGAATCAATTTAAAATTACGCGCCTTGCTTTTACCGAACGAGCTGGTAGCGGCGAATATTGTTCAAGTCACGAAGCTGGAAAATACAATTGTGTTTGCTGTGCCACCCCTCTTTTTGATTCAACCATTAAGTTCGAATCAGGTACAGGATGGCCAAGTTTTACCGCACCGATTGCTGAAAATGCGGCAAACTATATCAAAGATGAATCGCACGGAATGATTCGAGTAGAAACGACTTGCAACACATGTGATGCACATTTAGGGCATGTTTTTCCAGACGGCCCAGCACCCAGTGGATTGCGTTATTGCATTAATTCTGATGCCTTAAAACTAGAACAATCATGAGTAAAATTTAAACAGCCACATTTGGTGGCGGATGTTTTTGGTGCGTTGAAGCAGTGATTCAACGCTTAAAAGGAATAATAGCACTAGAACCTGGCTACACAGGAGGAACCGCTCCAGGCAAACCAACCTACCGTGAAATATGCTCTGGCAGTTGAGATATGCTTGACTTTATAGCCTATGCCGCCAAGCGGAATTTTATCGGTTTAACGACAAATATAAATCTGAAAAGAAATGGTTTTGATTCTGAAAATTACAGATACGGAACCACTACTAACGGAACGTTAAACCTATTCGCAGATTTAAGTTTTAAGCACTTCACTATTCGAATTGCTGCCGGAACTTATTTTGAACATGCCATGATGGTTGAATCACAATTAAATCCGAACGAGCTTCCATTCAAACATTATGATACTGGAGGGAACGTTTGGTTCGGTAATGGTAAACTTCAATTGTTCACCAAACATTTCGAGGCATTTTTGGAATACCAAAAACCCTATAAAAGTAGCCTATACGGTTACACTCAATTATTAACAAAAAAGAAAATCAACACCGGTATTATTTATACCTTTTAAAACATTAAAAATGAAATATTCTAGTAAAATAACAGTTATCATTGCAATAGCAGCCTTATCATTCACAAGTACGTCTTGTAATAAAGATAAAGAAGATCCAACAATCGAAATCTCTGCTCCGGCAAAACACTCCATGCATAATTGGGGGAATGAAGTTCACCTTATGGCGACTTTTGGGGATGATCAAGGATTAAAAGACTATACAGTAATGATAGGAGATGCAGACGGGAACCATAGTCATGCGTTTGACTTTATGAAAACGGGAACAACAACTGAAATAACATATGCTTTTCACGAGCATTTTATGGTTCCAGATTCAGCCCCAGAAATGGCTTGGGCATACTTTACAGTAACGGATGCTGAAGACAAAACAAGTACAATGAAGTGGATGCTTCATTTTGAAGAATAAAGAAATAAATCTATTTTGAGGGGTGCAAACACCATTTTGCACTCGTCAATTAAACAAACGAATTATGAAAATAGCAACAAAATACATTTCAACACTAAGCCTTCTTCTCATACTCTTTGCTGGGACAACAGGATGTAAAAAGAATGGAGAAAAGATAGATTCTGATTTTACAATGTCTTTTCAAACACAGGTTAATGATGCGAATTATGCAATTAATGATGTCTATAGAAATGCCAGTGACATTGACATTATATTTGAATCATTCCAGTTTTACTTATCGGATATAACAATTGTTAATTCAGACGGAGACGGCAGACTCGTGAGTGAAATCGAATTATTTAAATTTGATGCAACTGGAAAATCTACATTAGACTTTAGAGTGCCACATGGAAATTACGAGTCCATTCAATTTGGAATTGGCGTTAAAAAGGAACTGAATGAAGCTGATCCTGCAAACTATTCAGAAGAAGGACATCCTTTGAATACAATTGAAAACACCTATTGGGGATGGGCTGGTATGTATCGATTCATCATGAATGAAGGTAGATACGACGCAGATTTAGACGGCTCATTTGAGGGAATATTTGCCTATCATACTGGGCGCGAATTGAGTTATCGTACACTTTCATTAACACATGAATTTGTAATTTCCAAGAAAAAATCAAATACATTAAGTTTCAATATTGACCTCTATCAATTACTAGAAAAACCTGGAAATATAGTAGACGTATTGACGGAACCATTTTATCATGGTAGCACCGAAAATGAGGATATTTCCATTCGAATTAGCGACAACATGATGGGCGCCATAGAAATTGCACCTTAAAGGGAAATAAATACGACAGAATCAATAGATCCCGCCGTTCACGTTTTAACACCAAAAATGTGTAAGTTTGAAAAGAGAACTTCGTCCAAACTCTTTTATACTTACCTATGAAGGTCGCCATATTATTGATATTTACTTTATCAATCTGTTTTATATTCATTTACAGTCTCATACAACTGAGCCTTATCATTAATTATTTGCGTGATAAAAAGCGCCAAAAAAAGGCTGTTTCAGAGCTGTCAGACGAAGAACTTCCAGTTGTTACGATCCAACTTCCATTATTCAATGAGCTTTATGTTGTGGAAAGGCTTATTGATTGCATTTGCGCATTTGATTATCCAAAAGACAAACTTGAAATCCAAGTATTGGATGATTCGGACGACGAAAGTTTTGAAATTGCAGCGCGAAAGGTACACTTTTATCAATTACAGGGCATTGACATTCAACATGTAAAAAGACCTGAGCGCATTGGATATAAAGCAGGCGCTTTGGCTTACGGAACTGAAATTTGCAAAGGAGAATTCATTGCCATATTTGATGCCGACTTTTTACCAGAGCCTGATTTCTTAAGAAAAACGATTCCGCATTTTGCAGACCCCAAAATTGGTGTGGTTCAATCGAAATGGGAATACGCCAATGCCGATTATTCATTTTTAACAAAAGTGCAGGCCTTTGGCTTAAACGCACATTTTACGATAGAACAAGTTGGAAGAAATGCCGGGGATCATTTCATCAACTTCAACGGAACAGCCGGAATTTGGAGAAAAACGTGCATAGCAGACGCCGGGGGTTGGCAATCGGACACCATTACTGAAGATCTTGATTTGAGCTACCGTGCCCAATTAAAAGGATGGAAGTTTCAATACTTAGAAGAGCTAGGTTCACCGTCAGAACTTCCGGTAGAAATGAACGCACTTAAGGCGCAACAATACCGTTGGACGAAAGGAGCCGCCGAGTGTGTAGGTAAGAATTTACCAAAAGTGATTCGCGCCAAAGGACTTTCAATACGAACTAAATTACATGCCACTTTTCATTTAATGAACAGTTCTGTATTCGTTTTTATACTACTTTTATCGCTCTTATCAATGCCCGTAATTGCCATTAAACCTGAACTTGCTGAATACATATTCCTCTATAAACTTTCCGCGTTTTTTATGTTGAGTTGGTTTATTTTGGCTGCTTTTTACTGGATTTCACATTCATACGGCAAACAAGACAAAGGCAAACTATTGTTACAATTCCTTGTACAGTTCCCATTATTCTTATCCATTTCTATGGGCCTAGCTTTGCATAATAGCATTGCCGTCATTGAAGGTTGGATTGGGCGAAAAACACCATTCGTTAGAACGCCAAAGTTTAATCTCAACGAAAATACAAGCTGGGAGGAAAACAAATACAACGTTAAAAAAATTGGGCTACTTACCTATTTTGAGCCAGCGCTTTTAATTTATTTCATTTTTACGTTTAATGAATGTATTAATTACGGTGATTTTGGAATGATGCCAATGGTTGGATTTTTAATTATCGGTTATAGTATTGTCTTTTATAGCTCCATTGCTCATTGGAAAAAATCTACCAAAACTTTTACCCATGGTCAAACTGCTTAGTATTCTGGCTATAGGGTTGGGCTGTTTTACTTTGGCTTCATTTGATGAAGAAGAAAGTACTGCAGACTCAAAACTAACCGTGTTGTTTGACAACATTCGAAACAAAGACGGAAAAATTTATGTTTTCATTTACAATTACGAAAATCAATATCCGGATAATCCGTATCGCAATTTTGAAATTAACAAACAAGTTGTTTCAGATTATGGAACATTGAAATTTACTATACCTGAAAGTCTATGTAAAGGAAACTATGCCGTATCTGTTTTGGATGATGAAAATATGAATGAAGACTTAGACTCCTTTTTTGGAATGCCGACTGAAGGATATGGATTCTCAAATAACGTTTCCCCTTTTCTTTCAGTGCCTGATTATAAGGACCTTTTATTTGATCTGTCCACCAATAAAAAAACGATTAATCTTACGCTTCAATACTTTATCTAATGCGCCTAATAACTTTAATATTTAGTTTATTCATAGCTTCTTCTTCGTTTACTCAAATTCACGCTGATTTTTTTAGTAAAGCATTTTTTTCTTTAAAATGTACGCCAAAGATGGCCGTGTAAACTACGAAGCTCTGCGCAGTAATTCAGAACAATTGGATTGGCTCGTTGATTATTTAGCGACAGAGACAATTGAAAAAACAACACGTAAAGCATATTTAATAAATGCCTATAATATTCTAAACGATAAAATGAGTGATGATGGAGATGGTATTACCATAAGTTTTGACGATTGGCAAGCCCTTTGTTTTGACGAAAATTCTGATTTGGCTGATGAATTAGACTTAATTTTTGTGGGAGTTGGTTTTGACAATTATCAGTTAATTGAGGATTCACAATGCATTGACGCAGGTACGGACTTAGTTTCAGATGCGGTTGAAATTGATTTTGCCAATAATCCTCGACCAATAGGACCAGCTTATGATATTGGAGCTTATGAATATGCTGCCGAACTATCTATCAACGATTCTGAATCCGTCGAAATCAGCATTTACCCGAACCCCGCTAACGCTTATATTAGAATTGATTCCGATGATTCAGATGCAACTATTGAAACAATTGAATTGATCGATTTAAGTGGAAATGTGATTCGAAATTTTGGCGTTGAAAATCTGTTGGATATAGAATCAATCCCAATGGGAATGTGTTTAATTCGGGTTAGTTTCGAATCGAATCCGGCAGTTTATAAAAAACTCGTTATTTATTAAGCTTTTGGATATGTTCTGAAAAATCAGGCGCAATGGCCGATTTTTCTAAATCCTCAATGGTATCTATATCATTCAAAATTTCAAATAGTTGAGCCGTATCTCTTTTATTATCAATCTCTTGCTTAGTGATGTTCAACAATTCTGTGGTACTCCAAGGCTTGTTTTCAAAAATATATAACCCTTCACTTTTAGACATACCAACCATATAATAACCGCCGTCCTCAGCTGGTCCAAAAACAAAATCGTAATTAGAAAGTGCTTCAAATCCATTTTCGATTATCTCATGGCGAATTTCCGCCAAATCTGCGCCTATGCCTATTATATTTTCATAACCTCCTTTAAAACCAGTTAAAAACGCATTCTTCATGCGGTCGCCCAAATTTTCACCAATTTGGATATACTTCAAACAATCCACCCAAGATTCCGCATCAATATGGTGGGAATAATGAACTTCAACGTCTGCGTTTTGCACGGCGCAACTTTCGCGTTCAGTAATATGGAATAAAGTTTTGTACACTTCAAATGCAGCAGCATCACCAATGGTTTTGGATAACCTGGTTTTAACTTTTCCAAAAAGTTTATTTTTTGCAAATACAATTAAAAGGTTCTTCTGCATTAATAACGTGGTTTTCCTTTGTTCAGCCATTGTCCCCATTTTTTGGAGTAGAAATGTACCTCATCAGTTTTTTGATTGTTGTGATAAACGGGCAAACCTTCATTCATCCATTGAATAATAGCGCCGTACACATTATAAACATTTTGGAATCCGTGCTTAATTAAGCGGTTACCAATTGTTTCGCTCCGCGCGCCAATCGTGCAGTACACAATTACAAGATCTTCTTTACGAATCTTTTGTAATATCTTTTTTGAGAAAAATAAAAATCCAACGTGAATGGTTCCTTTAATTGCTGATACTTGATACTCTCTTCCTTCGCGTGTATCCAAGAGATGTATTTTTTCTCCGTTTAAGATTTTTTTATACAGTTCTTGCGGCGGGGTCAATGGAACTGTTTTTTTACATTCCTCATTGAGCATTGCATCATACTCGGTCTGCGTTTTCCCTTGTGAAAAGCAAATTGAAGCTGAAAGCAGTAATACAAATACGCCCATAAATTTCATTTTATATTAAGTCAATGATCCCTGACAACTTGAACCTTCTCCAGCGGTGCATCCAAAACAATGTTGATTGAATACAATCTCGCGGTTAGCCAATTCTTCGGCATCAAAATCCATAATGTTTCTTGATTTTTTAACGGCCACTGGCATTTTCAAAATTTGATTAAAATCACAATCGAAAAGATTTCCGTTCCAATCAACAGACAATGTATTGGTGCACATTACCTCAGTTGCCGCGAATGGATTAAAGCTATTCGCTAAAACTTCTATATACTCATTTAGTTTACCCTCACCTTCTAAATACTCCAAGAAGCGGCTCACGGGTAGGTTTGTAATGGTGTATAAATTATGAAAATCGATATTGAATCGTTCTCCTAATTCTCTTTTATAATCGTCTTCGAGTTTCGCTTGACTTGGTGCAATAAACGCTCCACCTGGGTTGTACACAAGGTGAAGTGGTAAATCAGCTTGTCTGCCATAACCCAATTCGTTCAATATTTTCAAGGCTTGAATGGATCGATTAAATGTACCGTCTCCACGCTGGGCATCCGTATTTTCTTCAGTATAGCATGGCAATGAAGAGATGATTGTTACTTTATGTTTTGCCAAAAATTCCGGATATGTTTTGAATTTACCTTCTACTAAAATGGTCAAATTACTTCGAATGATCGTTTCCAAATCGCGTTTTGAAAGCTCTTCTATCAACCACTTAAAATCTGGATTCATTTCTGGAGCTCCGCCTGTCAAATCAACAGTTTTAATTGATTGATTCGCATCAATTACCTCCAAACATTTTTCTAAAATATGTTTGGGCGTAATCTCTTTTCTTCTGGGTGAAGAATCGACATGACAATGGGTGCATTCCATATTACACATATAACCAACGTTAATTTGCATAATCTCCAACCCTTTTGGTTTTAAAGGGAATGAACCACAAGCCTTCATTTTAGAAATGAATGAGGTTCCCGCTGCTGCTGACTGATTTAATAAATCGATTTGAGTTTTAATCCTCAACCGTTTTTGAACTATCGTATTACTCATTTAGTGACCAGTTATATGGAAGATATTCAATTTTTGCAGTTGATTCAATTTGAACTTTTGAATATTTATTTAAATATTGAATTAATGTTTGATCGTCTTTTACAAAGTCTGTCGAATACCAATCGAATATTTTTGAAATTTTTATTTTCTTAGGGGTAATATTATTATGCTTCGGATTATTGATATATTCTTTTGTCAATTTTGTCATTCTTGAACTGATATTCTCTTCAGTAAAGGCGTGATTCCAAATTCTTGGACAAGAATACGAGGCGCAATTAATTACGAAATGGATTCTGGGATCCTTCATTTTTCTCAATATTTCATTTTCAACATGCGCTAAAGTAAAGGTCTTATCCCCTAGTTTCACCAATTTAACTGACCAAAGATCTTTCCCGCTGAAAGAAGCATCTTTTACAGAATTTAAAGGATATTTAACCAATACTAATTTTAGTGTGTACGCATTGTACGCGTTACAGTAATAAGCTTTCTTTGCATTTCTTCCCCAATCGCTTGACGGAAAAGTGCCTCTCAATTCAGTGATGTACGCATCTAATGAATCCATCTGCGTTTTCATTCCTTTGTAATTCACCTTACCAGTAGAACTGACATATTTGTTTAAAAATCGATCAAAAATACTATGATCTGGCTGTTCAGACGCAAAGGTCATTCCAGATACCATAAGAAGGCTGAGTAATATTAACTTTTTCATTTTATATTAATTATTCAGTGTAGTCGGGTTTTATTTAAATTGCTTACAGATTAAATTTATTTTTCCATTTTCCGAAAGATAACAATAAGCAGTCCAACAAGCAAAAAACAGAAGCTTGTGCTATTTGTTCAACTTTTCAAGTGAGGCTTTATCTGTCTCAGAAGAAAAAATTCAGGAACTCAATACCTTAATGTTTGAGAATAGTAAACTGAAATTGCTATTCGTCTGATCGATAATAACCATAACTTATTTTCGACACCAATTCAGCTACCTTAAGCTCATCTGCTACTCGGTGAATAAAAATGATATTTTCATCACTACCTGAATCCACCATTCCGCACTAATAGCCATATGCACGTAGAATACTATCACATTTGAAAATACATTTATAATCATTAAAAGCAAAGTATTCGCAAGCCTTTGATAAGTCCACCTCAATATCGAAATTCTCTTGCATAAGCTCCGTCACTTGCGCGCCAGAGCTAAATCGTCCACTCAATCGCAATAGATACGGTATATCTTTTGACTCAATAAACTGAACGACAAAATCTAAATTTGAAAAATGCTCCAAACTATTTTCATGATTCGCCATAGTATCTATGAAATTATGAAATTCATCTTGATAGTTTTCACTTAAAACAAGATCTGCCAGTGCAAGGAAAGCCTGTTTTACTTATTCAAATTTTAAAAAAATTGCATCTTTTTCATCTTCGACTTCAATTTCATCTTCGATTATGCTATCATAAGCCAAGCAAGCAGAGAAACTCATGCTAACAATAAAAAAAACAAATCCAAAAACTATGTTTGGTGAAATTTTTATCATTTAAAATTGAATTAACTCAGTTGGCGTTACACAATAATGGAGCGGAATATCTGCCTCATGCAAATCATCAATTTTATCGATCGGATCAAAATAACTTAAACCTATGAATTTACAATTTGAGGCACAGCTTGTCAAGAACTGATCATAAAAACCTTTACCATATCCCACACGGTATCCGTTTTTATCGATTGCTAAAAGCGGAACCAACACAAAATCTAATTTACTCGGATGAATACTTTCTCCAACAGTTGGTTCTGGAATTCCCCACTCGGTCTCTTTAATTTGACTATGCTCTTCGTATTTGATATGTTTCAGTTCGTTTTCACCCATAATAACGGGTAAATAGAACTCGGCTTTGATTTGCTCCAGAAAAGGCCACGTGTTAATCTCTAGAAAACGTTCAATCGGCAAAAATGCACTAATCTTCTTTCCTTCTAGCTCAAAAGTTTGGATCGTTAACTTAAAAATTGCAGTTGAAAGCTCGGCTAATTGATCTGCAGAAAGTTCCTTACGCAGTAGTTTGTATTTTGCACGTAATTCTTTCTTTACCATCTTAATTCAAGATTCCGCCAGCTAGCGTAACACCAAAAACCAACATAGCAATGGCAACAATTATATTGAGAAGGTCAAGTTTTATTTTTTTTAGAAACAACTTTCCTGTGATTGCTCCAACCAACGCCGCGATTAATGACATTACGATTAGGACCCAACTTTCACCCAATGCCGCATAATCGAAACTGATGGCGTAAACAGATGTGCGTACAACATCAATGACTAAAGCTACCACAATTCCAGTGGCAATAAACACTTCCTTCTTCAGATTATATTTAATTAAGAAAGCCGTACGCAATGCTCCTTGATGTCCCGATAACCCGCCAAAAAAACCACTTATCAATCCGCCTAATGCCAAGCTCTTCTTCGAAAACACCACACTCCATGAAGGAATTAGTTCAATCAATGCAAACACCACTAAAATGAGTCCGAACACAAAATTCAGCAAGTCAATTTCCATTTGACGTCCAATTAATACATATTCGTAAATGATTTGATTATCAATTTTAGTTGCCAAAAAGGCACCCAAAAAAGCAGCTGGAATAGCTGCAGCACCAAAAGGAATTGCCACTTGCCAATTCACGCTGCGTTTCATTAATAAAAACTTGAATACATTATTCAGGAAATGAACAATTGCAGTTGCCGCAATGGCTAATGTCATGTCTTTGAACATGAGGTAAAAAACTGGCGTAAGCATGGTTCCAAGTCCAAATCCACAAAAAAATGTGAGCCAACTTGCTCCAAAGGAGACAACAATGAGTAAAAAAATATCCATGTGGTGAAAATAATAAAAATGAGGTTAACGGCAGTTTAGATAAGTGTAAAAAGACAATAAGCCGAATGAATTGATAATTGACTAATACACATTGATAATTATAAAATTACATCCCTGGTATAATTCCCTTAGCGGCTTGTGCCATCTCCATTTCTTTCGTTCGGTTGGCTTGTTCTAATGCGCGATTAGCTGCCATAATAATTAACTGTTTTAACTCCTCACCTTGCAATTCGTCCTTCCAAGAGATCTCTGTTATCACCCCATTGCCGTTTACTTCAATGCGCACAGCACCTTCCTTCGCTTCTCCGATCAATTTGATGTGATTCAATCGCTCTTTTGCTTCCTCTGCTTTTTCTTGCATGGCTTGAATTTTTTTCATCATTCCGTTTCCAAACATCTCTTTTGTATTTTGTTAATTATTCTTCACAAAAATAAAGAAGATTAATCGATCAAGTGCTATCTTTGAACCGAAATTTAATGGATAATATGACTATGCAAACTATTATTGAAAACGCTTGGGAAAACCGCTCATTATTAAAGACTGCGGAAACACAAAATGCGATTAACGCGGTTATTGCAGATTTAGATGCAGGAAAATTGCGTGTTGCTGAACCTTTTGCGGATGGCAACTGGCAAGTAAATGAGTGGGTAAAAAAAGCAGTTGTTATGTATTTTCCAATGCGAAAAATGGAAACTATTGAAGTTGGTCCATTCGAATTTCATGATAAAATGGCTTTAAAAACAGGTTATAAAGAAAAAGGTATTCGTGTTGTTCCGCATGCGATAGCGCGATATGGAGCCTATATATCATCTGGTGTCATTATGATGCCATCTTATGTAAATATTGGTGCATATGTTGATGCTGGAACTATGGTAGACACATGGGCAACTGTTGGATCTTGTGCTCAAATAGGTAAAAACGTTCATTTAAGCGGAGGTGTTGGAATTGGTGGCGTGTTAGAGCCGCTTCAGGCCGCACCAGTAATTATCGGCGACAATGCATTTATCGGCTCTCGCTGTATTGTTGTAGAAGGAGTTCGAGTAGGAAACGAGGCGGTATTGGGTGCAAATGTGGTATTAACCATGTCTACCAAAATAATTGATATTACAGGTGATGAACCTGCTGAAACAAAAGGCTTTGTTCCAGAGCGAAGTGTCGTTATTCCAGGATCTTATACGAAGAAATTCCCTGCGGGAGATTATCAAGTGCCTTGTGCATTAATTATTGGAAAACGAAAAGAAAGCACAGATAAGAAGACCTCCTTAAATAACGCGCTCCGTGAAAATGACGTGGCGGTATAGACAGGATTGAGATTCGAGTTGGATCTTTTTAGGGATTGATAGCAGAAATCGTCTATAATGGTTCTGGAACTAGAGATTGAAATTAGCGCTACCGCTCATATCTAAAATGTAGGCGCCACCAATCAATGTGGACAGTGCATTAAGGTAACTCAGTATTATTAATACTTGACCGATAAATAAAATTGTAATAGGCACTTTTGCCTCTTCAACTTTCAAGGGATTGCCTTTTTCTTTGGCTAGAGCTAATAGATTAAAGGAATCACTCAAAACGCTGCCCAAATTCGTGAAAAACCCTTCTCGGGCATCACCTGATTCGATTTCTAATTCATCATCTATTCCGTCGCTTTTGTTTTTTGTTTTCTTTAACTACTTAAAACTTGTTTTGTATCGTGCAATAAAGACTCCCAAACCAACGATAATGAATCCACTTAAAATTCCAACGGTAATTGATAAGATTGATACAAATTCCATTTTGGGTTAATGATTTAAATGCTATGCTACAACTTCTTCTTTCAAGCATTGTTCGTCGGGTCTTGCGCCGCAAAACGAACAATTTTCACCTTCTTCATTGAACATAGGGTTATTACTTGCACAAGTTCCTTCGAATTTACCCCCTTTTTTACCCCAAATTTTAATTGCTATTCCTGCAAATCCCAATCCTAAAAGAGCTATTGTAATCAATACTAGTTTCATTTCTTCTAAATTTCGCTACAAAGTTAAGGATTGTTTTAAAGCACTAAAATTAAGATTAAATGTTAAAAATTAGCCTCTACGCGCTTATAATTTTATCAGCTGACCAGAACCAACGCCCTGCAAAATTATATTTGCAGCAGTGTTATTGTAGAAGACATCACCGGTTCCGTCAATAAAAATACCCACCGAAGAATTGTCTAAGTTAATGTATAAATCTGCCGTAGAGTTTTGAAAAATATAGGTATACACAGACCTGAAGCCAATGGCATTTGCCGTTCCGTTATTCTGTATTTTTAACTCGGCCTCTTTTGCTTTTCCTTCTAAGGTAAAATCGCCTGCTCCATGCGATACGACCATTGAAATAGTATGAACATCTACATCCGCATATAAACTTCCTCCTCCGTTTCGCATTTCAACTCTAAAGTAGTACGACTCAATTTGATTTGCAAAAATCACTGAATCTGTAGCATCAATATAAAAGTCCGTTAAGTCAGGATAATGTATTTCAACCTCTACTATTTCATCAGAATCTCTTAGATACTCGCACTTGTTTGAATTACTCACATAGAGTACGTCGTCAATATTTTCAAATTCTATATTCCCAATTAAGTTCTCTCCACCTTTTATAATTGCCTTGTAACCGTCGTCTTGATAAATACGGTATTTAATATTTCGACCAAAGTTAAATGCCCGAATTTCATCTAAAGGCAAATAAATTTCAGAGTACTCCCCAGCGCCTTTAAAACATTTCCGATCCTCAGATTTCTTACAAGAAACTACCGTAAGACAAATGGCTATTGCTAACACCCTGTTTAATGCAAATCTTAATTTAATATATTGTAAGTCCTTCATCATATCTTTCTCACTATAAACTATACCCTAAGCCCCATTCCAAATAATCTGCAACGCCGATATGTGCTTTTATTCCTATTGAAAAATCCCAAGGCCCTTTCCCTTTAAAACGCATGCCAGCCCTATTATAAATATAACCTGCAGGATTAATCAAATTCAAAGCATATACCCCAAGTCCAAAATAAATTTGCGTGTTATAAACTGATAATGCCAAACCTGAATAACCGCCGAGTTGAAATCCTTCAAATATGGGTTCAGGTTTCACCTCATAAAACCAACGGTTAGCTTCATTATAAATCAAGTCGCCCCCAAACTCTAAGTTCCAAACTGGGCTCAGTCTTTTACGGTAAAGCGCTTGCACCGCGGCAACGCCGAAATTTCGAGGTTGCAAATGATCTGCCTTGTTTTGTTTTAAACTAAAAACGAATTGAAAATGCCATTTTGAAAAATCCCTTACCGTTTCAATGGAGTCTAGCGAAAATTTTGGTTGATCATATTCCTGTCGTTCTGAAAGACTATAGCCAAGTGTTGCCGAGGCGGTTAATGTATTTAACCCTTGATTTGGAGATTTTAAAGTCGCGTTTGAAATATGTGAAAAATCAACTCCAACGCCCGTATAAAATTTATTAAAATGTTTGGTCCATGAAAATTGAAGATTAACAAAGCCGTTAATATGCGAACCAATGGCTATATTTTTAGGATTGCTAAACTTATCATAAATCTTGGAAATATAACTGACCCCTTGCCCTAACCTAAAATCTATAAAACCCCATTTTTCACTTTGATAGATTGGAAATTTTATAAATCTGAAAAATGTTAAGCTCCTTCCCAGAATATCACGGTTTCCATAATCTTGAAAGGTAAATGCGCTGCC
>CAJQHR010000031.1 GCA_905478225.1 uncultured Crocinitomix sp.
TTGTCAAATTCTTTTAAAATCTTGGCGATCTGTTGTGGTGAAAATTTACTTCGTCTCATAATACTGTTTAAATTTATGAATTATTATTCTACTTTTAAACAGTCCTGTTTTTGGGGAAGCTTACAATTCAATTAAAAATTAATATCTTTACCAGTCGTAACGAAGTCGCGAATATATAAGAGAGATTATGCCAAAAATTTTAATCATTGATGACGAAAGAAGCATCAGAAGAACGTTGAAAGAAATTCTAGAATTTGAAAACTATACGGTTGAGGCTGTAGAAGATGGAATTGCTGGAATTAATGAAGCGAAAGCGAATAATTACGACGTCGTCTTTTGTGATATTAAAATGCCCCAAATGGATGGTATTGAGGTCTTGACTAAATTGAAAAATGACGGTTTAGAAACTCCAATCATCATGATTTCTGGTCATGGCAATATTGAAACGGCGGTTGATTCAATTAAAAATGGCGCTTACGATTTTATTGAAAAACCGTTGGATTTAAATCGAATCTTAGTCACAATAAAGAATGCTTTAGAGAAAACGGATTTAGTGGAAGAGACAAAAGTCTTGAAAAAACAAATTCGTAAGCATTCAAAAAATTATAACATCATTGGAAATTCCGCACCATTGGAAAAAATCCGTGAAATGATTGAAAAGGTGGCACCTTCAGATGCCCGTGTTTTAATCACAGGACCCAATGGAGCAGGAAAAGAATTAGTGGCAAGACAACTGCATGAAAACAGTGGAAGGAGCAAAGAATCTTTTATTGAAGTGAATTGTGCCGCTATCCCTTCTGAGTTGATTGAATCAGAATTATTTGGTCATGAAAAAGGAGCATTTACGAGTGCTGTTAAGCAGAAAAAAGGAAAATTTGAATTGGCTACTGGTGGCACGTTGTTTTTAGATGAAATTGGAGACATGAGCGCATCAGCTCAAGCGAAAGTGTTGCGTGCTTTGCAAGAAAATAGAATCACTCGAGTTGGTGGAGAAAAAGATATAAAAGTGAATCCACGAGTGGTTGCTGCAACCAATAAGGATTTAAGAAAAATGATTGAGGAAGGAAGATTTCGTGAGGATTTATTCCACCGTTTAAGCGTAATTGTAATTGACGTTCCTTCGTTGAATGACAGAAGAGATGATATTCCAATTTTAGCCAATTATTTTATTGAAAAACTATGCCAAGAACATGGCATGGCCCTCAAAACGTTCTCAACAGATGCTTTAAAAGCCTTGCAAGATGTGAGCTGGACAGGTAATATTCGCGAATTGCGAAATATTGTAGAACGCTTAATCATTTTATGTGACGCAGAGATCACATCAAAAGATATAAAAACATTCGTTAGCGGAAAATAGACCTATGGATTTTTTGAACCAAGAAGCGATTCTAGAAATCGTTGACAATGCCCTTCGCGAAGATCTTGGAGACGGAGATCATACTTCACTCTCAACAGTACCGGAAAACGCTCAAGGAAAAGCGCGTCTATTGGTTAAAGATGATGGCATATTGGCGGGTGTTGAATTGGCGCAAACCATTTTTCATAGAGTTGATCCCAACTTGCAAATTGAAGTGCTAATCGAGGATGGAACTTATGTTGAAAAAGGGCAGATTGCTTTTTATGCAACAGGGTCGTCACGGTCCATTTTAAGTTCTGAGCGATTGGTGCTTAACTTTATGCAACGCATGAGCGGAATAGCCACTAAAACTCATCACTTAGCTAAAATAATTGCGCATCTTCCAACCAAACTATTAGATACAAGAAAAACCACTCCAGGCATCCGCATTATGGAAAAATGGGCGGTGAATATTGGAGGTGGAAATAACCACCGCTTTGCACTCTATGACATGATTATGATTAAAGACAATCATGTGGATTATGCGGGCGGAATAGCGCAAGCAATTGAGCGCACAAATGCCTATCTGACAGAAAAAGGTAAGTCGCTTAAAATTGAGATTGAAACTAGGAATTTAGAGGAGGTCAAACAAGTTTTGGCAATTGGTCAAGTGGACCGCATTATGTTAGACAATTTCACTCCGGATCAAATTCTCGAGGCGGTTTTAATAATTGATCGAGATAAATACGAGATAGAGGCATCTGGAGGGATTAACGAAACGAGTATTTTAGCTTATGCCGAAACAGGTGTAGATTTTATTTCGTCTGGCGCATTAACTCATTCTTATCAAAGTTTAGACCTGAGTTTGAAGGCAGAGTTTGATTATTAGAATTCATTCAAATTATAAGAATACCCCTCCTCATTTTCTTCATTAGTATAGCAGGTGCGCATGGAATTGCGCAGGAAACAGATTTAGATGATATTTTTGATGACGGCGATAAAAACTCTCGTTTCTATATTGGAACCGATTTGTTACTTCTAGGCACTGGCACGCTGAACTTCAACTTTGAAGCTCAAATTGTAGAAGACATATACATACGACCAGGTATTGGATTTATGCCATTTGGAGCACTGCTCGATTTTGGCTTATGGCGACCTGATAATCAGGGTGTACCAATAGTAGATAGAAATATCTCTAAAGGTTTTTATTATGATGTTCAATTGCGTTTTCAACTTTCAAAAATGCGTCTATTTTATAATTTAAACGCATATGTTTATTCAAAGTTTAAGCATTGGAATTACGACTATGAGACCGATTTTGAGGTAGAACGCTTTAAGGTTAGTGGAGGTATCGGTAAATCAATCGAATTAAAAGGACACTTACGTTTTGACTTTTATACGGGGATTATATTTTCCAGAGATATCTTCACTTATTTGGAGCATGAGAGTCTGGAGGAATTTGAAATAGTGGAAGAAAGAAATTATAGATATAATCAGTATACGAGAACAACGTTAAGACGCGAGTTTTTATTTTTTGAATTTGGCGCAGGGTTTAAATATGGGCTTTAGAAAATAGAAGTGTGGAGTGATTGTAAAAAGAAAAAGGGCCAAACATAATTTATGCTAAGCCCTTCTTTATTTTTACCCAAGAGATTTAGAATTTCCTAAGTTCCGTATATCTTATCATATAAATCCTTATGCTTTGCTAAAATTACGCGGCGTTTTGGTTTTAATGTAGGAGTTAATTCGCCCGTTTCAGGTGTCCATGGATCATTAACTAATTCAAATCTTTTAAGCTGTTCCCATTTACCAAAACCAACATTATATTCATCCACCTCTTTTGAAATTCGATCAATAATGTCAGGATGGTTAGCAATTTCATTATTTGACAATCCAATGTCCAATTTCTTATATTTAATCCATTCTTGAATAAATTCAAATGCAGGAACGATCAAGGCAGCAGGCATTTTTTGATTTTCACCAATCACCATTATTTGCTCAATAAAGCGTGATTCTTTAAATTTATTTTCCATCACTTGTGGCGCGATATATTTACCACCAGATGTTTTGAACATTTCTTTTTTACGATCGGTGATTTTTAAGAATTTACCTTCTACAAATTCACCAATGTCACCCGTATGGAACCATCCATCCGCATCAATTTCCTCGGCAGTTTTTTCAGGCATATTATAATAACCAAGCATTACATTTGGTCCTTTCACTAAAATTTCGCCGTCCTCGGCAATTTTCACGGTTACATTATCTAAAACAGGTCCAGTTGTTCCAATGCGAACGTTGTTCCCCTTTTCATAGTTTACGCTTACAACAGGAGATGTTTCAGTTAGTCCATATCCTTCCATAACTGGAATTCCTGCCGCTAAAAAGATTCGAGCTAATCGGGGCTGCAAGGCAGCACTTCCGGATGCAACCGCTTCACATTTGCCTCCAAGGGCTTCTTGCCACTTGCTAAAAATTAATTTACGTGCAATGCCAAGCTTGAATTTATACCAACCGGATTTTCCAATGACATCATATTCTTCTCCTAAAGAAACTGCCCAAAAGAAAAGTTTACGTTTTATTCCAGTTAAGGATTCTCCTTTAGCTATAATTTTATCGTATACTTTTTCTAACAAACGAGGAACTGCCGTAAACACATTTGGTTGCACATCTCTTAAATCGTCCCCAATGGTATCCATTGATTCAGCAAAATAAACTGATACTCCAGTATACTGATACAAATAAAGTAGCATGCGCTCATACACGTGACAAACCGGCAAAAAACTTACAGATTTGGCTTTATAATCAACAGGAAGTCGTGGTTGACAATCTTTTACATTGCTCAATAGATTTTTATGCGCAAGCATCACTCCTTTCGGGTTTCCCGTAGTACCAGATGTGTAGATTAACGTGACTAAATCCTCATAATCAATTGCCGCTTTTCTTTTCTCAATTTCAGCATCCAACTCAGCGTTTGGCGCTGCCAATAATTCCGTCCAAGATGTTGCGTTTGGAACATCATTAAAAGTATAAACTTCTGTTAAAGTTGGTACATTTTCAATAATGGAATTGACTTTTCCTAAAAGCTCTTCATCCGAAACAATACAGAGTTTTACACCGGCATCATTAAAAATATATTCATAAACATCTGCACTAATGGTCGGGTAGACAGGAACACCAATGGCTCCAACCTGTTGAATCCCAATATCACAAATATTCCATTCAGATCGATTATTTGAGATTAAGGCAACTTTATCTCCGGGCTGTATCCCCTTGTTTATAAGACCTCTACTAATGGCATTGGCTTTATCAATATAAGTTTGAGTAGATGTTTTAATCCACTCTCCATTAATTTTATCAGCGAATGCATCTTCCTGAGGAAATTGCTCTAATTGATAATAAGGGATGTCAAATAATCTTTTTACTTCCATATATATAGTTCTTAATGCGTGGTTTTCTTTGTTTTGAAAGATACTAAAAATCCTCTATTAATCGGACATAAGCTAATAATTTTGTAACTTGTAAAAAATAATCGTTAAAAATTTAAAGGACCTGTAACTTTTAGAGTGTTTAGATTGTTTTAGCTGTTTGAAAGGGAACTGAAGCTGATTTTAACCACGCCCTCAATTTGACAAGAAAAGAATACAATATCGCCGTTAAAGAATACTCCGGAAGGTTGTATGGCTATGCTTTGAAGTACTTGAAGAGTGCTGAAGATGCAAATGATATTGTACAAGACGTTTTTGAAAAATTATGGAAAAACAGAAAGAAAGTTGTTACTGAGAAGGCAAAATCTTGGTTGTTTACATGTGCACACAATGCACTTATAAATTTGATCAAGAAAAATAGTCGGATATCATACCAAGCAAATACGGTATCATCTGACACTGCTGTGTGCCATTCTCGGGAATTTGAAATGAAAGAAGTAATAGACAAAAGTCTTGCTAAACTTCCACCAATTCAAAAATCAATTATTCTTCTGCGCGATTTAGAAGGTTATTCATATCAGGAAGTAGGCGAAATACTTGACTTAAGTGAAGCTCAAGTAAAAGTTTATTTGTTCAGAGCCCGAAATAAAATTAAAAAACAGTTAAAAGATCTAACAATACTCGTATGAATATTCCTCAAAATTTTGACAGATGGATGTTCGACTACATGGAGGGCAACCTCTCTCCAGCCGAAGTAGAAACGTTTGAGCAATTTTTATTGCAAAATCCTGGTTTTGAACCAGACGCGTATGCTTGGCAAAATTCAATTATTCCAATTGATACTGTAGTTTATCCGCAACAAAACAGTCTAGAACGAAACAGAAGATTTGCTGGTTGGTTTGGATGGAGCGCAGCTGCTGCTCTAGTCCTATTAATTGGTGTAGGTGGTTACTTTGCCTTAGACTCTAATCGTGATATGGCGAATGATACGCAATTTTCACATTTTTCAAAATCGGCTTTTGAAGCACCATCACAAGGGATTGCAGATAACTACAACGATAGCAACAATACATCTACGAACACTTCTAATACAACAACTGAATTCATTCCTTCTGAGAATGGAAATAACTATGAATCGGACAATTACACAACTGCAGCCCAATATCAAAACCAACTGGCTGTAACTAGTTTGACAAACTCAGGTTATACTGCTGTGACTAATGGAAATGAGGGAGAAGGAATAAGTGCTGATCACACTGCGCAGATAGCTGAAAATTCAAACGATTGGCAAGCGGCTGATTATAATGATGCGGACTATTATGCAACAGTTGACGCAGCTATGAAGCAGGAGCAGGCGAAGTTTGAAGCAGATAGTCATGCGTCAAAATATTTACATAATCCAACTGAAGCGCATGCCGATTTGGATTTGAGAAAAAGAAGCAATGTTAATTACAGTTCGTTTGGTAGTGTTGCAAAACGAATTTTCAGAAAAATAGAACGTATGTTCGGTTACCCAGTTGGACTGGTTAATTTAAGAGATCCAGAATTATTATTACCAGAAAATTCACTTGTATCATCTAATTCTGGTTTTGCAGGCGGTATGTTAATGCCACGTTTCGAAATGAGTTATAGAAATCAGTGGTTAGGATCAGAGATGAATGCAAACAAAGCGCAATTTAGCTTTGATAATTACGTTCATCAAGTGAGAGGTGGATTTGGAATTTCGTTAAACTCAGCGACCTATGGAAATGGAGCCTTTGGCGATTATTCTCTAGATATGACATACTCCCCAAAAATTAGTTTAGGTCCAAATGCAGTGCTTGAACCTGGCATTAAAGTTTCATTGGGCGTTTTAACTGGTAATTCGGAAAAAATGAATGAGACGGGGGATTTTGAGTTGGATAGAGGAATGTTATTGCAAAGCAGTTTTGCTTCAGCAAATAACCAGACAGATAAATTATGGTATAAAGATTATGGGGTAGGATTTGTTTTAAACACCAAATGGTTTTATGCTGGTTTAAGTGCAGACAATCTAGGGCGTCATTTTGCAAATGTGTATCGTGAAGAGGGAAGTACCGAACCCGTTAGAACAGCAGTGCTGTATAGCGCAATAATAGGAGCAGATTATGAATCATCAAATAAAAACATGTCGGCAAGTCCATTTATCGCAGCGCGCCACTTCGGTGAATCAAAAGAAATTTGGGCTGGTGCGAACTTTAGAATAAACCACTTTACAATTGGCGGTTCATACTCTACAAATAATGATTTTACTGCCGCTATGGGTATGAAATTTAAAAACTTTAAAATGATTTACCAGTATGACAGAACAACAACATTGCTCTCGAATGAGAAAATTGGCTCTCATAATTTGGGAATTCGCTTTAATGGAAAAACTAAAAAATCACGTTTCAAATAAACAGAATTTATGAAGAAAATACTTACTTTATTGATAGCGCTGGCGTCGCTCAATGGATTTTCACAAGATCCCGAGTTTACACAATTCTATGCGAACCCGATTTATTTGAATCCGGCAATGGCAGGGACACATGGTTGCCCCCGTATAAATATGAACTATCGTAATCAATGGGCCAATATTTCAGGAGCATTCGTTACAAACAGTGCCTCATACGATCAATTTGTAAATGTTCTTCAAGGTGGAGTAGCACTTTCTATTACAAACGATATGGCGGGTAAGAATACACTAAATTGGACGAGTGTTAATTTAGCTTATTCTTATCACCTGCAAGTTACAAGAAAGTTTACTTTATTATTTGGAGCGCAAGCCGGTTGGAATCAAAAATTCCTAGATTGGAGTAAATTAACTTTTGGAGATCAAATTGATCCTAGAAGAGGGTTTATTTATCAAACTGGAGATTTACCTCGTGGAATTTTCTGGGGTGATGGTGGAAACTGGGGAACAAAAGGGTTTTTTGACCTCTCTGCAGGAATTGTGGGGTATTCAGAGAACTTTTACTTTGGGTTTGCTGCAAAGCACTTAAACACGCCAGAGGAGAGTTTAATCTTAAATCCTGACGGTCAAAGTAATTTGCCAATGCGATTCACTGGTCATGTAGGTGCAAATATTGAATTTGGTAAAGGTTCACAATACGCCAATGTAACCTCAATCTCACCAAACGTTATTTATACGTATCAAGATGGGTTTATGCAGTTGAATGTAGGAACTTATATTAAATACGGAGCGTTTACAGCTGGAGCATGGTGGAGACCGCGTGATGCATTTATTCTTTCAATAGGAATTGATGCTGGTGCTTTCCGATTCGGCTATAGTTATGATATTACAATTTCTGAATTGACAAACGCTTCCGGTGGGTCGCATGAATTGTCATTAGGATTTAACTTGTCTTGTAAAGACAAACCAAAAAGATTTAGAACGATATCTTGCCCGTCGTTCTAGAAAGATAAAATATTTCTTGTGCATATTGTTTGGTTTTAAATATGTGTACAACGGAATATTGGATAAGAGGGGGTGGTTCCCTGATTTGATTTCTTTGTTTTGAGAAGAGCGGTTTTACCCATAAGGTGAACCGCTCTTTTCTATTTTGATTAAGGTTGATATTTTGTGAGATACTGCTAGATTAATTGTTGTAAATGACTTTAAATCTTTGACGTTAGATTTTTAACTGCTTGCAACTCTGTTTCGAATTGAAATCGAATTATTTTGGTCCATGCTGGTGCAACCATTCCGTTTGGAGGTAAATCTAACTGCAGAAATGTGACCTCCATCTCACCCAATATAATTTATACCCATCAACGTGATTTTAAGCAATTGAATATTGGGGCTTATATAAAACACGGCATTGTAACGGCTGGTGTTTGGTGGCGAACTGAGGACGCTTTTATTCTCACTTTTGGAATTGATGCAGGAACTTTTCGATTCGGATATAGCTACGATTTAACTATTTCAGAGTTAACAAATGTCACTGGAGGTTCGCACGAACTTTCGTTAGGGTTTAACTTTCCATGTAAAGGACCTCAAACTAATTATCGAACTTTAGTTTCTCCTAGTTTTTAAGAATGACTTTGGAGCATTTATGCCCAATCATCTTGGATACTAGTTTACTAGGGCTTAGTTATTTTTCAGATATATGATCACTTATCCATGATATTCGACCATTTTTATTGGGTGAATTACCGCACGAACATCTTCTAACGAAGCATTTTCGTTTGAATGATGGGAAACCTATAAAGTATTGGGCTTTTAGAAATTTTTAAAGTCTTCTCATTTAATTTCCATCATAAACCATCACCCCGTCCAAATAAGTTTGCACCACAAAGGTTGATAAAATCTCATTGGATTCAACACGCATAATATCTTGTGTGAGCATGACAAAATCTGCTGCTTTTCCAGCCTCTAATGACCCTCTTTCATCTTCTTCAAAATTTGAATAAGCGGCCCAAATGGTCATTCCCTTTAGTGCTTCTTCTCGGGTTAAAACTTCGTTCGGATAAAATCCATCCTCCGGATAACCATCTCTATCCATCCGCGTAACGGCAGCGTAGAAAGTTTCAAGTGGATAAATTCGCTCAATTGGAAAATCTGTACCTAACACAACTCTTCCTGCTTTATTGAGCAGTTTTTTATACGCATAGGAATAAACTATTCGTTCTGACCCTAATCGTTTTTCCGCCCAACGCATGTCAGAGGTGCAATGTGTAGGTTGAACTGATGGGATAATTCGTATGGATTCAAAAAAGTCAAAATCGGCCTCATTTAACACCTGTGCATGTTCAATTTTCCAACGGTGATCCATTTTATCTTGAATGACTTGCGCATATATATTCAACATAGTTCGGTTGGCGGAATCGCCTATACAATGCGTATTAATTTGATAATCTATTTCTTTCGCTAAACTCGCAATATCAAGCAATTCGATTGTATCTCGGAGCATAAAACCCAAATGGTTGTGTTCATCTGAATATGGTTTTAATAAACAAGCGCCTCTCGATCCTAAAGCGCCGTCTGCAATTATTTTGAACGAACGAATATGCAAATTCCCTTTTTTATAAATGCCTTCTTGTGATGAGAAATCCATGTTATCGGAATCAGGAAAGAGCATAGCATAGTCTTTAATTCTTAAATCTCCATTAGCATACCAATTCATGTAGAGTTCACGATCAACTGATTCAATTCCAGCATCATTAATGGAGGTAAGCCCAGCTGCAAATAGATCATTTTCTGCTTTTTGTAAAAAATCAAGCTTTTGTTCCGCAGGCATTTGAGGAATGCATTTAGCAACTGAATCGTAAGCATTGTCAAGTAATAAACCTGTTAAAACACCGTTTTCAACACCAATAAAACCGCCTGCAATAACTGTTTCAGCTGTAATGCCTGCAATTTCCAAAGCCTTAGCATTTGCAAGTGCCGCGTGACCATCAACCCGTCTAATTAAAAGTGGCTTATCTGGATAAAGTTCGTTGAAAACAGCATTGTTCGGAAACGAATCTATCGCCCATAGCGTTTGATCCCATCCTCGTCCTTCAATCCACTCCAACTCGTTACTTTGCTCGTAAGTTTTGACACGCTCAACCACTTCATTAAATGATCCACAGCCATTTAAATCAACCTCGCTCAATGATTTTGCATAACCTAAAAAGTGACAATGCCCATCATAAAAACCCGGATAAATTGGTCGCATTTGCGCATCTACAATATTGTCACATTTATACCCATTTAAAATTTCGCGCTCCGGCCCAAGTTGAATGATTTTTCCGTCTCTAATGGACATGGCCTCATAAATGGTGAAGTTTTCATCACAAGAATAAATTTGTGCATTATGAACAATTAAATCGGCATTTTCTCCCTGATAGCAGGCTGTAAGTAGCGCCGATACTAGCGTGATAAAGAATAGTTGGTTAAGCCTCATTTTTTAAAGGTTTGAGTGTTATGCATAGCGCAATTAAAAGTAAGAATTCCGCAGCGATTTTATAGCGTACAATGGCGCCTAAAATTGGCGTTGTCCATCCGATTAGCATTAAAATTAATAGTGCTGATATCAAAAAGTAGCCGACTAAATACTTTTCCTCCGGATTGGTTTTTTTTCGATTAAATAAAACAAATACCGCAAATGCAATTAACAATAAATTACTTGTAAAAGGGAAATACTTCAACGCACTGCCGGGGTCCCACAGGTAAGGGCGAATAATTGTGTTCTGCAGAATTTCTGGTAAAGTTGTAAATAGCGCTGATCGATTATAGTTGATTGGAGTTACGGGGATATAGCTGAGTGAGGGCGGTTGCAATAAATAAACATCATATTGTGTTGGACTGGGCACAATTGAAAAAGGATGAAATGCATGCGGACCAAATAATTTATACTCTCCCGCAGTTTTTTTTAATACCGTGATCTTTTTATTGGGTTCCGTTTTGAAATTATCCAGTTGTTCGTAATCAAAAGTACAGAAAGAGGAATCTGTTACAAAGAATATCCCGCCTTTTCCCATGTTAATTAAATCCTTTTGTTTGTAAGATACTTTGTCAAGCAAGTTGAGCTGACTGGGCGCATAGGTTAGTCCGATAAGCACAATCACTATGGCTAATGGAAAAACGTATAATAGTCCTTTTTTCCAATTTGTAAAATGTCCGATAACGAAAATCGGTGCGAGGGCTAATACCGTTAATCCCACATGCGGTTTATTAAATAACAACATCAATATCCCAATGACTAATACCAAAATATTCAGTGCAGAAAATAGTTTGATTAATCTGAATAAACCAAAAAAGAACAAACCGAGCGAAAGAATCAATAAGGATTCCTTCGTGATGCCCGAACTCCAAAATGCAAGGGATGGGAATGCAACCAATAAAAGGAAGAACAAATTTTTATTGGCCATAAAACCAGCAAAAGTTTGGTAGGTCAATAAAATCCCGAGATAAGATAAAAAGGACAAAATGACGGCATGCGTATAAATGTTACCAAAGGATATAAAGTGTACAACTGAATTGATTCGAATGATTAAACGATTGTCATTTATAAAGTCACCATTTTCACCATAACTCCAAATATTCGTCTCACCCAAAATGGTTTGCTCAAATAATAAGGGCTCATCAGCAATACCGACCAAGAGCTTTAAATACTCTAGCGGATTGTTTTGTCCGAACTCACAAAGTATGTGACTATCGTTCATGAAATTGTACGCGTCACCGCATAAAGTGCCGTTACCATAAAACTGACTAAATACTAAAATAAAGGCGAACGAAAAACCTAATTTTATTCCCCAACCTAATAACAACGTGGGTTTAGATAGATTCATTCTCCCCGCTAATCGCCAAAGGCAAAAAAACGTTAAAAACAGAACTATGATAAAGTTGAGTAAATCCATTTGTTGATTCACAAATCTAAGAAAATGAAGGGATAGTGTCAGGTAAGAACGAGAGTAATCTTTAGAATTCCAACGATCATATAAATTGTTGAAAAAAATGGAGAACTATTCTTCTAAAACAAGAACTATAAAGGCGAGATTAATTACTTTTGTGGTCTAAATTTATTTAGCACAACAAATGGATAATAAAACACAAGTACTTGCAACAGTTGAAGACGCTATTGAACTCGGATTATTAGCAGACGAATTTGAGCTGATAAAAGAAGCAATGGGGCGCACACCAAATTTCACAGAACTATCTATATATTCTGTGATGTGGTCAGAACACTGTTCTTATAAAAATTCAATTAAATGGTTAAAAACTTTACCGAAGGACGGACCACATATGTTGGTGAAAGCCGGCGAAGAAAATGCAGGTTTGGTTGATATCGGTGATGGAGTAGGTTGTGTATTTAAAATCGAATCTCACAATCACCCGAGTGCATTAGAACCATATCAAGGTGCTGCAACTGGGGTTGGTGGAATTAACCGAGACATTTTTACCATGGGTGCAAGACCAATAGCGCAATTAAATTCTTTAAGGTTTGGTGATATTGGACTAGAGCGCACAAAATGGTTAGTAAAAGGTGTAGTAAAAGGCATTGGTGATTACGGAAACTCATTTGGAGTTCCAATCATTGGTGGAGAAACCATGTTTGACAAATGCTACAATACAAATCCTTTAGTGAATGCTTTTTCAGCAGGAATTTTAGAAGGTAAAATGATTTCGGCAACGAGTGCAGGTCCTGGTAATCCGGTATATATTGTAGGTTCTGCCACAGGTAAAGACGGAATTGCAGGTGCGGCATTCGCAAGTAAAGATATTACAGAAGAATCTTCAGATGATTTACCATCTGTGCAAGTTGGAGATCCATTTCAAGAAAAACTATTGTTAGAAGCTACTTTAGAGTTAGCAAAAACAGATGCAGTAGTTGGAATGCAAGATATGGGTGCAGCTGGAATTACTTGTTCGTCATGCGAAATGAGTGCAGCTGGAGATAATGTAGGAATGGATATTGACTTATCAAAAGTGCCGACTCGTCAAGACAATATGAAGGATTGGGAAATTCTATTATCAGAATCTCAGGAAAGAATGTTGTGTGTTATTGAAAAGGGAAAAGAAAAGATAGTTGAAGATATTTTTGAAAAATGGGATTTACACGCCGTTCAAATTGGTGTTGTGACGGAAGGCGATACGATTAACTATTCAATGAATGGAGAAGTTGTTGCATCTGTGCCTGCTGATTCATTAGTTTTAGGTGGCGGAGCGCCAATCTATGAGCGTGAGTATACTGAACCAGCTTATTACCAAGAATTTAAAAAATTTAAAATAGAAGATGTTGAGCAGCCTGAAGATTTAAAGGCCGTTGCATTGCAATTATTACAGCATCCAAATATCGCATCTAAAAGGTGGATTTATGAGCAGTATGACTCAATGGTTGGAACAAAAACAATGACAACCAACAGTCCTTCTGATGCAGGTATTTCAAACATTAAAGGCTCAAATCGTGCGTTAGCTATGACGGTTGATTGTAATTCACGCTATGTGAATGCAGATCCAGAAATTGGAACGCAGATTGCGGTTTCAGAAGCAGCAAGAAATATTGTTGTTTCGGGAGGTGTGCCAAGCGCCGTAACAAATTGTTTAAACTTCGGTAATCCATACAATCCGGAATGTTACTGGCAGTTTGTTGGTGCAATTAAAGGAATGAGCGCTGCTTGTTTAAAATTCGGAACACCTGTCACTGGAGGAAACGTTTCATTTTACAATCAAACGGTAATTGGTGGATTAGAAGAACCCGTTTTCCCTACACCTACAATCGGAATGATTGGGGTGGTTGAAGACAAGTCGAAAATCATGACTTTGGATTTCAAATCAAAAGGAGATTTGATTTTCATTATTGGTGAATCTAAAGATGATATTTCTTCATCAGAATATTTGGTTTCTTACCATGGCATTGAAGCTTCACCGGCACCTCATTTCAATTTAGATGACGAGTTTGCCCTTCAAGCAACTATAAAAGGATTAATAACAAATGATTTAATCAACGCCGCACACGATTGTGCAGATGGTGGATTGTTTGTTGCTATGACAGAAATGTCAATGCCAAATAAACTTGGTTTTGATATTGTTACTGATGCGGAAATAAGAGAAGATGCTTTCTTATTTGGTGAAGCACAGAGTAGAGTTGTGGTAACAATCAACGAAGATCAAGAAGAAGAGTTTATCGAATATATGATGAACCAGACCGTTCCATATACCTTATTAGGACATGTGACTAAAGGGAAAATGTGTGTGGATGATGAGCATTTTGGTTATGTAGATGAGATTAAAGATCTTTATGATAATGCTTTAGAAAAAGCATTGGCGTAGATAGATATTAAAACAATAATATGTGAAATAGCGATTCAATTTTGGGTCGCCATTTTTTTATGATGGATAAAAATGTAGTCTGCCAATTAGTTGAGAGACTTTGAATAATCTAAATAAAGGGAAACTTCCGTTAATAATCGAAGTTAATTTCAATGGTCACTTCAGAAAAAGCGCGGAACATTGCAATTACGCCACAATAGCGATCAACAGATATGTTAACTGCCTTAGTCAGTTTTTCACGATCTAAATCTATGCCGGTAAAATGATAAGCAATATGTGTTGATTGATAGATTTTTGGATGTTGATCAGTTAACTTGGCAGTAACCACTATCGTGATCCCATCAACTTCAATTCGCATTTTTTTGATCAATGAACCTAAATCCATTCCAGTACAACCTGCCAATGATGTCAGCATTAATGATTTCGACCGAAGTCCTTGGTCGGTTCCGCCAAATTCTTCAGACGCATCTAGGTTTATTACGCCCTCTTTCGTTTCAGCGGTGAAATGCATGTTACCCTGCCAAGTGGCTTTGACGGTGTTACTCATAGGATTAATTTGAGGCAAAAATAACAAATCTGCCTTGTTTTTAATGAGTTACTGCTGGAATAAATATTGGGGCAATGGGAATCCTACATTGTCTATAAATGTTCAATTTCAAAAACAATGATCTGAATATGGGATTCAAGTTCCTTTGTGTACTTTTAGAATTATATATTTTCAATAAAAAATAAACTAACGATTAGGCTGCGAAATGAAATTATTAGCATTGCTTTTTTTGACCTCATATTTGTTTTTTGCTTGCGATAAACAAGGCTATAAATCATTTACCGAAACAAATGAATTTGGAGAGGTCGTTGGTGAAGCGGACCCAACCGATTGGATAGCGGACGCCGATTGGAAAAGCGGTATTGAAGATCTAATTGCGTCAGAATGTGAATTGGAAGGTATAGGTAATTCGGAGACTGTTGCAGTTTACCCGGCTTTTCCTAATCCAGCAACTTTTAGTACTACGTTTGCCGCCAATGTTGAGGATAGCTGTTTAATGCGCGTGGTGATTGTGGATAAATACAATACCGTTTACAGTAAATTTTGTCGTCATCTGATACCAGGAAACAATTTATTGGACCTTGATATTTCCAGTTTTGCTTTGGCCGTTGGCGGAAGGTATCGTTTGTATTATGCTTTTTTGGATGAATCGGACGCGGTTTTCTATAAGGGGCATGGAGATATAATGCATGTTTAATGGAAAGATTTCTGTGAAAGAGAGACAAACCATATATATTGACGGTAGCAATTTCAATTCGCGGAAAACATTTACGCAAGAAATTAAGAGTGCTTTTTGTTTTGAGGACTCACTGAATATTAAGAATTGGAATGTGATGCAGGATTGCTTATATGGCGGTTATGGCATTATCGATTACCGAGAGGAATTCATATTGATATGGCAAAATTTCAAAAAAAGTCAACATAAAATCAGTGAAAAAGAATTGAGAGAAATGTTGGACTTGTTGCAAGAAATGGATCACATTGACTTAGTTTTCTATTAAATTAACTTTTGTATTTTTGCCTGCTCTATTTCCTTATCAATAAATGAGAATACTCAAACGTAAAATTGTTTTTATCCCTTTAATTCTGCTTCTATTGGCAGCTGGGTGGTATTGGTATTCAAAAAGGGATGTCATGCCGCGATATCAATTAGAAAAATTGTATATCAATATTGATGATGAAGGCTTTGAGAAGTTAGAAGGATTTAGAGATGCTGCTATTGATTTGGGATATTTAGAAAGAAGTCCTGATGATTACGTGAAATCAGAAATTATTTATCGCAGTCGAGTTATGGACGGTAAAGTCCGATTAAAAGGTGATTGGACAGATCATTTATTAAGTGGTAAATGGTCATTCCGTATCAAGTTAAAAAATCCTATGGCTGACGGATTAAAAACTTTCAGTGTTCAGGAACCATCTACTCGTGGTCATTTAAAAGGGTATATGTTTCATCAATTACTCAAACAAGAAGGCATTTTAAGTAATGAATTTCGGTTCGTTAATTTATTTGTAAATGGCAGTTCATGGGGCGTTTATAGTTTAGAAGAGCATCTGTCATCTCGTGTAATTAAAAGTCAAAACAGACCGGATGGATTGATTTTAAAATATGATGATCAAGATTTCTTTGAGGCATTTACGAATGAAACTGAAACCATAGGCTTAGTAAAAGATGCCGAAATCAAAGTGTATGGAGCGGCGAAGGGTGACAAGAAGTACAAGAAGGAATTAAAAATGGCCAAGCAAATCGTTCAAGACTATCAGTTTCAGACAGATTCAATGTACAATCATTTTGATGCTGAAAAAATGGGGATGTACTATGCTCTTTGCGATTTAGCTGCTGCATACCATTCAATGGGTTGGATTAACATTCGGTTCTACTATAATTTCGAAACAAACAAAATGGAACCTTTTGGATATGATGGTTATCCAATTATGGAATGGGGCAAACCATATTTGGGACATAATGCAGAAACTTATAAGGCGGATAAGTTTGATGTAAAAATGATGGTGTATACCGCCTTGCAAAATAAGGCCATTAAGGAAGCTTACGACAAAGCCTTGCAAAAAGTCACCGACCCCAAATATGTCCAGACTTTTATGGATAAACATAAAGTCGAATTAGATTTTTACCACTCGCAATTGAACCTAGACAACGGGAATTACGATTTTTATGAAGATTTTCTGAAGGATAATGCCGCCGCAGTTCAAGAAGCACTCCATTCGCAATAGAGCCTTATTCATTATTTGCTTCTATATGCATCAGGCGTCCGAGCGCCATGATTAGGATTACCGCCCCAAACGATAAGATTGCAGCAATCACCCACGTTTTATCAAACCCGACTGAATCAATTAAATGCATGCCGCCATTGTGGCTAAATATATGTGCAATTGAAAAAGCCATCATATAAAGCGCCATGTATTCGCCCTTATTGCCGAAATTAGAGCGCTCCATGGCGTAAGCGTTTGAAAAAGGAAAAATGATCATTTCTCCAATGCTCATTAAAAATAGTCCAACAACCAGAATTCCACTCCAATCTGTTAGGTTAAGAATAATAAAACTTAGGCCAATCAATATGACCCCACAAATCATTAAAAAGGTTTTTGTGTTTCCGCTGTTCTCTAACCATTTTACTAGGGGCATTTCCTGCAAAAAGCAATCCAATTTGAAATTCTGTTAAATTATGCCCATCTTTATAATAGAGCGGAATGGTTGAAAAGTATTGTATAAAGGCCATAGCGAATAATAGTATCGCAATCACAAACAATAAAAATTTTCCGTCTGTATAAGCAGATTGAAGCTTGCTAATAGAAACTTCTTCAGTTACCGGAGCTTTTTTAGGATTCAATATTTTTATAAAGAGCAACCCAGCTAAAATACAAGTGATCCCGTCTAGCCAAAATAAACCACGATAGCCCACTCCAACAATAATCATCCCGCCAACTGCTGGTCCTGCAGAAAATCCTAAGTTAATAGCAAGCCGAATTAGAGTAACCGCTCGTGTTTTGTTACCAGGTTTGCTATAAGCATGCAGCGCCACAAACAATGCTGGGCGAAAAAGATCCGCAACTGTTGTTAAGATAAAAATGCTCAGACATAAATATGTAAAGTCAGTTACGTATTGTATGCCAATAAAAAGAAAACCTCATCCTATTAAGCTAAGCACCATAATTTTGTAAGCACCAAGTTTATCGGTTAGTTTTCCACCCAACCAACTGCCAATAACTGATCCTAGACCGAATGCGGTCATCACCAAACCAACATCCGTAAGTGTGAAATTTAGGTCCTCAGTCAAGTACAATGCAAGAAAGGGAATGACCATGGTACCTGCGCGATTAATTAATGTAATTAACGCGAGCCACCAAACCTCAATTGAGAGGCCTTTGAATGAGTCAAAATAAAGTTTAAATAAATGCGCCATTTGTGCAAAAAAAAAGCCCGTCCCAACTTTAAAGTCGGAACGGGCTGAATAATTATATTATTGATTAATCTATATATTCATAAGTGTATTCCGACAGGACCTTTTTGGATCTCTGACTGAGGAGTTTAAATATTTACAGACTAACTTCATTTTACTATATCTTGATTTGAGCCAAATATATGATAAAAATTCATTCGACTCAACCTTTCAAAATAAAAAAAATGAGTTGATTGCACATCTATCCTTCTATCTTTGTAGCAATAACCAACGCGGGACAAATGTATTTTTTAGAACTAGAACTCCATAATAATTTACTGAAAGCAATATCTGATCAAGGATATAAAACACCCACTTTAATACAAGAGAAAGTGATTCCCCTTGTTTTAGCGGGTAAGGATGTTATTGGGTCGGCACAAACAGGTACGGGTAAAACGGCTGCTTTTGCTTTGCCGATATTACACGGGTTATTGGATTCAGGTCATGTTGTAAAACGTGGTAAAAAATTGGTAGCTTTAGTTTTGAGTCCAACACGTGAGCTGGCCGTTCAAATTGATGAAGCCTTTAAAACTTATGCAAAACACACGAACATCACAAGTGCTGTTGTTTATGGTGGAGTGCCAATAGAGCTCCAAAAAGAAATCCTGAATAAAGGAATTGATATTTTAGTTGCAACACCGGGTAGACTTTTAGACTTGTACAAACAAGAATATCTTGATCCGCATTTTATTGAAACCTTGGTAATTGATGAAGCAGATATGATGTTGGATATGGGCTTTATTGATGATGTTCAAAAAATCGAAAAAATCTGTCCCGAAGAAAAACAAACGTTATTCTTTTCAGCAACTATGCCATTGAAGGTGGTTGGTTTGTCAAATTCCATTTTGAAATCACCTGAACGGGTGGATGTTGCGCCACGTTCTTCAGTGGCCAAAAGTGTTGACCAATTATTGTATTATGTACCCAAAGCCAAAAAGATGGAGTTGTGCCTCCATATTTTGCGGAATACGGTAAAAGGGAACATCATTATTTTTAGAAGAACGAAGTTTGGTGTCGAGAAGTTGGAGCGATCTCTCTTGAAGAATGGATATAAAGTAGCGTCTATTCATGGCGATAAATCACAAGCTAAACGACAAGAGGCCTTGCAAGAATTTAAAGATGGCACTGTCAATATATTAATTGGAACAGATGTAGCGTCACGTGGAATTGATATTGAGAATTTGGATGCCGTAATTAATTTTGATTTACCAAATATTCCAGAAACGTATGTCCATAGAATTGGACGAACAGGCAGAGCAGGGGAGTCTGGAAAGGCGTATTCATTTTGCTCGGCTGATGAAAGAGATTATGTATTGGCGATTCAAAAATTAATACATCTCTCTATTCCAGTTGAGGAAGAACACCCTTATCCGCTTGATCCAGATGCAAAGCCACAGGTCCATAAAAAGAAAAGTGGAAGTAAATACCGCAAAGGACGAAAGTCAGAAGCTTCTAAAAAGAAGAAAAAAAGGTGGTATTAGGCACTCGTTTTTTGCTTGTATTTCTGATGGGTATTTAAAACGAATTTTCAGTTTTGTAAACTACCTCGCATGACGCGGATTTTCCTTTATTCCACGAAGCATCTAATAGGCTGAATTCTAATTTATATTTGACTCCTTCGCCCGGTGTAAAAGCACCTGAACACATGCCATGACCAACAGATACAATTCCTTCCTTCGCCGCTAAATAGTAGGTGCTTTGTGATTTGTCTGCTGTATTAGTGAGAGTCGTTCTAATCAGAAAATTGTTTTGTTTGTTGGTTTTAAACTCAAAAGCCATTCTGTTTGAAGGGCCGCAACCGTAATAAATCACTTTTGATGAAACCCACGTTGGAGAACTTGTAAATAAGGGTAACGTTTTATCTTTTCTCGCCTTCACCGTCCATTTGGAATCGGGGAAATTTAGATCTAGTTTTTTTGGTGAATTGGTTGATTTTTTTGGAATCGAAGAAAGTGACAGCACGTATTCAACATCAGCCTGCAATGTTGCTATGGGTTTGAGCATTACTTGTGTAAGATGCATTTCACCTTCTAAAACTTCAATGACTTCTAATCGTGCCATGTGGCTTGGTGAGACCAAATAAAGTGCATATTCTTTGCCAATTTTTCTAACCGTTTCTTGGTCCATAAAATAACCTTCAATATAGATTACTGGATTTTCTGAAATAGTTTCCGTTTGAGGCCAAGCCCAAATCCCCGATCCTGCGCAATCCGCAAAAGATTGAAGGCTGACGAAACAAATGAGTAGTAAAGATAATAGTGCTTTCATAGTAATTGTTTTAATAAGATGTCATTGAAAAATCAAGCGAATATTTCACCAAAACTTCGCCTTCACCGTCATAATCAGAATCAAGTACAATTGTAAATCCTAAACGTTCAAGTAATTTTTGTGAACGGACATTGTTGTGATTTGTTATGGCCAACATTTGATCCATTTTAAGTTGATTTTTCGCATGATTTAAAGTCAAGACGGATGCTTCATACACATATTCTTTCCCTTCATACTTTGGCAAAATCGCAAATCCTAAATCTGGGATATCTAGGGTGTCCCTTTTAACAATCCCGCAAATGCCAATTGGATCATTCGATTCGACCAAACATAGGATATAAAGTCCAAACCCGTTCGCTTTATAACAATCAATAAGTGATTTTTGGATATAACCTAGTGCACGCGCTTGGGTAGCTATATTTCGGTCACCAATATACTCTAGCCACCCGGGCGTATTCATGAGCGCAATGCAGAAAGCGGTGTCGGTTGGGACAGCTTCTCGTAAATATATTCTATCGTTTTTTGCAATTATCATTCGGGTTTGTTTCCTTTTTGACTCGTAATATTTCCATCAATGTCATACTCTATTTGATAGATTAAATCGCCATAGCTCCAAAACGCTTCTAGCGCTAGTTTATTATCTGCGTGCCATGTTCTTTGGTATCCTCCTTTAATTCCGGGAGCGCTATAGTAAGCCTCAACATAAGGGTCTCCATTTTCTCGCCACATTCTTTCACAACCTATGCTTTTACCATCTTCATTACTAAAATCGTGGTCTAAAATCCCGTTTGAGTAGTAATCGATTTTTCGGATTATAACTCCTTCCAAATATTGATAATAGACATTAGAATGTACAATCGTTGTGTCCAAAGTATAGGTCCAACCATTATAAGGTTTATTATTTAATGTGCGGCGTATTCCTTTATAAACCTCTTCTGTTTTGGTGGAAAGCATAAATCCTAATGCTAGGTCTTCGATTGCAGCTAATATTTTTAGGGAATCTTGACTTGGTGTGTCACAAATGCAAGATTCAGGATAAGAATTTTTTGTACATGAAAAGGCCAGGTAAAGAATGAATAAGAACTGAAATGGCTTTTTCATTTTAATAAATTTTGACGTTCCTGGCTGATATCTCGATCTGTAAATTTCCGAATATTGTTCTCTAAAATAGATGCATAATTCTTTTCAATTCCACAATTTAATATAAACGGTCTGTGATTTGGTAAACAAATCATGTTCACAAGTAAGGCCTCCTTAGTGCGTAAAATAGTTATCCTTCTTTTCCATCCATATTTTGGACAGGTTGAAAAGGCAATGATATAATCTTGTGTAATATTTTTCAGTTCTCACTTCAATGAGTGTCCAATTTGGGGTAAAATCATTTTAAATTGTTTCCGTTTTAATGGAATATGGATAGTTTTAAAAGTACGTTTCCGATCTCGCCGCACAATTCCGATAAGCGCCAGAACCATAATACCAATAATTACCCATATTAGGGGCAATAGTTCTTTTTGAAAGGATTGTAAGGCTATGAACAAAGTAGTACTTAGAATCAAAAATATTAAATAATAAGGGGAATGATACGCTTTCAATGAAAAAGGGAGTACCAACCTTTTATCGAAGACCATATTTTCGAAGTCTTTGCGCTTGATTCTATCCCCAGGTAATGTTCCCATTTTTTAGATTCATAAAACGCTTATTCTTTTTCCTCGGCGTAAGCTTTAATGACTTCATTTCGTTTTGTCAAAAAATCGGTCATGTATTTTTCTAAAAACAATTTATCTGCCATGTTCCCTAAAACGCCAAGTGGACTTGTATAATTCAAAATATCTGTCATGATGATTTCACCGTCAACGTCCTTAAAATGGTGCTCGTGCCTAAAGCCCTTAAAAATCCCCTTCGTCATTTCGTCCACGAAGAGACTGTGTTTTTCCATTTCTGTCATTTTGGAGGTGAGTCTTTGATAGATTCCAAAATGCTTTGCGCGCCAAGTTACCTCTTCGCCCAATTCCATTAATCCCGTTTTTCTGCCGCCAATAGCCTCTTCATTGGTTTTGACAGCTGAAAGCTGATGTAAATCAATGCTTCGAGCCAAGTCAAAAACAACTTCGATTTCTCCCTTAATTCTTGTTTCTAGCTTAATTATTGGCACAGTTATTTGTTCTTAATGTAGATATGTTTGATGTTTCTTTTTTCAGTTGGTCTCACGTCAATTGTGAAATCTTTCGTTAACGATTTTATAAAAGGAGTCAATTTTTGAAAACCATAATTTCGTGGATCAAAATCGGGTTTCTTTTTCAAAAGTAAAGAACCGACTTCTGCTAAAGAAGCCCATCCTTCATCATCTCCAATATCATCAACCGAATCTTTTAAAAGATTAATTAATCCCTCACTCACCCGATCGTATTTTTCAGTACTTGGTACGACTCTATCCTTATCTGTAACCTTCTTCTTTTTATTCTTGTGTTTGGCTCCTGCTAAAATTTCTATATAGATAAATTTATCACAAGATACAATAAATGGTTTTGGAGTTTTCTTTTCGCCAATTCCAATTACTAAATTCCCTGATTCTCTCAGTCTGGTTGCCAGTCGGGTAAAATCACTGTCGCTTGATACCAAGCAAAAACCATCTACTTTATTGCTGTGCAAAATATCCATTGCATCAATAATCATGGCTGAATCTGTGGCATTTTTTCCAGTCGTATATCCGTATTGTTGAATGGGTGTAATGGCATGTTCCAATAATGGCTTTTTCCAACCATTTACTCCCGGTCGCGTCCAATCTCCATATATTCTTTTTATTGTAGGTGTTCCTAACTTCGCAATCTCATCTAGCATCCCTTGTATATTTGCGTAGGGAATATTATCCGCATCAATCAAAACCGCTAGGTTTAAATCTTTATTATTTTTATTCATGGGGGTTAAGATAGTGAGAATAATGCAGCTAGCGTTTTTTTAGCAAAAATGTAGGCTCGTATATATGGAGAATAAGGCGCATATGATGATTTGGCGAAATGGCGGCACACGCTAGTGATGGTGATATTGTAAAACGATACGGATACGTTATTCAGTCAATTTAATATTTTTAAAGTTCAGTGCCAGAAGTTATGACCCAATGCTTTTTCTAAGCTTGATGCGAATAATAGATTTTGGCTGATCAATAATTGTGCTTTCTAGATAATGCTTGATTTGATCTTCTCCTTTATAAATAAGAGACGAATTACCACTTTTTATCGTGATTTTACTCAAACAATTTGATAAAGAGTCAAGTTTGTTGTCCATATCCCATGTTCCTATTCCGAAATCGATAAAGGTTGAACTTAGCGGTTCAAGACTGTCTATTCGAATGTCATCATAACCTTCAAAGAGCTCATGAAAAGTATGTTTGTTGTGTTCGCTAATTTCGTTAAAATCCCAGATGATCTCTATCTTTGAGTTTGACTCATTTGCCATTTCAATTGCTAAACGGGGGTCACAGGAGGAGAGTAAAAAAATCACTATGAATGCACTGATGGATTTCATAAGTTCTTTTCAATAATCTAATTAACCCTGTTCAACTAATTGTTTTCTTGATTCAGAGTCAGATTTAGAAAAATGGTTTTCAATTCCTTTTTTAGATGAAAATGAGTTAAAACTGTAGCGACAAAAATGGCGATTGAAATCACAGCGAATATCAATGGTTTGCTATCTTCATCAATTCCAGAATTATGCTTGTAGAATAGAACAGCACTAATACCCAACATTAACAACCCGAATATCACTAAGATCAGCGAGGGTCGAAAACGAATATGAATTGAAGCGTTACTTTGATCGCCTTGCACCTCTCCAACCAATTTGGGTGAGTAGGTCGGCGATCCTCCTGATGAAAGACGCCGTAACGTAAAATAAAACTTCCCGCCTTTACCGCATACTCCAGTTAACTTGCGAGCCATAGAGTCATCATGTGATAATTCAACAATTTCTTGCACTAATTGAATAGTGTATTCTTTTGATGCCCTTATCTGATATTGATTTTTTGTGTCCAAATTTCGCTTATTTAACTTCGTGTGTTTTGGCCGACCCCGAAATCAAACGATTGATTTCTTTCATTTCTTGGGCCGTTAAATCTCGCCAAGCTCCAGCAGGAACGTCTAAGTTCACATTCATTATCCGCACGCGTTTGAGCGTGACTACTGAATAACCTAAATATTCGCACATGCGTCTAATTTGTCGATTCAAGCCTTGTGTTAAAATGATGCGGAATTTATTTTTTCCTAGACGCTCAACGGTGCATTTGCGCGTCACAGTATCTAAAACAGGAATTCCGTTTCTCATCCGTTTTATAAATTGATCGTTGATGGGTTTATTCACTGAAACAATATATTCTTTCTCGTGATTGTTTCTAGCGCGCAATATTTTATTGACAATATCACCGTCATTGGTCATAAAGATTAAACCTTCACTCGGTTTGTCTAATCGCCCTATTGGGAAGATCCGCTTAGGATAGTTAATGAAATCAATAATATTGTCTTTTTCTACACGAGTATCGGTGGTGCAAACAATTCCAATGGGTTTGTTAAATGCCAAATAAACAAATTCTTCTTTTGTTGGAGTGACCAAAGTTCCATCAATAGCAACTTGATCGCCAGGAGCAACTTTAGTTCCTAATTCAGGAACGTTGCCATTAATTGTAACTCTATTTTGTTTAATTAATTTATCTGCCGCTCTCCTCGAGCAGTAGCCAACTTCACTTAAATACTTATTAATGCGTTTTAATCCTCCTTCTGGCATTTTTTTTATCTTCAAAACAAATCTAGTCAAAATTCTAGTGTGAATTGCGCGTCATAATTAGGTGATATAAAAATAATACTCCCAACTACTTAAAAATGTTGCATGTCATTATGATATTGAGTTGAGAGTTGGTTCCCATTCATTGAAAAGGCACATATTCGCATAAAAAGTTCAAATTCAAGGCCAATTAAACGCGAGAGTTAGGAGTTTACCCTGTAAATGACCAATTATTGGCCGAGCAGATACTAATTATGATTGTCTTGGTTTATTCTTTGGTTTGTTCCGTCTCCAAACGTTTTTGTTGCCTTGGTTTCCAGGAGTTTTCTTTCTCCTGTTATGATTTTGCTTCGGTTTTTCTGGTGGAACGAATGAAGATTCGTCTCGGCTGTCTACAAATAAATGATCTCTAACTACGTCAATTTTATGACGAATTAGTTTTTCAATGTCTCTTAAATAAGGACGTTCCTCAATATCGCAAAAAGATAGTGCAATGCCGCTAGCTTTTGCACGACCTGTTCGTCCAATTCTGTGTACGTATGTTTCTGGAACATTTGGTAAATCGTAATTCACCACTAACGATAATTCTGAAACGTCAATTCCTCTTGCCGCAATATCTGTTGCAATTAAAACTTTCGTTTTTCCATTCTTGAAGTTTCCAAGTGCACGCTGGCGTTGGTTTTGTGATTTATTTCCATGTATTGCTTCAGCAGTTATTTTTGCTTTTGCTAATTTGCGTACAATCTTATCAGCTCCATGTTTTGTTCTTGAGAAAACCAAGGTAGAATCTGGATTTTTTTCAAGGATAAGATACTCTAGTAGTTTCGGTTTGTCAGCCTTTGCAACAAAATAAACAGATTGCTCTACTTTCTCAGCAGTCGCTTGCTCAGGTTTTACTGTTACCTTGTATGGGTTCCCCAAAATTTTGCCCGACAATTCTACAATACTCTTTGGCATTGTTGCTGAAAAAAACAGCGATTGTCTCTTGTGGGGCAATTGGGCAATAATTTTCTTTATATCGTGAATAAAGCCCATGTCTAGCATTTGATCCGCTTCATCTAAAACAAAATATTCTATATGTTTTAAAGTAATGTAACCTTGACCAATTAAATCAAGTAATCGTCCTGGAGTGGCAACAAGAATGTCTATTCCTTGTTTCAGCGCAGCAGTCTGTTTTCCTTGTTTAACTCCACCAAAAATTACGGTATTACGCAAGTCAGTATATTTGCTATACGCCTTAAAGTTTTCCTGAATTTGAATCGCTAATTCACGCGTGGGCGTGACAATAAGCGATTTAATTTTTCGGTGATTTCTATTTCGAGTTTCGTCTTCAAACAATTGCTGTATGATTGGAATTGCAAATGCTGCAGTTTTCCCGGTTCCTGTTTGTGCGCACCCTAATAGATCTTTTCCTTTCAGTAAAACTGGAATTGATTGTTCTTGGATGGGAGTGGGATTTGTATAGCCTTTTTCAGCTATGGCGCGGAGAATAGGCTCCGCAATTTCTAATTCTTTAAATGTCATTCAATTTTTATAATATCCGCCAAAGTTACGCTAAAAGTTGAGATACTGCCACTTTACATTTGGTGTCTGGATGCAGATAGACGAATTTTTACAAATTAATTGTCGTTCATTAGTTATAACTTTATGCAAAACTGCAACGCAAATAGAAATGGGTAAAATTCAAAACTTAAAAATTGACGATACGTTTACAACACAATTACCTGCTGATCCTATTGAGGCTGACCATCAGCGACAAGTGAAAGGAGCTTGTTTCTCATTTGTGAGTCCAACACCCACTAACAATCCAACATTAATTCATTCTAGCGCAGAAATGGCTGAGACTTTGGGTATTGATAATACAGATTCCCCGCATTTTTTAAATATAGTGTCCGGTCAAAAAAATGTAGAAGGAATGCGACCTTATGCCATGTGTTATGGAGGACACCAGTTTGGGAATTGGGCAGGTCAATTAGGAGACGGAAGAGCAATTAATATCGCCGAGGTTGAAACAAAGTCAGGCAATTGGTTCCTACAATTAAAAGGAGCAGGCCGCACACCATATTCAAGAGGAGCTGATGGTTTAGCGGTGTTACGTTCATCCATTCGCGAATATTTAATGAGCGAGGCCATGTTCCACCTTGGCATTTCAACTACAAGAGCTTTATCACTTTCTCTCACTGGTGATGAGGTGCTGCGAGATGTTTTGTATAACGGCAATGCAGCTTATGAAAAAGGAGCAGTGGTATGCCGAACAGCTCCATCATTTATACGTTTCGGAAATTTTGAAATATTCGCTTCATGGCAAGATAAAGTCAATCTTAAGGGGCTAGCTGATTATACTATTCGCACAAATTATCCGCATTTAGGTGAACCTAGCAAGGAAGTTTATCTTCAATTTTTTAAAGAAGTGGCCGTGCGTTCTAGAAAAATGGTGTTAGACTGGCAACGCGTTGGATTTGTCCACGGCGTTATGAACACCGATAATATGTCGATTCTTGGATTAACAATAGATTATGGTCCTTATGGCTGGTTAGAAAATTACGATCCAGGTTGGACCCCAAATACCACAGACGCCCAACATAAAAGATACCGCTACGGCAATCAACCTTCGGTGGTTTTATGGAATTTAACACAATTGGCCAACGCCATTTATCCTTTAATAGAAGATGTTCCGGCGCTTGAGGCCATTTTAGATGAATTTAAAACGACCTATCAAAGCGAGTATGAAACCATGATGCTTTCTAAACTAGGAATCTTTGATTCTCAAGCGGATGATGCCAATTTTATCAATCAATTAACCGAAAATTTGCGAAGAACAGAAACAGACATGACCTTGTTTTTTAGAAACCTCACAAAGCTAAATTCAACTGCGCCAATTGATCACTTGGCTTTAATCCAAACCGACAGCTATCTCTCGCCTGAAGATTTTGAAAGGAAGGCCTTCCAATGGAAAGCTTGGTTAAATGAATATGCGACACGGGTAAAAAGCGGCAATAACTCAGAAACAAATCGCCACGCTAAAATGAATGCTATTAATCCAAAATACGTTTTAAGAAATTACATGGCGCATGTAGCAATCGAATCAGCAGATAAAGGTGATTATTCTATTATTGATGAACTCTTTCAGCTCCTAAAACAACCGTATGATGAGCAACCAAAAAATCAAAAATGGTTTACCAAGCGTCCTAGTTGGGCAGATGAGAAAGTAGGCTGTTCCATGTTGTCTTGCAGTTCATAGTTAAATCTTGGGTTGGGTGGAAGCAGAGACAGTATAATTTCTAATAAATTTATTCTATGTCAAATACGGAAGTTTTAGATAATGATGATTTTAAGAATAAAAATGAAAAAATCATGTCATCATTAATTTGGTGGGAGAAAAAACGTATCCTGTTTAATTTAATCGTTGGTGGGCTCGGCGTACTTGGTATCTTTATTTCGCCTATTTCTATGCTAAAAATAAATATCCTAGCCATTATCTTTTATGGTCTAATGGCAAACTTATTTTATTCCGTAGGATTTCTATTAGAAGCTTTTGATCAATATTATTTTAAATCTAAACTACAACTCTTTCGTTTTCGACAAGTGTTATTCGTCTTGGGACTATTAGTTGTTGGATTAGTGACATTTCTAGGCGCCTTGTTTAATCCATTCTTTATCTAGTTTTCATAATCACACCATCATACCAGCAAGTCACCATATCATCAAACCATCAAACCATCAAATAATCAAACCACCAAACCCTCACTTCAACAACAATTCATATTTCCCCGCTACTTCCAAGCCTGCGCTAGTCCCTGTATCTTCAAAAATGATGTCACCCGTTTTTTTTTCGGTTAATTTCACATCCAATCGCGCCATCATGCTCTCCTCAATTCGCGCATCCATAAATCCACCAATGGGGGCAGCAAGCACAGTTGCTCTTTCGCGGTGTGCAATAATCTCTAATCTATGCTTTAAATTTTCCATAGTTACTGCTATTTGCGTGGCTTCAACACTGCAGTGTCTAAGTTTTGTGAAATTGTAAGTGGTGAATTGATAAAGGGTACCATTTATTAAAATGCCCGCAATAAACCCAACAAAAGAACTCCCCATCCATGGAACTTTCGCAACAGATGCTTTAATCGAAACCCCTGCAGTACTAAAATGGTTGCACTGCATCCAGATATAACCCTCCGGAAAAGAGTGACCCCAATCCTTTTCCATGTATCCTCGGCCCTCGTTAAAATCTACCCTTTCGTTATCAATAATCAATTCACCCTTTAATGAATGATCCATGCTTAAAATTCCATGTTTGCATTCCATGCGTGGTGCAAAAGAAAAAGGACCCATTATCCCAGGCGAAAACCAAGAACTCGGCCATGCAAATTTATTCTCAAATTGAATCTTCCCTTTTATATTGGGCAAATTTAAATCAATATAATTGTCCGTAAAATTGCTTTTTCCAACTAAAACATGATGAATGGTTGGTTGTGCTATAAATTCACTTCCTTTAAATTGGTGATAAGCTGCAGTTAATTTTTTTCCATCCAACACCTGCACAAAAGCCTGTTGTTTCCCATCTGCATCCATTGCAATTCCTGGAATAAAAGCAAAAGCATGTTTTTCATCTGCGCTCACTACCTTATAATACCATCCCTCAAAAAAACGTTTTTTTCTTCCCCAGCCGTGGTAAAGTTCAGGTTTCCATAAAGCACGCAAGCGTTTTCTCATCATGTTATTCAAATATCAAGTCAACAAGTTACCCATTTTTAATAATAATGATGCAAGGCAACTCTCATAATAACGCGTTCCGCCCGTACAATGTTTTGTTATCTTTCATCAAAGTACAGTTCCTTTGGTTAAAAAGCATTTTTTTAATGTGGGCAATCCCTTTTTTTACTGCGTTTTTCGCCGGCTGTTGCATTTAGATGGGTTAGGCTAAAGTCAAATTGGTTATACCTTATATATATTATCTCAAAAAAAAAGGGTCGGGCTTTCCGCTAAAGTTTTGGCATTGCCAAAAGCTACCACTTCAATCCCTTTTGCGTATAAATCATCAAAAAAAAGTTTGTTCCAAATACCACGTAACCAGCTGGCTATAGCGCTAATGAAAAATAAATAAAAAAAAGGCAAAAATAAATTAGGTTGAGTTGGAAAAGGATGTGTACCTTTGCGCCTCCCAAACGGGGAATAGTGGGTGTTTGATTAGAGGCGAAAAAGGTTTGAGAAATTGACATATTGGTGTAAG
>CAJQHR010000032.1 GCA_905478225.1 uncultured Crocinitomix sp.
GGCGCTGGTGTTGAACCTCGGCAACGCGCTCAACTCCGCCAGAGGTCCCGCGCACGGATTCGCGCTGTCCTCCCTGCCCAAGCTCCTGGACACCCGGTCGTTCGACGGGACCACACCATATTCGGAGTTTCTGACGTAAATAAGTCCTCATATGCATTTTCATGTAAGGCATCTAAAAAGTCTTGATAGGTTGATGTTGGACATTTTTCTAGGTACAAAGCGGCTATTCCCGCAACAACCGGAGAAGCCATTGACGTTCCTCCATTTCGCACATGTTGACCTCCTTCAGCTAACATGCTAGGATTTGAGACAACTAGTGATTCTGACAGCCATAGCGGACAAGCGCTCATAATTCCATCTCCAGTTGCAGCAACATCTGGTTTTATATGACCGCGTCTATTTGGTCCCTTACTCGAATTTGGACTTAATTCACCTGGAGGCACACCGCCCAATATATATGGCTCGCCTTCCGAATCAATATAGTCGTATTGATTTTTAAAATTACCAACGGTAACCACTTTTGGAGAACAGGTCCATGAGCTTACAATGGTTGACAAGGTATCTGGCATCATATAATGGAGGATTGGCGCATAATCAACTGGACTTGGTAAATCTTCGCTTACAATATCTGATGCCCCAAGCCAAGCGCCTGACCAAATGTCAAATTCTCCGCTTCCCGTTGTCTCTAGTCGAAAGAAATAAGCTGAAGAATCTGGATCAAGCATGGCCATCTCAATATGGTAAACACCATTTATTTCTTCGCAATAGAATTCTACAGGGCTGAGCGCATTTCCGTCTGACCAAATGGTGTCGTACGTTGTGGTGCCCAATAATGATTCAATTGTATAGAATCCCGTTCTGCCTCTAAATTCAAAATATGGATCAACCTTATCTGCTCCAAAAGCAAATTCAACATCCTTAAAATCTGAAGTGTCAGCCCATAAATCAAAATAAGTAGCAGGTACACCGTAAGCTGATGATGGATTAACCTCAAACCAAGTGAATGATGTATCGACATCAACTATTCCTTTTAAGTGATATTTACCTTGTGCTCCAGAATTTCCAGCAGCAGCAACCATTATTCTTCCAGGTAAATCATCTAATAAACTATCAATAACTGTGGAGGCAGGATCGGTTCCATCATGACTTCCCCAATATGTTCCAAGACTTGCATTTACAACTGCGGGTTTTCCTAAGGTGTCTGCCATTGAAAAAATGAAGTCAACAGCATCCGCTACAGTTAGGGTCCAATTAGCTAAACCAAAATTCGTTTCTACTATAATGATGTCAGATTCTGGCGCAACACCTTTATGCGTTCTCGTTGCTCTTCCATTACCTGATCCTGCACCTGAAACAGTCGTTCCGTGCGCACTTCCGTCAGATGATCCGCAAATATCAGCATCAATGTTTTCAGCAGTCCAAAGTTGACCATAGCCATATTTATCTGGAGTGCGCTCTTCATCATATCCTAATGAATGATCCCAATAATATAATACACGGGTTGATCCATCTTCATTTATAAAGTCCTCATGATCATAATCTATTCCTGTGTCGATATAACCTATGATGACATCATTACCAGTAAATGCGCTTATTAAGGGTTGGTTTCCGTTGTGGACACTATCAATGTTTTGAACAATCCGCATGGTGTCGTTCATTAATACTGGTTGAGCAGGATTGAAATAGATTTGTTCGACTACACCATCTTCCATTAAATTACCCAATACATGCGGTGTGCAATATATAAAATGCCAATCTCCAGTTTGATACTTATAAACGATATCCTTATCCGCCATTAACTGACGCGATTTTCCCTTTACAGCAAAGTTCGTTGGAGTTGCACTAAATTCACTTTTGTAGTGACGATATGAAATACTTTCACCATCTATTTGAGCAAACGTTATGAACGAGCTCAGCATAAATAAGAAGAGTATATAAACTTTCATATACATAGGTTTCACCTATAGACGCACAAAAATAACAAATGGTTTAGGATATTCAACATTATTTTAAAGGTGGTTATGGTTATTTTCGACCTTTTGTGTAGAAGTCAATCTAAATTTAAAAGTTTTCTTGTACTTTTATCCAAATAAATTTAACGTATGAACAGAACAGGAAAAATTCTTATTGCTTCATTATTATTAGCCTCTTACACGGTTGGAGCGCAAGATGTAGATAAGAAAATTTTAAATTGGTATAACGGTGCTAAATATGGCATGAGTACCGATAAAGCGTATGCAAAGCTATTGGCTGATAAAAAATCAGAAACAGTTGTTGTTGCTGTAATTGATTCAGGTGTAGATATCGAACATGAAGATTTGAAAGGTAGCATTTGGGTAAATAAAGAAGAAATTGCTGGAAACGGCATTGATGATGATAATAATGGATACATTGATGATGTGAACGGATGGAGTTTCTTAGGGAACCCTGATGGCGAAAACATTAATGATACGCAGTTAGAAGTGACGCGTTTATACAAAAAGTATGACGATAAGTTTAAAGGCAAAAGTTTAGCTGACATTTCTGATGATGAAAAAGAGGAATACGAATTATATAAAAAATGTCGCGACGAGGTTGAAGGCTCAATTTCAAGTGCTAACGCAAGTATAGCTAATTATACTCAAATGCAAAAAGGGTTTGAGGAGGCATTTAGTGCTATGGATAAACATTTTGGCGGCCCTTATACTGCTAAGGATGTAAAAAAAGCAAAAAAAGATCCAGCAGTTGGACCTTATGCTGAAAAAGTGTATCCTTTAGTGAAAGCAGGATTTACAATGGAAATGCTTAAAGGGCAGTTACAAGGTGCATTTGACCATTTCAATAGTCAATTAAATTCTCACTATAATTTAGAATTGAACGAACGTGTAATCGTTGGAGATGATCCATCTGATTTCAGTGATGTGAATTATGGCTCTAATGAAGTAGAAGGACCAGATGCTTTTCACGGAACTCACGTAGCTGGTATTATTGCAGCAACAAGAGGTAACGGAATTGGAAGCGACGGTGTAGCTGATAATGTATTAATTATGTCAGTGAGAGCTGTTCCAAATGGTGATGAAAGAGATAAAGATGTGGCTTTAGCAATTCGCTATGCGGTTGACAATGGTGCACAAATCATTAACGGTAGTTTTGGAAAAGCCTATTCTCCTTACCAAGACGAAGTAATTGCAGCTATTCGTTATGCAGAATCTAAAGGAGTTTTAATTTGCCATGCCGCAGGTAACTCTGGAATGGACATTGCATTAAATCCGAACTTTCCGTCTCCTAAATATCCATCTATGACGAAAGAGTTTTCGAATTGGATTGAAGTTGGAGCATCTACTCGTTATAAGAAGTATAAAGCACCAAACAAAAAAGGGATGGGTGGAAATAATGGTTTAGCCGCTAGTTTTTCAAACTACAATAAAGAAATGGTAGATGTATTTGCGCCAGGTTTAGAGATCTACGCAACAATTCCTGACAACATGTATCAAGCAATTCAAGGAACGTCAATGGCGTCTCCAATGGTTGCTGGTGTTGCGGCTTTATTAAAGTCTTACTTTCCAAAATTAACAATGTTTGAAATTAGAGATATTATTTTCGAATCTGTTCAAGTTGTTGAGCGCGAAACGCCTAAGCCAGGAGAAAAAGGACAGGTTCCTTTCTCATCTCTTAGCAATACAGGTGGTATTGTAAATGTTTACAATGCTGTTGTAATGGCTGAGGCAAAATCTGCAGGAAAATAATTCTTAAAATAATACGTTAAAATGCCAATGTCCATTTTTGTGACATTGGCATTTTTTTTGATAGGTTATTTATAAAAATAATAAGACATTAGGTTCAGAAAGAAGCGCATGAGAATTTATATTAATTTTATTGCCATTCAATTTAATTCTTACAACGAATATTAAGCATGAAGAATAAGCTCTTATTAGCCCTTGTATTATTGACTTCTGGTTTCGCAAATGCGCAAGATATTAACGTTTTTACAGACGCCAATTTTCGCCTGCATCAGTTTAATAGCGGTATTTTTGAGCAAATCTATTACCAACAAACTGAAAAAATATTTTTAGGGAATGACTACGTTTGTTATGTCGATTCCAAAGGAGATATTTATGTGAATTATGACGGTGATAACATCTTACTTGCACAAAGCTATGATGAGATAGATGTGACGGATAACCTGTTGGTGATGCGCACAGCTAATGTCATTCGAATTTTTGACAGAGGCATTAAGCATATTCTTAGTTCTAATGCTACGGCATACTCTTACGGAGATAGTTTGGTTGTTTTCCAAGATGCAATTGGCGGTTATGTAAAATATTATTATCAGGATGAGGTGCGCGAAGTGGCTATGGTCGTGGGTGATTATCCATTACTTGACAGTCACGTTGGGGCGAATGTTTTTATATACCGCGATAATACAGGTAATTCTTCCCTTTTTTGGAGAGGTGGTTTTCATGATTTGATTAGTACAAGTCGCCCTGTGAGTTTTGCTTGTGGGCAAGACGTGGCAGCATTTAATGATCCGGTTAACGGAACATTTGTAGTTTTTGATAACGGTTATGTAATTGATGCGGAGCAGCAGCATGCGGAGGTATATGCCTGCGGCAATAATTTTATTTACTATAGAGATAATGCTGGGGTTAATAAAGTATACACCGAGGAGCGAGTCACCGAATTAGGTTACGACATGCAAAACATTATTGTGCGCGATAGTTTAGTTGTTTATAATGATGTGGGAACAAGTAAAATCTGGTATGATGAGGACATTTATCAAATCTATAACGACGTGGTGAAAAATCCACAAATTGATGGTGGAATTATGGCGTATACGAATAAGTGGGGTGGTGTTAGTGCATTTGTTCGTGGCAAAGAGATTGAGATCACTCGTCAAACAGTAGAAGAATTTAGATTACAAGGAAATACGATAATGTTAAAGTATAGCCGCACGGCCTTCGCCGTTTGGTGGAATGGTAAAATGTATGATTATTAGAATCGCCTAAATTGAGATCGTTCACATGCGCACAAGGAAAATAAAGTTTAGTGCGTTCAAGTTCTTTGCATGTCTTGTATTTTTTATTTTATCGAATACGGTTTATGCGCAAGGGAAACTGTCAGATTCGAAATTCAAAACTAACTTCTCGATAGAACAATTGATTCTGCGGCATTGGGAGTTTAAAGAGGTCCTATTAATCAGCTCGAATGAGGAAGATACTAGCATAGTTTTGCCAAAAGAGGGTGAAATGAAGTATCTCGATTTTTCTTCAAAAAATACAGTACTGTACAATAATTATCCGCTTTACAGCAACAATTATGCGACTAGGTCAATCAACATGTCTGCATTTCTAAATTTAAGGGCTTATCGAATTGCACAAAATTTGTTCACAGATGAGCGCAGGATAATAATTCTAGATTATGGAGATACAAAGGTATTTCGAAACTTTAGAATTGAAGAATTTTCATTTAACCGCCTGGTGTTATTCGACGTTTATGACACATTGGGTGGTAGTAAACGATTATTAACCTATGAACTTAAAGGGAAGGAAGCACAAACTAGATCCCTCGGCGCTTGGTTGCATTATGGAAATTTCAGAACTATAATTTGGAGGATACGGATTCATTGCAGCATAAATTCATTCGTGTAGAAAAAGAGCAAGATATTCGAGACTCATTGGAACTGGGAGAAATTACCTTTCAAATTGAATTCTTAACAGATGGAACCTATTTTACGTTTTGTACGGGCGGAGTTTTGGGGTCAGTTAATATAGGAAAGTACAAAATTGACTTGATGAATCAAAAACTCTATTTTTTTGAGAAAGATCACCTGGTTTATGATTATTATTTTAACTCAGATCACGAAATAGTACTCGATATAAGTCGTGATTCAAAAGCTGTTGATAATTGATTCAAAAATGGGATAAATTGTTCAAAAAAATAAACCATTACGCACTAATTGGATCATTGAATATCGTTACATTTGCTCAAATTAAATTTCAAGCATGAACAATTGGTATACAGTAAAAGTAAAATTCACGAAAGAATTTCAAGACGGCACATTAAAACGAGTTACTGAACCGTATTTGGTGAGTTCGCTTTCGTTTACTGAAGCTGAAGCACGCATTTATCAGGAAGTTGGTGAATTTGTAAGAGGAGAGTTTTTAGTCACATCAATTTCTAAAACTGATTTTGCAGATATTTTCCATTATGATGATGCGGAAGATTGGTATAAATGCAAAGTGTCTTATGTAACTGAAGATGCTGACTCAGGTAAAGAGAAAAAAGTAAACAATAACTTTTTAGTTTCTGCACACAATGTGAAAATGGCTTATGAACGAATTGAAGAAAGCTTAAAAGGATTAATGGTAACTTATGAAATTCCAATGATTTCATTAACACCAATTGTTGAAATTTTCCCTTATGTACCGTGTGAAATTGAAGGGGATGAATATAACGGAGGTGGATCAATAGCTGCACCAGTTGATGCAGGTGACGAAGAGATTAATTCACCCAACATAAACGTTGCCTTTAATGCCAGCGAAGAAGAATAAATCCAAGATTAAAATAGCGCATGGACCAAACCAATAAAAAGAAAATAAATCGAGAAGATTTTCTGAAAGGAAAATTAGAAGAGGTTGCGCATACTGATCCCATGAAGCTTTTTAGTGTTTGGTATCAAGAATCAATTGAAAAGAATTGTGCCGATCCGCATGCCGTGGTTTTAACCACAGCCACAACAGATGGAAAACCATCCTCAAGGGTGGTTTATATGCGCGAGCTTTTGGAAGAAGGGGTGATCATTTACACGAATTATAAGAGCCGTAAAGGAACTGAAATCACCGAAAATCCGAACGTAGCACTGCTTTTTTATTGGGATTGTTGCGAACGCCAAGTGCGATTTGAAGGCCAAGTGAAAAAAATTGATCCGTTAATGTCTGATGATTATTTTGCTGCCCGCCCACGGATTAGTAAAATAGGGGCTTGGGCTTCTGAACAAAGTGCAGTGATTCCTGATCGTGCAAATTTAGAAGAACGCGTCGCTTTTTTTGAAAAGAAATTCCCGAATGAAGTGCCGCGCCCACCGCATTGGGGAGGTTTAATTATTGAACCCACCTATTTAGAGTTTTGGCAAGGCCGACTAGGTCGTTTGCATGATCGTATTTGTTACGAAAAGACCGCCAATGATTGGAATAATTACCGAATTGCTCCGTAAGTTGGGATGAATTTTTATCTTAATAAATACGGATTTCAGCCGCCATTTATCCAATCGAAACCACATCCTGAATTGGAAATGGTTATTGTTATTCCCTGTTACGACGAGGATAACTTAATCACTTCGTTAAACGCCCTCTATAAGTGTGAAAAACCGAGCAGTGCGGTGGAGGTAATTGTGATTGTCAATGCCGGAAAGCAAACAACTGAACGTATTAAGGTCAAAAACATAAATACCTATCAAGCGGCGCTGAGCTGGTCTTCTAATTTAAATACACCAACCTTTCATTTTCACATATCCATAGCGGAAGAATTACCAAAAAAGCATGCAGGAGTGGGGTTGGCGCGTAAAATTGGAATGGACGAAGCCGTGGATCGATTTGACCAATTGGATAAAGATGGCGTCATTGTTTGTTTTGATGCAGACGCCTTGTGCCTTCCAAATTATCTGCAAGAAATAGAAAAACACTTCATAAATCACCCTAAAACGCCAGGATGTTCGATCCATTATGAGCATCCTGTTGAGGGAACAGAATTTGAACCTGCCATTTACAACGGAATTATCAATTATGAATTACACTTGCGCTATTATAACCAAGGATTGAAGTACGCTGGTTTGCCATATGCCTATCACACGGTTGGATCTAGCATGGCAGTGCGTTCGTCTGCCTATCAAAAACAAGGCGGAATGAATAAGCGCAAGGCGGGCGAAGATTTTTATTTCATTCATAAAATTATAGCTTTGGGAGGTTTTACAGAACTAAAAACAACCGCTGTGCTTCCATCTCCACGTATTTCAGATCGGGTTCCGTTTGGAACAGGAAAAGCGATTGGTGATTGGATAGCAGAAGACAAAACCGTTTTTGAAACCTATGCTTTTGAAAGTTTTGAACTATTGAAGGCATTTGTGAATTGCATTCCTAGGTTCAGAACTGATAATATTCCATCTCATAATTATGGTTTAGCGCCTGATGAAAACGATTTGATTTATGGATTTTTGTTGGAACAAAAGTTTCAAAATGCTTTGGATGAGATTCGATTAAATTCTAAAACAGAAGCGGCTTTTATAAAACGTTTTTTTAGGTGGTTTGATGCGTTTAAGGTTTTGAAATTTATGCATTTTTTGCGTGATAATGGTGTGAAGAATCAACCCGTTTTTCAAGAAGTTACTAAATTGTTGTTGAGAACAAACAATACTCAAATCGCTATTGATGAAGTTGTTATGCTGCTTTTTTTTCGAGATTTAGAAAAGAAATAGGCTTTGTTCTAACCATAACTTGCAACGAAATGTCAGCTATCACAATTTTAGGTGGTGGTGATGTCTGCTACTGAGGTAATGCCGAAGTTATTTTACAGGAACTTGGATCTAGCGACGAACATAATCGTGACAAAAAAAAGCCCTACTGCAAAGTTGATTTTGCAGTAGGGCTTGTAAATTCTACTTTGTCCTTTTATGTGAACCTCTATGACGTCGCATTGTGCACGTGGACGTCCATTTGAGGGAATGGGATATTCAAACCGGCCTCACCAAATTCTTTATAAATACGCTCGTTCATTTTGAAATATACATTCCAATAATCTTCAAGAGTACACCATACTCTAACCGTCAAATTAACTGAACTATCACCTAATTCTACCAAGCCAATGAAGTTTTCTCCGTTTTTGATGATCTTGTCGTCTTCGTCCACAAATTTTTGAAGAATTGCTTTCGCGTTATCATAACTATCTCCGTATGCAATGCCTACTGTAAAATCAACTCTTCTTGTTTTTTGGTGAGTTACATTTGTGATTGTTCCATTTGCTACTGGACCATTTGGAAGAATTACTTTCTTTTGATCTAATGTTAAAAGAATGGTATTGAAAATTTGAATATCGAGAACCACACCTTCTTCACCTTGAGCAACGATATAATCATCTACTTTATATGGTCTAAAAATCAAAATCATGATTCCACCTGCAAAGTTTCCAAGTGTACCTGAAAATGCCATACCAATGGCCAAACCAGTGGCACCAATTAATGCCACAAATGATGTCATTTCAATGCCTAGCTGACTTAAGGCTGTTAAAATGACTAGAATTTTCAATGTAATCGTCACCATGCTGACTAAAAAGCCTTGCAATGATGCATCATAATCTTTCTTTTTTAACAGTTTCGAGATCATTTTAGCAATTCGCTTTACAATCATCATCCCAATGATAAAAACTGCTAAGGCAACTGCAATATTAGTTCCGTATTCAATTACTTTGTCCCAAAAAGCTGGCCATTCAAATGTCCAACTTTGAGCTTGGCCTGCTGCCGAATCTGCACCTTCTACCGCGATTGTATATAATGTCTCTTGCATAAGTTTCAAATTATTTTAGGCAAAGATAATATATTATCTTTGGTCATATAAACCGATATAATCCACTTGTCGATCATGTTTTTCATCTTATCGAAAATACTTGCTTTTTTGGTCCATCCTTTCTCTTGGATTGTGATTTCTGTGGCAATTGGTTTGTTCACAAAACGGAAAAAATTAAAGAAATGGACCTTGCTTGGAGCGGGCATTGCCGTATTTTTTTTCACAAATACAGTCATATTTAGTGAGTTCACCCGATTGTGGGAGCCAGATGGAACAAAAATTGAAGACGTTGGTCATTATGACGCTGCGGTTGTCCTTGGTGGAATGGCGGAATACGACAATAATCTGGATCGGTTGAGTTTGAGAAGGGGAGGAGACCGCTTATGGCAAGCTATTCATCTTTACCATTTAGGCAAAGTCGATAAAATTATGATTGTAGGAGCCAACGGAGATGTATTTGATAAAGGGTTAAATGAAGCCGTTCAATTTAAAAGCGTTTTGCTAGATTGGGGAATTCCCTCTGAAGATCTTATCATTGAAAAAAATTCTAAAAACACACATGAAAATGCGGTAGAAACCAAAAATGTATTGGAAAATTATCCGGAAGTACAAAACATTTTATTAGTAAGCTCGGCACTCCACATGCCGCGTGCACAGGCCTGTTTTGAAAATGAAGGATTTACAGATTTTGATGTGTTCACTACTGACCATTTCACAGGAGCAACCCGCGGCTATAGCTTTGAACAATTCATTGTCCCCAATATTAGTAATATGACCGATTGGAGCAAACTCATTCATGAATGGGTGGGATACATTACCTATATGATGGCTGGTTATATTTAAGGCATAAAAAAAGCTCAGTAACGCCTGAGCGCTCTGAGCTTTTCAATTCTAATTATTTAAACCCTACTATTTAGTAGAAGCCCAAGATCTGATTTCACCTCTGAACCACTCATCAGCAGCGTCAGTTCACTTATAAATTATCTCTTAAATATTTTACAGTTGCTTTTTCAGTATCAGTATAACTGTCGCCATCTTTAACAGCTTCTAAAATTTGACCAGCATCAGCTTTTGATAATCTGCCGTCTCCACCACCTGAAGTTAATTTTTCAGCTAATTCGATTAATTCTCCGTCGTATTTTACACCGTCAATTGTCTTGTAATAACCCATTATTCAATTTTTTTTCGTTGAATATTAATTTCAGACGAAAGATAATAATAAGTTTTTTATTGCCTCAAAAATAAAGCTATTTTTCTTTAAAATGCACGCAATTGTCGTTCAATGACTAGTAATTAGCTCTACAATGCACGATTGTTATTTCAACAACAATTTTTCGAAAATTTCTGCGCTTGCATTTAAACAAGTATTTTGCCTCAAAAAAATGTAATTTCTATTGCCAATTAAAAGATTAAAATTACATTTACAACGCACAAAAAAACAGCAAATGAATTTACACGAATTCCAAGGAAAATCGATCTTAGAAAGTTTCGGAGTAGCAATACAAAGAGGTGTTGTAGTTGACAATGCCGCTGACGCCGTAACTAAAGCAAATAAATTAAGTGAAGAAACAGGAATGGAGTGGTTTGTTGTTAAAGCACAAATCCATGCTGGAGGAAGAGGAAAAGGAGTGGTGACTGAAACACAATCTCACGGTGTTGTTTTGGCGAAAGGAATTGATAAAGTTGAAGATACTGTAAAAGGGATCCTAGGTGGACATTTGGTGACAAAACAAACGAGCGATACAGGTAAGAAAGTAAATAAAGTACTGATTGCTGAAGATGTTTATTATCCAGGAGCTTCTGAGCCTTCTGAATTTTACATGTCGGTTTTATTAGATAGAGAAAAAGAAAGAAATACAATTATCTATTCTACTGAAGGTGGAATGGATATTGAAGCCGTAGCAGAAGAAACTCCTGAGTTAATCTTTAAAGAAGTAATCGATCCGCGCGTTGGATTGCAAGGTTTTCAAGCAAGAAGAATTGCATTTAACCTTGGGTTAAGCGGGCAAGCGTTTAAGGGAATGACAAAATTTGTTTATTCATTATATGCGGCTTATGAAGGTTGTGATGCTTCAATGTTTGAAATTAATCCAGTGTTAAAAACATCTGATGATAAAATCATTGCGGTTGATTCTAAAGTAACATTGGACGGCAATTCATTATATAGACATAAAGATTACGCGGCAATGCGTGACGTAACGGAAGAAGATCCGACAGAGGTTGAAGCGGGCGAAGCTGGGCTGAATTATGTAAACCTTGACGGAAACGTGGGTTGTATGGTAAATGGAGCCGGTTTAGCAATGGCAACTATGGATATTATTAAATTGTCAGGTGGAAATCCGGCTAACTTTTTAGATGTTGGTGGAACGGCTGATGCTGAACGTGTAGAAAAAGCATTCAGAATCATTTTGAAAGATCCAAACGTAAAAGCTATTTTGGTAAATATTTTTGGAGGAATTGTAAGATGTGATCGTGTCGCGCAAGGAATTGTTGATGCCTATAAAAATATGGGTGAAATTCCAGTGCCAATTATCGTTCGTTTACAAGGTACGAATGCAGTTGAAGCAAAAACATTAATTGATGAATCAGGACTAAATGTTCATTCAGCAGTATTGTTGCAAGAAGCTGCTGATTTGGTTTCAGAAGTATTATAAAAAGAAAACTATTTATAAAACATAAAAAACCTCATTTCCTCTAGGGAATGAGGTTTTTAGCTTTGATATATCAAGTGAATGACTAATTTTGCACCATGATTATTTATAAAACCGCCGAGGAAATAGAATTAATGCGTCAGGCGGCGCTCGTTGTTTCTAAAACTTTGGGTGAAGTAGCTAAAATATTAAAGCCGGGTGTCACAGGTTTGGATTTGGATAAGGTTGCCGAAGAATGTATCCGAGATCAAGGTGCAATTCCTGGTTTTTTAGGTCTTTATGATTTCCCCAAAACACTTTGTATTTCCCCAAACACAGAGGTCGTACATGGCATTCCAAATAAGAAACCATTTGTGAGTGGCGATATCGTTTCAGTTGATTGTGGAGCTATTCTAAATGGTTTTTATGGTGATCATGCCTATACTTTCGAAGTAGGAGAAGTGGCGCTGGAGACGAAAGAACTTTTGAAAGTGACTAAAGAATGTCTATATAAAGGAATTGAAGCGACTAAAGTTGGAAATAGACTCTCTGATATTGGCTTTGCGATACAGGAACATGCCGAAGCGCATGGCTACGGCGTTGTAAGAGAATTAGTCGGTCACGGACTTGGTCGCACAATGCATGAAGAACCTCAAGTACCAAATTATGGAAAAAGGGGGAGAGGTAAAAAAATTAAAAATGGTTTGACCATTGCAATTGAGCCTATGATTAATATGGGCACAGAAAAAATTAAACAGTTAAGTGACGATTGGACAATTTTGACCGGAGATGGATTGCCGTCTGCCCATTTTGAGCATGATGTAGCCGTCGTAAATGGTAAACCTGAGATATTATCAACCTTTGATTATATCTACGAAGCATTAGGAATAAAATAAGAATGTATCGCGAGCAAAGAATCGTTCTACTCATCATCCTATCCTTTTTTATTTATGGGCTGAGTTCACTCGTGTCCTTAGGCGATTTTGTGACCCCATTCTTCTTTAGCAAACTAATTTTTGTTGTAGTAAGTTTGGCCTTTTTGATTATGAATTTGAGCCTTAAAAAAAGGGGCTACCTCATTTTCGCATTTTTAGCCATGACGAGTCTCGCTTTTGTAGATGGCTTTACTGTACATATTCTAACCAAAGGAGGACAGCACGAAGCGCTAACTGTTTTTTTCGACAGCGAAATACTTCTCTATGTATCACTCTTGATTTTTATTGGATTTTATAGTTCAAGTATCTTTCTGTTGCACGAAAGCATAAAAAAATGGTGGCTAACGTCCTTGCTCAGTACATTTTTGGCGGCTGGATTTATTTGCGCCTATTTGGGTGACATGCTTTTTTTTGAAATTGCATTCGGGCTATATTTAATCTTTTATTATGTCATGTTAATGGGAAGTAATCAACCTGAGAAATCCGTACTAAGTATTATGTCTGCATTGTTTTTATTGCAGTTTTGTTTGGAGCTTTTTAAATATCTGTTCTGATAAAATATGTTAATCTAAAAGATTTAGTTAAATTCGTTACGAAAAATTCATCGCCTCAAAAAATGAAGAAAATTTCACTAAAGGACATTGCCGAGAGTCTCGGAGTGTCAAAAGCCTTGGTTTCACTTGTCTTAAATGGCAAAGGAGATGAGCGAGGAATCAATAAACAAACCCAAGAAAAAGTTCGCCTTAAGGCAAAAGAATTAAACTATATTCCAAACCAATATGCGCGTGGATTAAGAGTTGGTCGTACCAACACTATAGGCGTAATAGTTCCAGATATTTCCAATGTGTTTTACGGCACTTTGTTCAAGGCAATTGAGCAGGTAGCGTACTCGAAAGGCTACAACCTTATTATATCCAATACATACGAAGACGTTCAAAAAGAAAAAAAACTCATTACCGATTTAATTAATCGAAATATTGATGGGTTGATCTTGGCCTCTTCTTTTGATAGTAAGAATGAATTACAGGGACTCAAAGACAATGATGTACCACTTGTATTGGTCGATCGTGTATTTGAAGGCTTAGATGTGGATTCAGTTTCGGTTAGAAATGTGGAGGGTGCAGAAAAGGCAGTAGACTTTTTATATAAGCAAGGCGTAAAAGCCCCCGTTTGTTTTACCATTTCTCCCGTTTATATCAGTTCTATTTCAGAACGAATAACGGGCTATTTAAATGGCCTTAATGATAAAAAATTAGCGAAATTATTTCAAATCCCGCACGACAATATTCAGGAGGGCGTTAATCTAGCCTTAAAAGAACTAAAGGATACAGAGTATGATGGAATCTTCTGTGTCAATAATAGCATTGCAAAGGCAATTTTGAAAGCGTCTAGTAGCCAAAATGATCAATTTGGGAATCTGAAAATTATCAGTTTTGATGATATTGAAATTTTCGATTTAGTAAAACCAAAAATTTCTTCGATCGCCCAACCAATAGAAACAATTGGAAATAATGCAGTTGAGTTGTTGATAGACAGGTTAGAAAAGAAAGATGCACATGTAATTGAGCAGCACGTGCTAGATACAAACCTGATTGAACGCTAAAAAAAAGTCGAAAAATAACAACAATATCGTTGTTGGCTTTACATGAAATTTATATATTTGCAGCCGCGAGTAAAAAAGCAATAAGGAGAGGTGCCTGAGTGGCCGAAAGGACTTGTTTGCTAAACAAGCGTACCCTAATCGGGTACCCGGGGTTCGAATCCCCGTCTCTCCGCTGAAGGGGATAACCGAAAATATGAGTTCGGTTGTCCCTTTTTATTTTTTCGTAAACCCTTATCAATACTCGCGAATAGACTCAAGACAGGATTCAATTTTGGGCTTCGACAT
>CAJQHR010000033.1 GCA_905478225.1 uncultured Crocinitomix sp.
AGCGGATATTGACGTAACTGTTTATGAGGCTTTAGAAATTACTTACACCACTACGGATGAAATTTTTGGAAGTGATGGTACTATTGACATCACTGTAACAGGAGGTAGTACTCCTTATACTTATGATTGGGACAATGATGGAACAGGTGATTTTGATGATGCTGAAGATATAACTGGATTAATTTGTGGAACTTATGTTGTTGTTGTTATGTGTGATGCTGGTTGCACAGCTACAGAAACAATAGAAGTTGGTTGCCAAGTGGGCATTGAAGAATTGAACGGCTTAGCTGTTTCAATTTATCCTAATCCGGCTTCTGATTTGGTTACAATTTCATTAGAAGGAACATTTACTTATACATTAACCACGGTTAATGGAGATGTTGTATTAAACGGAAATGGATTCAATACGGAAGAAGTTTCATTGGATGAATTGGCAAAAGGAATTTACATGATTAATGTTTTTGCTGGTGATCAATCAACAGTAATTAAATTGGTGAAAGAGTAAATTTCACGTTTAACTATAATATAAAAAGTCCTGTTCGCTTTAAGTGACGGGACTTTTTTGCGCTTAAGAACTCAGCAATTGATAATGCGCAAAGCCTGGTGTGGTTTGTTCTAATCCGACCTCAGAACCCTACCTTAAAAGAACATTTTATCCTCTAGTTAAAACTCGCTTAAGAATGAAATTAACTTTGCTTGCACAATGAGATATAACAACATAGAATTGAACCCATGCAACTCATCTAAAAAAACTATCTTTACTATCGATTAAAAAACGCGTGAATTTAAATTTTGAAGAATGCCTATAAATTTTGTTGAAGAATTGAGATGGAGAGGAATGTTGCAAGACGTTATGCCTGGAACCGAAGAATTACTTGTAAAAGAAATTGTGACGGGTTATTGTGGCTTTGACCCAACGGCAGACTCATTACACGTAGGTTCATTGATTCCGATTATGATGCTGAAGCACATGCAACGTGCAGGCCATAGACCAATTGCTTTGGTTGGTGGTGCAACGGGTATGGTGGGTGACCCCTCAGGTAAATCAGACGAAAGAAATTTATTGGACGAGGAAACATTGAATAAGAATGTGGCTGGTGTGCAGGGTGTATTAGAACGTTTTTTAGATTTTAACGAAAGCGAAACTGGTGCAGTGTTGGTGAATAACTATGACTGGATGAAGAATTTTTCTTTTATTGAGTTTATAAGAGATGTTGGAAAACACTTGACGATTAATTACATGAGCGCCAAGGATTCGGTTAAAAATCGGATTCAAACCGGAATTTCGTTCACGGAGTTCTCGTATCAATTATTGCAGGGCTATGATTTTTTGCATTTATATAAAGAACTGAATTGTAAAATTCAAATGGGTGGAAGTGACCAATGGGGTAATATTACTACAGGAACTGAATTGATTCGGCGCGTAGCTCAGGGAGAAGGGTTTGCCTTTACTTGCCCTTTAATGACAAAAGCGGATGGAACAAAGTTTGGTAAAACTGAGGGCGGTTCTGTTTGGTTAACAACGGATAGAACTTCTGCCTATGCTTTTTACCAATTTTGGTTTAATTCTACAGATGCAGATGCGCCCAAATACATCCGAACCTTTACCTTTTTATCACAAGAAGACATTGAAGCGATTGAGGAGGAACATAGTGGTTCTGAATATTTAAGGGTTCTTCAAAAACGCCTTGCGGCTGAAGTAACCTTGATGGTGCACGGACAAGAAGCTTTAGACAGCGCCTTGAAAACTACCGAGATTTTGTTTAAGAAAAAAGCAACTATTGACGATTTTAAACAACTTACAGTCAATGAAATTATTGATGGGTTTGATGGTGTGCCTCAGGCGACTATCAGCCGAACAGATTTTAACGCTGGCCTAAGTGCAATTGATGCATTAGCTGGTAAGGGTGGTTTTTTAGATTCGAACGGAGAAGCTAGACGCCAATTAAAACAAAATGCAATTTCGGTAAACAAAGTCAAGATTAAAGAAGATTACGTAATTACTGAAAATGATCTGATTCATGATAAATTCGTAGTTTTAGGGAAAGGCAAACAAGACAACTATTTGCTAATTGTGGAATAATTTTTGAAATACACCCATTGCATAACGATTTTTAAATATGAAATATTTACTACCATTAATTGCGGCTTTACTAATTATCTCTTGTAAAACAGCTGATATTGTGAAGTATGAATACAAGTCAACAACTATGTTGGGGTCTAGAGTTATTACCGTAACACAAGATTCTGTTGTGAGTAATTTTAGAGGGCGTACTTCACCATCTCGTTCTGCCCGCGCTACTACGCCTGAGGAATGGACAGAACTCAAAGCAAGCGTTTCGAATTTAAAATTGGATGAAATATCTGATTTGGCAGCACCAACAAATAGACGTGCTACTGATGCCGCACCATATGGGTCTGTCATGTTAACAACTAAAGATTCGACGTATCATTCTTCAGCATTTGATGGATTTTTTTCGCATAAAGATTTATTGCCATTAATGGCAGTAATGCAGAAAATTGCGGCAAAGGTTGGGAACTAAATCTCGCTTTCGTTTTTGATTTTTTTTCAAATGGTAACCTCCAAAGAGTTTTGTATCAAAATCAATTTTTGACGGATTTCTGACAATGGATGTTCTTTTTTCCGTTTAAATAGCTTTAACATAATTCAAATACCGTTTTATCCATCTTGATGATTGCTTGCCTAACAGCCCTACAACCGCGAAAATTCGAGCGAAGCAAGATTTTCAAGAATGCCATATTGTCCAACGAATCCCATCTCGCATCTAAGTTGTCAGTTAGAGTGCTTTATAAAATCAAGCAAAGCGAGATTTAATAAAGTGTTTCGAGAACCCTAGCCACAAACTCCTCAAGACTCAAACTCGAGACTCAATCCTCACTAACCACCCACATACTTCTTAATCTCATTCAGCTTCATTAAGGCCTCAACAGGTGTCAACGTATTAATGTCAATACTCTCAATCTCGTCTTTTATTTGCATTAAAACTGGGTCGTCTAATTGGAAAAAACTCAATTGCATATTGGCGTCAGCAGCTATGGCTTTGGCCTCTGCTTTTAGGTCGCCCGAATGACTTTTTTCGAGTTGCAATAATATTTGATCGGCACGTTTAAGAACAGCTTTGGGCATTCCTGCCATTTTAGCAACATGAATCCCGAAACTATGTGCGCTTCCGCCAGGAACTAACTTCCGCATAAAAATGATTTTATTGCCGAGTTCCTTTATTGAAACGTTATAGTTTTTAATACGTTTAAACGTTCCACTCATTTCATTTAATTCATGATAATGCGTGGCAAATAATGTTTTTGGTTTGGCGCTTTTATTCTCATGCAGATATTCCGTAATTGACCAAGCAATTGAAATTCCATCATAAGTACTAGTTCCACGACCTATCTCATCCAAAATAATTAAACTCCGCTCAGATAAATTGTTCAAAATACTAGCCGTTTCATTCATTTCAACCATAAAGGTTGATTCACCTGAGGAAATATTATCTGAGGCACCAACACGTGTGAACACTTTGTCTACAAGTCCCAATGTAGCATCCTTTGCTGGAACAAAACTTCCCATTTGTGCCATTAGTGAAATAAGTGCTGTTTGACGTAATAATGCCGACTTACCTGACATGTTTGGTCCGGTAATCATGATGATTTGTTGGGTGTCATTATCCAAATAAACATCATTGGCAATATAAGGTTCGCCAATTGGCAATTGCTTTTCAATAACGGGGTGTCTGCCGTCTTTAATATCAATCACAAAGGACTCGTCCATTTTAGGACAAGTGTACTGATTTGCTCGAGCTACTATGGCAAATGAATGCAAACAATCGAGTTTAGCTAAAAGTGCCGCGTTGTGCTGTATCAGAGTCATATAATCAGCCATGGATAAAACCAGGTCTGACAATAAACTGGTTTCTAGCTTGTGAATTTTTTCTTCGGCACCCAATATTTTTGACTCGTATTCTTTTAATTCTTCTGTAATATAACGTTCGGCGTTAACTAAGGTTTGTTTACGAATCCATTCTTCCGGAACTTTGTCTTTATGTGAATTTCGAACTTCAATATAATAGCCAAATACATTGTTAAATGCAATCTTGATACTCGAAATACCTGTGCGTTCAGCTTCGCGTTGCTTCATGGCTTCCAAATATTCTTTACCAGTATTGAGAACTGATCGTAAATCATCCAACTCCGTGTTCACTCCTGAAGCAATCACTTGTCCTTTTCCAACAGCAATGGCAGGGTCATTTAAAATTTCTTTTTCAATGCGTTCGCGTAAAGCGGGGCAAGGGTTCAATTGGTCACCAACCAACGGTAATGCTTTTGATTTTGCTTTACTACATGCTGTTTTTATGGGATCAATCGCTGTTAAGGCACGCTTTAATTGAACAATCTCCTTCGGATTAATTCGTGTAGTGGCTACTTTAGAAATAATTCGTTCTAAATCTCCCACTTCTTTCAGTTGCGTTTCAATTGTGTTTTGAAATTCATCTTCATCTAAAAAAAACTGCACAATTTCATGGCGCTCACGAATAGGGCTTAAATCCTTTAGTGGTAAAACCGTCCAACGGCGCATCATTCTGCTACCGGGAGGTGTTAAGGTTTTATCAATAATGTCAATGAGCGTTACGGCACCTTCGTTTTGCGAATAAAGCAATTCTAAATTCCGAATTGTAAAGCGATCTAACCATACATACTTATCCTCTTCTAATCTTGAAATGGTTGTAATATGGCCTAGTTTATCATGCTGTGTTTGCGATAAATAATGAAGCACGGCGCTTCCAGCTATCACGGCTAAATCCATTTTGTCAATCCCAAATCCTTTTAAAGATTTAACCTCAAAATGCTTTTCTAGATTTTCTTGGGCAAAGTCTGTTGTAAAAACCCAATCTTCTAATTTATAGGTATAAAACTTGTCGCTAAAATGTTCGAAATAAAGCTTTTGTTTTCCTTTTTGAAAGAGCACCTCTTTTGGTCTAAAACTCTGGATCAGTTTATCGATATATTCAAAATTGCCTTCTGCAACTAAAAACTCGCCAGTGGAAACATCAATAAATGATACTCCCGCTTGTTTACCATCAAAATGAATGGCCGCCAAGAAGTTATTCTCGCTTCCGTCTAATACTTTGTCATTGTATGAAACACCGGGTGTTACCAATTCGGTTACCCCTCGTTTTACAATCGTTTTGGTCATTTTCGGATCTTCCAATTGATCGCAAATGGCCACACGCATTCCTGCACGAACAAGTTTTGGTAAATAAGTGTCTAATGAATGATGCGGGAACCCAGCCAATTCAATTTCTGAAGGGCTGTCCTTTCCTCTTTTTGTTAAAATAATATTTAGAATGTTTGACGCTTTTATGGCATCTTCTCCAAAAGTCTCGTAAAAATCGCCCACACGAAATAAGAGCATAGCGTCTGGATATTTAATCTTGATCGCATTGTATTGCTTCATTAACGGGGTTACCGTTGGTTTTCCACTTGATTTTTTCTTCGCCACGTCTAATTGAATTTTGGAAAAACGAATTTAAGGTATCCTTGCCCCTTTCAAAAATTTGATCAAATGGACTTATCAATACTTGTTAACAGTTTAGGGGTTGTTTTTTGAAAATATAAGAATTCAGTTCCATTTTAGTTGAAGTACTACAGTCGGTGGTGTCATTCTACTCTACTTTATTGGTGAAATAATTTTACCATTCATTTTTGCTTTGGTGATTGCTGCCGAGCAGCAAGATGATCCAGTTCGATTCTGGCTAGACAAAGTCCCAATTTTTCTTCTCGCTTTTTACTTCTACTTTACATATTGCAATAACAAGTGCCGTGAAAAAGGCTTACTTCGTTGGTTATGTTTGGTTCGATTCCAAAATAAAAGGGCATGACGAGTAAACCTCAGTGCCCATTTATAGACAGACTTTTTGCCATTTGCCTTGTTTATTATTGCATTTAGAATCCCGAAAGCTTTCGGGAGAGATGCCGTTGTTAAGTGATACTTCGATCAAAAAGAAAAAAACCAATTAATACATATTGCTCTCAATTTAAAGAGTGCCGTTATGGATAGATACTTCGACTTTTAATCAAAATAATCTTTTCGTGTTTTTTTGCCTCTTTTTTTATTTTAAGACATTGACGTGTCCTTTGACATAAATTCGCTTGTCACTTTTGGTTTCACCAAAATCAAGTGTCCATACATAAGTGCCATCATCCACTAATTTTCCGCCGTAAGTTCCATCCCATCCATAGGTAACATTATACGACTCAAAGAGTAATTCTCCCCATCTATTAAATACCATTAAATGATAATCATAGATATCTAAACCAGAAACAAAAACAGGTTTAAATTCTTGGTTGAACGCGTCCCCATCTGGTGTAAAGCTATTTGGCACGAAATAAAGCACATCTTCTTTTATCGTGATCAATTTTGTAGCGTCTGCAGTACAACCGAACTCATTGCTTACGTTTAACGTAATGGTATAATTCATGTCTCCAATTCCCGGATAAACATGTTCTGGCTCAAATTCATTCGACAAAGCAGATTCATCTCCAAAATTCCAAATATAAGTCGTTGTGTTAGTGGAAAAATTATTGAATCTTACATTCGGGTCAGAAACGTAAACGTCATCTGGAAAATAAGTGAACGAAGCCGTTGGAACAGGATATACCTCAATATAATTATAGTAAGTTGCTGAATTCACACAACCATCCTCAGAGGTTACGGTTAGGGTAATATCATAAGCACCTGTTATGTCATAATTATGAGTTGGTGTTGCCCCACCGCCAATAGAACCATCTCCAAAATCCCATTCAAATGTTTCACCTGGGTTGATGCTTGAAAAAGCAACTAATAATGGAGGGCAATCCGCTAATTGGTCCGCAGTAAACACGACAACTGGTAATGGATTAACTGTAACCGTAATTTCATCAGATTCGATACATCCCAAAGCATCTTCACCAGTTACGGTATAGGTTGCTGTTGCACCAGGTGTAAATGGAACGCCATTAACAACTCCCAAATCCCACACATATGAGCCGCCAACACCAGCACCTGAACCGTTCAATACGGCATTATCACCAATACATATTTCAAAATCCGTTCCCGCATCAATAACAGGTAAAGGACTAACAGTTACAATTACTAAATCTGCATTTTCACAACCGTTCTCATCTGTACCTGTTACCGTATAAGTAAGCGTTTCAGTCGGTGCAAAAGGTGCGCCATCAATAACTCCTAAGTCCCAAACATAAACCCCATCTGGCCCTGCGCCACTCCCTGTCAATATTACTTCATCTCCAATACAAATGATTTGATCTTCCCCAGCATCAACTGCAGGTAAAGGATTCACTGTTATTGTAATATCATCTGTATTGATACAGCCATTTTCATCTGTACCTGTAACTGTGTATGTTGCTGTAACTACCGTTGCAAAAAACTCACCATCCGTAACACCGCCATCCCATTCATAAGTTCCACCAACTTCTGCTCCTGCTCCGTTAAGGATAACAATTTCTCCTGCACATACCGTAAAGTCTTCTCCTGCATCAATTACTGGCAATGGATGAACAGTCACAATAACTTCATCCGTATCGACACATCCATTCGGACCTGTCCCAGTAAGGGTATAAGTTGTGGTGGCTACAGGGCTAAATGCGACACCATCTTCAACACCCATATCCCATTCATAGTCAACAACACCAGGGCCATCAGAATCTAATATAACTTCGTCACCCAGACAAATTTCAACATCCGGACCTGCATCAACAGGAGGTAAAGGGTGAACAACTACTTCAACTTCGGCCTCACAATCATCAGGCGATTCGCTAACAACAGTGTACGTAGTAGTTCCCTCAGGCGGCGAAAATGGCACACCATTAATAACGCCTCCACTCCAAGCAACCGACGCACCACTTTCAGAGGTGGCGGTTAACGTAATTTCTTCTCCTAAGCACAATTCAGTCACTGGTGCAGTAATCGTTAACGGGATACATACAAATTCAAAATTATCAACACCAACCCATGTTTCTGCTCCAACCTCGTGTAAACTAATAGTAATGTGAGTGGCGTTATTTGGCGCTACAAAAGATACTTCAACATAAGCCCATTCGCCCACCACGTATTCATATGTTAATGCTATTTCTGTTCCAAAATCTAATCCTCCCTCTGAAGCGCCTAGCTCCATATTCGTTGTGATTCCTCCAAACGCATATTTATTCCAAAATGAAATGGTATAAGAATTTCCTGATGTTAACGGAGTTGTTAATTCTAACGCGACGATATCAATTTTGTGTATACCAACTAACCAATCACCGTCTTGCGCTGGTGCGTATGTTCCTAAACCAAATGTGGTAATTAAATCAAGATTGGGTACTCCACCTGCTCCAAAATCCTCTGAACCAATGCAGTTTGCAACTGAAGCATTAAAGGCCGGATTTGTCATGTTAATCCCTTCTACTCCGGCATTATCTTCGAAACTTCCATTGATAAATTCTTGACCTTTCGCCTGAAATATTCCACATAGGAATATGAGCATCAACAAAGACAAGGGCTTAAGGTAGGTTTTATTCATACAAATTAATATAGCTGGTTAGGCGCACTAAATATACGCAAAGTTCTTTATAAACGTCTGAAAAACTGGGAAGTTGCCCTTATTATACGTCGCTTTTGTTAAAAATCTGACACCCCATCCATTTAGTAATAAAAAAGCCGTTGATTGATTTGCGGTTTGAAGGAAGTAGAACTTATGTAAGAAATATCTAAACAAGGTTGTGTTTCCACTTATCCTACCAATTCTGCCGTCGACTAAATTATAATCCAAAACCCAAGTAAATACACCCGGATTTTCATCACGATTAAGGTATGCACCGTCCCAACCAACACCTTGGTTAGATGCTTCGAAAACGCGCTCTCCGTATTTGTTGTAGACTTGAAGATGCACGGCTTCTAAATTATAACCTTGTACGAAAAGAATGTCATTTATTCCGTCTCCATTAGGAGAAAAACCAGATGCAACTCCAATGCCCTCAATATAATTTACTAAAACTAAAACTGTGTCGTATGCATAACAGCCATTTTGATCTGTAAATAACACCACAAAGGTCTCGTCATTCCCAGGGCTCGCGGTTGTTACAGGACAAGTAGGGCATTCAACTTCAAATGCTGGACTCCAAACATAAGATCCCGGAAATGAACTATTTGCAATAAGATTTACAGTACCACCTGTATTAATAATCGTATCTAATTCCGCCGTAATATCTGGAGCAGGAACAACCACTAAATCAACAGTTGTTAAAAGCTGACACCCGTCTGCCGAGATACCAATCACCGTATATGTGATTATACCATCCTCATCTGGAGTATATGTTTCGCCGTCCACCACATCATGGTCCCAAATATAAGTTGCAGCTCCCTTCCCGTGAAGACAACTGATTCACCAAAACAAATTTCAGTAGGGTCAACCGTTGCCGTAACGGTGGGCTGCGTATGCACTGTTACTTCAAATGTTAAGGGGCAATCGCTCGGTGAAACCGACGTAGCGGTGTATATAATCACCCCATCAGTAGCTGGGAAAAAAGGAACGCCGTTTGTTACGCCCATGTCCCAATTCACCGCGGCACCAATGGCAGATGTCGCGTCTAGTGTCAGGGGTTGACCAAAACATAAAGTAGTATCCGTAAATGGTGTGGTAAGTGAATCGCAATCAAATCAATCCAGGCGTACATGGCCAGCAGAAACTCCGGTTCCGTCATTCACATATGCGGCGTCTGCTAAAATATTTCCAGCATCATCTAACCCAACAGACCATCCAGAGCGATCATAAATTGCTTCACCTAAAACATTTGTACCTTTTTGAATCCATACGCCTCCAATATTCTCGAACACGCCCACATGACCAGCCTCAGCCGTAGATTCATCATTCTTTGGCCCGCCAATAGCCACAGTTGTACCTGTTTCATCTAAACTCACCGCCCAACCATATTCATCATCTGCTGCGGTGCCATCTAAATCGCCACCGATTTGAGTCCAAAACACCAGCAATATTTTCAAATACTCTTACATGCCCAGCATTCGGCCCTACACCGTCATTTTTTGCAGCTCCAACTGCCAAAACTGTTCCATCTCCACTTAAACTAAGACTTCTTCCAAATTTATCCCCGGCGGCTTCTCCATCAATGTCCGCACCGATTTGTGTCCATACACCAGCTGAAAATTGATAAATTCTTGTATGACCAGCATCTGGGCCGGCACCATCATTTAAAGGTGCGCCAATGGCTACGAAATTTCCACTACCACTCAAACTAACAGATGTTCCACTTCGATCTCCTGCCGCTTCTCCATCAATATCCAACCCTATCTGTGTCCAATCTTATGCAAAGAGAGATGTACCCATTAATATAAGCTTGAAAAAAGGAGTTGTTTTCATTTTCGCAGTAGATTTAACAATGCCCTCTCGGTTTTAATAAAACGATTACCAAAGTAGTGTAGTTGTCTAAAACGTTTTATTAATGACAATATAATGGATATAAATTGATAATTACGGCAAGATTTATGGTATTCTTTGAATTTCAAAACTTAAACGGAGAATTGACTTGTGAATTTGTGTAAATTTTTACCAAAAAAATATTCTCAAAAAAAAGTATTAGAACAAAAAAAAGACACCGAAATGGTGTCTTTTATATATCTCTATTTAAATATTTTCTTTTTTTAAACTCCTTCTTCGTCGCCTTCGCCTTCACGATCATCAAGTTGCTCGTCATCATCTTCATCCATCTCATCATCATCATTGTCCGGATCTCCGATTACATCATCATCCTCATCCGTATCATCTACACCACCTACATCATCACCATCATCACCAGTAACAATAGAACCGAGTGTTCTAGAGTCATCATCAAAATATTCCAATACAAAAGGATCTTGATGTTCCTCACAAGAAATCACCTCTTCTTTTGTACAAGAATCAAACAACAAAATTGCTGTTAAAATGGACAATATGTATACAAACTTTTTCATTTTACTACGCTGTTATAGCCGATAGTTAATCAAAGATACAAACAAATATCTGTTTTAGCAAATATTTTTCCCCTTTTCAATCGTTAAACTTATCAGCACCACCTAGTTTAAGGATAACTTTTGTCCCCAAACATTCGTTATTTTCCCCGTTCATTTGAAATGGACCTACAATAAGCAAATTTTCACCTGTTAATCGCCGAAGAATTTCAATGCGTCGATTTGTAATTTCCACTCCTTTTGATTCATGATCCCCATCAATTTGATTGGTTTTTGAGGCTAAACTATTATCAATTCCGACTCCATTGTCCATCACTTCAAAAACGACTTCACCAAACTCCTTGTGTACTTTTACCGAAATTTTTCCTTTTCGATTCAAAGACAAAACGCCATGTATGATACTATTTTCAACAAAGGGCTGTAAAATCATGGATGGTATTTCAATAGATTCGGTATCGAGTGAAGAAGAAACATCTACCTTATATTCAAACTTATCAGAAAAACGCATTTTTTCTAGTCCAAGATAAAGTTCAATCCGCTCAATCTCTTCTTGCAAGGTGACAATGAAATTATTGGCTGCAGAGCTGTCCAAGTTTTTTCGAATGAGTTTCGCAAAATTAGAGAGAAACTTATTGGCCGATAACTTATCAGAACTATTGATGAAATACTGAATTGAATTTAGGGAGTTAAAGATAAAATGTCTGTTCATACTCGCATTTAGCGAACGCTGCTCTAAAAACAGGAGTCTATTTTTTAAATCGAGTTTTTCGTTTTCTTGTTTTTGTTTGAGGGTCGTAATACGTGATTGGAAAACGTAAACGATAATTAAGAATCCAGCCAATATCATGAGCGATATGAACCACCATGATTTCCAAAATGGAGGATGAATCACCAAATTCACCTCTTGAATTGTTGACCAGTCTTTATTTTTATTCATTGCCCTTACCTGAAAGGTATAAACGCCTGGTTGTAAAGTTGAATAGGTGGCGTAATTTGCTGGAGCAACCGGATTCCATTGTTCATCTACTCCAATTAGGCGATACTCATATTGCACCGCCTTTGGATTTTTAAGGTTAATACCAATAAAATCAAATGTAACGTGATTTTCGTCATAGGGCAATTCTATGGATGTAGGTACTTGAAAGACAGAATCTAACTCGTGCTTATAGTCGTCATAATTGAATTTCTCCATAAACAAGCGTATTCCTGTAATATGCAAAACAGGAAGTTCATATTTGAATAGACTTTCGCTTGCAGTCGGATCAATTTTGGCAAGTCCACGCGCGGTTCCTACCCATATATTTCCATTTAGATCTTCATAAAGTGCATTGGTGTTGGATTCTTCATCAATTAAACCTTCGGCGGTTCCATAATTTTTGATGGTGTAATTTCGTTTGTCCAGCGTATCACAAGCTATGTTGTAAACACCTTTCATTCCAGAAACCCATATACTTCCATTCCTACTGGTTATCAATCCCAAAATGTCTTTTGATCGATTTTTATTGTTTGATGTACTATTTCCATCATCCAATTGAAAATGATAAATCTGCTGATTAGGGGTCATGATGAAGAGTCCATTGCCCGTTCCAATCCACAGATTATTCTGATAATCCGCCGTTATTGCGTTTATTTTAGGCTCTGGAATTTTAATTCGCTCATAACTTTCAAAATTGTCCTTCTGATCAAAAACAATCAAACCTATTGTATCTGTTAACGTCCCGCAATACACTTTCTCACCCAATTCGTAGAGTACATTTATGTTCAATTCTGGATGAAGCATAACCGCACTATCTTCACGCATAACAATCAGGCCTTCATCACCACCCATTAGCATGGTTTGGTGGTTTGCAAGTGCAATTGTCCTAATTTTAGGTGTTTTTCCTTGTAATGGATGCGTTACCGCAGTAGTGTTTTCATCTAAAATTGTTAATCCTTGCGAGTTCCCTATCCAAGTTCGGTTGAGAGAATCCTGCGTGTTTACCCAGACTGTGTTATCAGAAATCCGGCCATCACTACTTCGCACATATTCTATTCCATTTGAACGGACTAGTGTAACGCCATTGTCAAATGATCCATATATATATCCTCCACTCGTATCCTGAACAATAGACATTATGATATCACTACTTAACCCATCATTTGTTGTGTAATAAACGATTGATGTTCCATAAAACCGCAGTAAACCACTCCCTTGAGTTCCCATCCAGATATTACCCTCATTATCTTTAAACAGACAGGCTAAGCCACCGTCCATTAATCCTGTTCTTTCATTAAAATATAATGTATCGGTCTCTGTTATTAGAAAGGCACCAGAATTTGTGCTGATTCCAAAAATGGAATTCTCGTCTACTTCAATTTCACTTGCGGTTGAGAAATTAAGATTGTAATTTTCAATTTCACCTGTTTTTATACCGTATGAAAAGAGCCCTTCATACCTTGCTGAAACAAAAAGCTTATCATTCTTGATCGTTAATGATCTTATACTCATCTTTTCATATCCAGGGATGACTAAGTCATTAAAAGTTTCTCCATTCCAAATATGTAATCCTTTTTTGGAGCCACAAATTAAAATTGAATCGCGATATGAAACAACCGATCTTAAAAAATACTCCTGTTGGAGTGTATCACCCAAATCAATAAAAGCAGAATCTTTTAGCTGCATTAATCCTTTGGTGCTGGCAAAATACATTTCGCCTTTTAATTCAGCAATTTCAGTAACTATGCTTTTTTTTGAAAAGTTATATGACTCGACTTCACTTTCTTTAAACACTGCAACACCTTTGGAAGTTGCCACCCACAACTCATCACGATTGCTTAAGTATAGTTCACGCACATTATTATCAGGTAATCCGTCGTCAACAAAGTAGTTTTGAAATTCGATCCCATTGTATCGGCTCAATCCAGAATAGGTGCCAACCCATAAATAACCTTGACGGTCTTGACAAATGTCATTGACTTGAGATTGAGGAAGACCATCTTCAACGGTATAGCTTTTTACATTATACTGTTGTGCAAAAGAAAAAAAAGTGATAAATGATGCTAGCGCAACTAAGAGACACTTCACCAATTATAGGGATTTTAAAGTTTTAACGAAACTTGAAACGCGGTTTCGGGCCACGGAAAGCAGTTTTCCGTTTTTTAAAATAGCAAAGTGTCCATCTTCATTTAGATATTCTTTCAAATAATCCATATTGACAATATGCGATTTATGAATGCGATAGAAAATAGCTGGAGTTAATATTCCCTCGTAGATTTTTAAGGTTCGGGTATCTAAATAACGCGTCCCATCTGCAAAGTATAAAACCGTGCAATTACCCGAAGCTTCTAAGTACATAATATCGTTAATCTCAATCAACTTAATTCCTTTGGTGTGACTAATTGCTACTTTATTTCCATAGCCTTGAGACTCCATGGAGTTTGAAAGGTTTTTAATGGATTCAAAATAAGTATCGAAATTGCCAGGGTTTTCAGAAAATGTAGAACGTGCTTCTTTAATTTTATTGACAGCGTGAATTAAATCATCAATATCCACAGGTTTTAAAACGTAGTGAATGGCGTTGGCGTTAAAAGCGCGTAGCGCATAATCTTTAAAGGCTGTTACAAAAACAACTAAAAACTCTCTATTTTCGATATTGTCTAATAAATCAAACCCTTCCGATCCGCTCGGCATTCGAATGTCTAGAAAAACCACATCTGGTTTTAGTGCTTCGATTTTTTCCTTTGCTGTATTAATATTTCCAGCGTCACCAATAACCTCAACTTCCTCGCAGTATTCGTGCAATAACATGGTAAGGTTTTTTCTTGCCAAATCCTCGTCATCTACTACTATCGCTTTTAGTTTCATTTCCTAAATGTATTATGGTCTGAAGATTTGAATAGTCGTTTCTACTCATTTCATTCAGCCGATTTCTTCATGGTTTCTTACAACTTAAATCTAATCATAACGATCGGATCATAATAAGTTTCTCCTAAAAATACAAATTACATTGGAATACCATTAAATCTGTTTTTAATACATTTTAATAAAAAGATACAACTCTACGCCTTTTAAATTCCCCACGGCAGCCTTTTTTAGTTTAGATTGCAAATGAAAACATCTAAAAACACGCTTATGATCAACACTTTACACTTTGCACAAATCACACGAATTTGGATTTTTAATGATAACGGTAACTAGTTTAACGAATTCGTAAAAAGAGCCCAGCTAAAAATTTAGTTGGGCTCTTTTTTTATATCAATATTTCTTTAATTAGATTAGCCTCCACGTTGGAACCCTCCTGATTTCTTTTCTGATTCACCCACTTTTTTAGTGCCGTCCATCTTTTTCTCGTCTCCTGGTTTCATAGTTCCGCCGCTTGCCACATACTTAATTGTATAAGTAGTAGTGGCTACTTGGTTTCCGTTTTTAGCAGTAATTCGAATCGTATTTGATCCAGATTTTAATTTTAACGTTGAAACCAAATCCCCAGAAGCGCCATTAAATGTAAAACTTGTGATTCTAATACCATTCACGGTTAATGTAATACCCGACTTAGACTTTACATTTGAAATTTTTGTTTTAAGCACAAACGTTGGACTTTTTACAGTTTCAGTTGCTGTAGTCGGGTTGATATTTCGGAATGTTGGTTTTTTCGCTACTTGCTGACCACCACCATTGTTATTATTTCCCTGTGTTCCAGAGCCCATGTTCTGAGCTGGCTTTTTATAAGTAATGACATAAGAAATAGTTGCCTTTTTATCACCGTTACGCGCTTCAACTTTAATGTTATTTGCTCCTTCGCGTAATCTTACTGTCGCGTTCATAGTTTTAGAACCTGAGCTGAATGTAAAGTTTGTCGTTCTAGTTCCATTCACTATTAACGTTAAATCAGACTTTGACATTACATTAGTCGCCTTTGTCTTTACCACATACGTTGATTTGGTTGTTGTAGACGTGCTAATACTAGGTGAGATACGCGTCAATTTAGGCGTCATACTCGTCCCTTGCTCCTGGCCCAGACCTCCACCGCCGTCCGTTCCGCCAGTTCCCATTTGCTGTGGAGCTGACTTCTCGTACGTTACGTAATATGTTAAGGCTGCTTTTTTACCATTGTTAGCTTCAACCTTGATTGAGTTTACGCCTTCTTTTAAGCGAACCACTGCAGCCATTTGCTGCGTTGAGCTGTTGTAGTTAAACGCTGACGTTTTTACACCATTTACGATTAAGTTGATCTCTGATTTGCTCTTCACGTTTGTTACTTTTGATTTTAACGTCAGTGTTTGAGACTTCACCACAACTTTTGTCGTAATTGGGCTTATAGGTTTAATTGTAGGCACTGGAGTTTCTTGAACCTTCGGTCCGCCTCCACCTCCATCAGTTCCAATACCGTCAGCACCTAAACCGTCTGTTTTACCATCATCATCTTCTCCCGGTGCTACTCCACCCGGAATTGTGTATGAAATGGTATAGGTAATTGTTTCAGTGCTACAATCATTACTAATCGTAAATTGAATAGTGTTAGAAGCGCCAGCTGACAATGTAATATCAGCAAGGGTAACACGCGTTCCATCAAAGCTAACTGGACGACTTATGCCGTTTACCAGCGCTGTTATGTCTCCCGCATCTTCAACATTTGTTGTTCCAAACACAATTGTATATGGATTAACAGCAGTACCTGCGCTCAACCTACTCGGCGTAATTAAACTATGCGTTACAGGTGAACAAGGCTCCTCACAAACGCCGTCCCAATCTGGGTTGGCAACATAATCGCCGAATGGTTCTCCAGCAGCACTCATGTTACATCCTGAACGAATCCATACACCAATAATACATCTTCCTAATTTATCTCCTGTTGCTGAGAATGTTCCAGTTACCCCTGTTAAATCAGTTATTAATTGTGTTGATCCATCATCTAGATTTAAGATCACATTAATCAAATCTCGATCTGATAAAGCAGTTGTTGATTTATTGTCTGCAGCGAAAGTTGCAGAAACCGTTGGAACACAATCCTCATCTTCTAAAATATAGGTTACTACATAAGTTACGCGAACTGTTCCACAATCATTTTCTAATGTCACAACTGCACTGTTAGCAGGTATTGACATGTAAGGCATTTCAAAAATCACTGTTCCTGAAGAATACGTGAAATCGATTTCAGCCCCATTCATGGTTACTGTAATTTGCTCTTCAGTTACATTTTCAACATTTAAAGAAACTGTGTACGTATCACCTTCGACCGACAGGTCAGTCTCAGTTGGAGAAACCATAGTATAAGTTGGAGGAGCACAAGGTGCATCATACACCACATTTACACCACCAGTTAATCGCTCACAGCCGTTTACGACAATTTCAATATCGTTAGAACCATCAACCAATGTTAAAGGAGCCTCCAATTGTTCCAGTGCCATATCATATTCAAAAGGCACAGCTACACCGTTAAATCTTAAAACAATGTCTCCTGGATCTTCAACATTAAAGATAGTTGCAAAGAAAACCAGTTCTTGCTCTACCAATACCATTCCGTCTGTTAATCCATTGATAATAATCTCAGGAATATCACAATGATCATGATCAATTGTGTACGTTACCGTTTCAGAACTACAATCATTACCAAATGTTATTGCTAAAGTATTTGAACCTTCCACCAACGGAACGCTAGCGATTGAAATAACACCCCCTGAGAACGAATGCGCAATAGCACTGCCATTTAAGATGGCAGAAATTGTTCCCGACTCAACATTTGCAGTATTTAAACTTATAGCAATCGATTCCTCTTCTTTAGAAGACACAAAAGTGCGTGGCGAAACCAAACTATACGTCACTGGCGGACAGGGAATCTCGAACGTTACTTGAATCTTGTTTGTTGCGGATTCGCAACCATTTGCAGTTAATTGAATGGTATTCACACCTTCATTTAAATTCAACATTGCCGTTACTGTTCCACTCCCAGAATCGAAAGAGAAAGGTCGACTTGCACCATTTAAGGTTAAAACAAGTTGATCTGCCCGATCGATATTTGTAACCAAACCTACAAAATTGTAGATAGGTGCGCCAACCGATAAAGGATTAGATGAGAGATTAACACTTGGTGTATTGCAATCATCATGCGTAATTGAGTAAGTAATATTTTCATTACTACACGGATTCACTAAACGAACTGCAATTGTATTTACACCATCATTTAATGAAATGCCATTAATTGTTAAAATACTACCACTTAACGTGAACGGAATTGGTAAACCAGCTTTAGTTACGTTAATTCCCCCCGCATTCAAATGTTGAACAACCAGGTTAATGTTATAAGTGTCGTCCGCACTTTCCGCAGAAAGTGACGAAGGACTACCTAATGTATAGGTGATTGGTGTACAAGGAATAGTATAAATTACGGTAACCGTTTTGCTTGCAGATTCACATCCGTTTGCAATTAAACGAATTGAGTTACTGCCCTCAGCTAACGTTAAACTTGCATTCACAGCACCCGTTACCGGATCGTAAACAAAAGGACTCGGAGCGCCATTCAATAACAATTGAATATCGCCAGCAAATCTCACATTTGAAACATTGGCTTCAAAATTATAAAGTGATTCAGTTACCGTGCTCAAGTTCGCGCCCAGTGTAATTGTCGGCGCTTCACAACCATCATAAAGAATGGAGTAATTCACCACATCAGAACTACAGTCATTCTCTAAATTAACAATCACAGTGTTTGTTCCGTCAATCAAATCAATACTCGAAATAGTAATGATATTTGTTTCAGCGTTGTACATAAACGGAATTGCAGCTCCGTTCAATTTCACTGAAATTTGACCTGCATTGTCTATTCCAAAAGTGCTTAATGTAATTTCATAATCACTTTCAACAGAAACCGTCGGTGTAACACTTGGAGACATTAAGGTATGCGATATAGGATCACACGGCGGCTCGTATGTTAAAGTTGCATCAGCACTTACAGACTCACATCCGTTTGCTTGTATGTCTACTCTATTGCTTCCATCCAATAATGGGAATTCAGCAGTTAAGAGGTGTGTTACTGGTTCAAAATCAAAATCAGCAGGTAAACCATTTACTAATAGAACAATATCAGATGCATCAGACACATTTGTGACGATTACCGCCAAGTTGAAGACACCCTCTGTTACAACCATCCCTGGATAGATACTGTTGATAATAATAACAGGAGGTTCACATCCTACATAGTTAATAGTGTAAGTTACCACACTTTCGCTACACCCGTTAGACATAGATACAACTACTGTGTTTGCACCATTCTCTAAACTCAACCCTGCCAATACAATATTCCCAGATATTAAATCGAATGATGGTGACACAGCTGCCCCGTTTAATTTAGCGCTAATTTGATCAACACTCACAATTCCAGATGCATGCAGTGTAACATTATATGTATCAGTTGGTGAAGTCACAGTATTTGACGCTGGCGTCAATAAACTTGTCACAATTGTTTCACATGGCACTTCACGCGTAATTGTCATTCTATGCGTATCAGACCCACAAACATTTTCAACTCTAATTCCAATAGCGTTAGATCCTACGTTTAGGTTCAGCGCTTCCGTTAAAATGTCCGTTCCTTCATTATACGAGAACTCATGCGAAACACCGTTTAATAAAAGAACGATATCAGCCGTTGCTGCGTTTGTAATAGTTGCAGTCACAACAATTGATTCAGACTCAGTGCTAGTTCCAGTTAACGGACTTAAACCCGAAATTGCTGGAGCTTTACACTCTTCTCTAACAATGTTATAGATTAAAACTGCTCCACCACATTCAGTGTTAGCTGTAATAGAAACAGCATTGCTTCCAACCATTAAGTTCACATCTGAAATGGTAATTGTACCAGTTCCAGCGTCAAACAAGAATGGAACGTCAGCTCCGTTTAATTTCACCGATAATTCATCAGCATTTGCAACATGTGTTGCAGTTGCGACAACAGAAACTACTTCGTCCAACGTTGTGTAAGAAGTCATTCCAGTAGCAGTTAATGTGGGATCATAACAAGGAGCATCCGGCGCCTCATAAATCAATGTAAATGTTGCTTGGTTTGTTCCGCAATCATTAGTTACGATAACATTAACAGCATTTGAACCTTCTAATAAAGTAATTGCTTTAGAAGCTATTGAAGTTTCTCCATTATACACCATGTACCCTTGACTTAAACCATTCAATCTTAATTCAACCGTTGTTCCTGGTGAATGATTATTGATTTGAGCATCAATTGTTACATTTGGCTCTTCGACAGTCGAATAAGGAACTGGAGAAATATATCCAACAGTTGGGATAATACATGGCTCATCATCCACCTCATAGTTAATTACTGCAAGATCCGAATCTGACCCATCTGCATTTTCTACAGACACTTCAAAAATATTGCTTCCTGGAGTCAATACTGCATTGTATACAATTTGATTTCCACCAATAAATGAGTATCCTACATTCGGAATTAAAATTCCATTTTGTTTAAATACAATTTGGCTTTTAGAATCAATATGAGTTGTATTAGCCGTAACCGTGAATGGTGCCATATCCACCAAATGAGGTGACGTTGGCGGATTAATAAAGTTCACGGTTGGTGGACTCGCAACAACAGGTTTTTTATACTTGATGATTCTCATGTCCGAATCTGTTCCAGCTACATTTGTTCCAGAAATAGAAACAATGTTACTTCCCTCATTCATCACAATTGGTAAGTTCAACACTTTGGTATCCGTATTATAAGTAAAGGCTCCAGTTGGAATTCCATTTACACTTACACTAATATCAGAAGCACTTGCAACATTTAAAACACTTGCAACAACGGTAATATTTGGAGATGCAAACTCAATGTTATCTACTGCAGTATATGTAATATCAACAATAGGTGGTGCTTGAGGAATTGATCTTCTGTAAATGATTGTTGTTGTTTCAACATCCATTCCATCATCATTCACTCCTTTGATTTCAATCACATTAGAACCTTCTACTAAACTCGTCGTGAAATTCATCATGTCAGAAGACGTACTGTAACTAAAGAGGCTAGAAACCACTCCGTTAATCTTTAACGTGATATATGACTTCGAAGTCACATGCTCAACCTTAGCCGTAACATTATACGACGGGGTGTAAACCGTGATAGGGTCTGCTGCAGGATCAATGAATGTTACAATTGGCGGTTGCGGTGCATTCGGTCGTCTGTAAATTATAGTCGTCGACGCAAAATCTGAACCAGCCTCATTAACACCAGTGATTTCTACAATATTTGCCCCTTCAATTAATCCAGTGCTAAAATAAATCTCTTTCGTTCCTGTATTGAACGAATAAGATGCCACAGGATTACCATTTACTTTTACAGTTAATCCAGCTTTTGAAGCCACGTGATAAGCAGTTGCGCGAATATTAATTGTTGAAGAACCGGTATAATGTGGGTTCACACCAGGATTCACAAAATCCACAATTGGCGGTTGCATAGTCTCTGGTTTCTTATAAACAATTTGAACTGTTTTACTATCACTGCCAACTTCATTGGTAGCAGTAACCGTTACTGTATTCGTTCCTTGATTTAAGTTTAAAGAAGCGTTCACCACTTTTGAAGTGCTGTTATAACTGAAGGCATTTAAATTAACCCCATTCAAGTACACTCGAATTTGTGATTTACGATCAACATTTAACACAGTAGACACTAATCCGAAAATTTCAGACGAAGTGTGATAAGGTGTGTGCGGCGGATTGGTGATTGTAACAATTGGTGGATTTTTTGGTTCCTCCTCTTGCTGGTAAATAATAATCACCGTTTCATAATCCGATCCAGCATCATTTGTTCCAGTTATCTCGAACAAGTTTTGTCCGGGATGTAAAATCACATTGCTTTCAAACTGATCCGTGTAAGGATTAAAAGTAAAGTTCGTATTGATGCTCCCATCTTGCTTAAACGTTACTTTCTCTTTACTATCTACATAATAGATGTTTGCCTTAATTTTAAACCTGTTATCAAGTGTTGTGTGCGGACTTGAATTTGGATCATAGATATCTACAATTGGTAGTTTCTTAGTTACTGGATCAATAATAGGATCAGTAGGCTCATCCGTATCAAAATCTTCAATATCTGGATCGTCCACGATTGGATCATCTTCATATTTACCATTGAATAAATGGAACTTAAACGTCAATGCAGAATAATGATAAATGTCATTATCAAACGATTGGATACCACTAAATTCATTTGGTATTCCGTCAAACAAATTGTTTCTAGTCCATGTCATTTTATGTTCAAACCCAATTGCTGCTGCCGGGTGAACTTGTTTACTGATGCCGATTCCAAAACTCGGCGCCCAGTCCACTTCCATATCAAAAGCGTCTCCAACCAAAGAGGTTTCATAATTATCATCTTGTAAATTAATGATATTAGATTGAGACGGATTTGTGCTTAAAAGATCGTAGTTGTAAGTTGGCTGATTCAAGAAAATATCATTGTCCACAAGGTTAGTTGCAGTATGATATCCTTTTATACCAATTCCTCCAAATACGGAAAGATTCCATCCGGTTCGTTCACGAAGGCGGTTGGTATTTAAAACCAATTCCAATGAACCGCTCAACAGATTGGTTCTATAATTTGGAATGAAATAACCTAACGAATCTTGATACGTTTGCAATGTTGGTTGACCATAAAGATTCAACCCAACTGAAGACGCACTGTCTAAGCTGTAACGATCTGTTGCCTGTCCTTGGAATTGTGCATGTAAAAAACGCGCACGTAAATCCCACGAAAACATTTTACCTGGACGCATGCCGAAAGACTTACCGAAAGTCAATCCATAACCGCCACGAACACGGTAGTCTATCTCAGTTTGAGTACTCCATGTTCCACCAACATTCAATCCAATGAACCATCTGGTGTCTCGGTCGTAATTAACATGATTCTGCGCAAACCCCTGACTTATTGTTAGTACCGTGAATGCTAAAAGTGTAAATATTCTAATCATACGCCTAAATTAATGTTTCGCAAGGTAAGGGTTTTATTCTAAAAGGTTTTGGCCTTCATTGATTAAAAGGTCTAATCCATTTTTCGTGCCAAAGTTATAAAAATGACCGATAAAGCGCTATTTTTTTCGGACGAAAGGTTTTGATTTTTATTTACTAAATCGTTTAGGATAAAGGGGTAGAAGTATAGTACTCCCCAAAATTAGGACAGCAAATTCAATTGAAATTCAAATCAATAAAACGGGGTTTGACACGCTTCATTATTCGTATGTGGACCAAAATGACAAAACTGTTCACGAAACAGCGCTTTGCAAATTGAGAAAAGGAGAAACCTATACCGTTTCACCTTGCACCTGCTGCGGCATTTTTTTAATTACACCTTCCGAAAATGCAAAACGTGGATTTGTCAAATTTAAAAATGAATCGAAAAAAGAATATATCGCTGTTGCATCAGAAATTCAGGCAGACACCTTGTTTAAAAAATCGGAGACAGACTATGTTTTTTCTTCAATTTCAATGAATTGTGGATTTAGACCAAACAGAATTTTTATCGCAAAGTTTGATTATTTCGATAAAAAATATCAATATGAAAACTGGAAAATGCAATCTGCAGAAGGAAGAAAATTATTAGAGACTGAACAAGAAAATCACGTCGTTTACAGCTTTAACTTTCTGTTTTTACATCAAGAAAGTATTCTCGTCACTATTGGTAAAAAGAAAGAAACCATTCAAGTCCAGATGCAAACGAATTAACCTTTAAGTAATGAGAATCAGATTTATCATTTTATTGCTAATAATCGTTCAGACTCCTCTTTTGTGGGCGCAGGATAAAGGCGTAAAAATGCAATTCAATTTTAAAATTTCATTCGGCGAAAAAAATTATGATGTGTCTTCCAATCTAGTCCATAACAAAGACCTAGCTGCTGATCCACAAGTTAACCTTGCACTTGCCAATTACGAAACAATAATTATTAAAGGAAATGATAATCTAAACTACATTAGCGAAAACTATGAGCGCCTTCGAATAATCCCGGACGACACCCTTATTTTTTATTGTTATGATCGGGATAACTTCGTGGATGATCTGATCACAACAATAAAAATTCCATCAAATGACATCATCACCAAACGCCAAGTAATCATTGAGCAAGATGGACATAAAATTACAATTGAATCAAACCTCTATCAACAAGCCCTATTAACACAAGTGACTTTTGTACCAGATGCTAACCTGTCCAGATTCTGCCGAAAAACGTTTAAGAAAAAGGGATTACAGTGGATTTTTGATTCAAATTTTGAAAGTGAAATAAAGCACTTAACTGACGATTTTGTGCTGTGGGATGTGTCCTATGAATTTGAAGCGCTATTGGGTAAATCATTTTCCTTTACTTTTAAATCACATTCAAAAACATTGAAGATCTGGACTACTTCTGGTCCTAAATCGGCTAGGGTTAAATATAACGGCGGCGAAACTTTTATAAAAACATCATACGGCACGTTTTATCTTAAAATGGCGCCAGTCACTAATCACTAATATGGCATTAACCTTTATATAAAATGATTTTGACCTGAGAATTAAAACCTACTTGACAGCGCGTAAAAAACCCCGTTTGATTGATTCAACTTTTGCAATTGCACTCCAAATTTGGCGTACAAAAAGGAAATAGTTTTAGTCCACTGTGGCTAGGTATTACTTTACATTATAATTTCACCCGGATTGAATTTTTATAGATTATATGCGTCAGCGCTCATTATCTTTTTTTAGGATGGTGGGCGCTTTTTTTATAATAAAAGGAAAGAAAAAACCGCCCAAACTGAAAGTTTAGAAAAAAGGGTTGATTTTATTTTGCCTGACCTGATAAGATTTAAGCTAAATAGCTAGACGCAATTAAAAACACGGCAAGAACTACTATAACAAATCTTATTCTCATAATGTGTATTGTCTCTATTTAAAGAACGTGAATAATTGCCCCACGTTACCTATCTTCAAATTTGAGTTTCTAACAAGTTTTAAACAAAATCAGTGCCAGCCTATGAAAACGCGGCGGCAATTTTTAGAAATGTTGATAAGTAATTATGATAATCTATAACCCTGCTGGATTAATCGGAGTGTGTTTCCCCAATGTGCGTTTCCCAAATTTCAATGTATTCATTGCTATTTCGAGGATTGAGCCAACGCAAAATCGCATCTACCATACTAGGTTCGCAAACCTGCGCTAACTCCATGTTGGGATAAAGATCTTTATACATGTCAATTCGCCTATCTAAATCTTGTTCTCCACAAAAGAGAATGTAATGGTGTTCCAACCCTTCAAAAACAGTCAGGAGTTGGTTTGGATCTTTTCTCGCTACGCCACTAATTGTCCAGCTTCCCGTATAAAATTTAGGAAGTAGAGATGCCGGGGATTCCCCGGTGGATTCATGTAATATATGCAAGCCTGTCGTTTCCTTTCCGTAGAAATAATACATGGATTCAACTCGCGATTTTTTAGAGTAAGTAAAGGATGCAAATAATAATAAGGGAATGTTGAGCACCCAAAATATTTTATACGAAACATTCCAAGCTTTTTTCCAAAAGCCCTTTTGCTTTAAGAGATCATAACCCATTACACCAACCACTAAGAACAAAGGCAAAACCGGTAAAATAAAGCGCTCTTGCTTATTCGGGTAAATGGTGTGAAATAAGATGAATAACAAGATCGGGACAAATAATGTGATATACTTTTTCCACCCACTAAAAAATCCTGCTGCCAATAATAGTCCAAGCGGAAATAAAAACGCGCCCATTAAAACTAAGAAGTACATCAATACATTATAGTTTACCAAATAGCCCAGCCCTTCGTTGGAATTGTACAAAAAGTATCCTAAAAACTCTGCAAAAGGATATCCCCAAATCAAATAATCAACCAAACCTTGAGTTATTGCAAAAACCAATAATACGCCTAGACTAAACATAATAAAGCCCCTAAACTCTTTCTGAAAGAAATAAACGGCTGCCATTCCCACAGCAAAAACACCCACTTGATAGCGGAAAGAAACAGCCATACCTAGCAACAAACCGGCGTAGAAAAAGCGTTTTCGGTTTTCTGATTTATTAGCAACCCAAATGCCCCACATAATAAATGGGATACAACTAACCTCCACTAAATTTCGAACGGATAAGAAAGGCAATACCCATAACAAGGCAAGTAACCAACCTACGATAACGGCATTCTTTTTAGTGCTTAGTTTTTCTGTTATTTTAAAGCCATACTTCACTATGAGCAACGAAAACGCGGCGTGAATGAGCCGGTTAAACAACATTAACACTTTCGGATCTGCAATTCCAATGCCCTTTAAAGCCGAGAAAATAAAAAAGTTGAGTCCTACATAGGTGAAACTATGACCTTCTGGCGAACCTGTGCTGCCAGGTGACCAAGGCAACCAATGGTTATAGTCAAATCCATCAACCCAAGAGGCAGACGCTTCAACAATCAAAAAATGATCATCATGCATACCATACCCTTGCGAGAAAATTGCTGTAATTAACCGTATAATAAAGGCTACGATTAAAATATTTTTATATGAGGAAAAATCGAACTTTTGCAGCATTTAAAAATTATCGGAAGATGTTGGCTAAAACGCGGTAACTTTCCAGCTTTCCAGCTTCAGTATATGTCTCTGGCCGAACAGATCCAATGCCGTTTGTATACCAATCTATATTCTTATAAGTCTTGTCAATAAACATCATTTTCATGTTGGTTTTTTGAGAGAACTTAAAGCAGCTAAACGTACCTGCAGCTGTCGTTACATCCTCTTGAGCTTCCGCTTTACGCTCTGTAATTTTTAAAATCCATTTTCATGACTTGCATAACGTTTGTAGAAATAACCGCTTCCATGGCAGCATTTGGCAATTCTTGACCAACGCTTAAATTAGAAGGAATCTGCAATTCTGTTTGTGTCATTGTTATTTCAATGTCCTTATATGCTTCCATGGTTTTTGAATCCATCAATGATTCCATAGAAACCTTAAGCAAACGATCTTCACAAACATATTCAACATCATTTGAATATGTTTCTTCTCCTTTTTTATCAGCTGATTTAATGTTCACCTTAATTAAGGTTGATGCGGCTGATTCAATTACATCCGTCACCGTCATTTGATCTGTTGATTGCAACTTATCTTTGCCATTGTAATTTTCATAGGTCAAGGTTGTTCCTACATCCATTGGGAAATAGGCCTTACAAAGATCTTCACCTGCAGATTTTAATACTCCAGAAAAACTACTCAGCAGAATTAGCGCTGCACCTAAAATAAAAATTGTTTTTTTCATTGCTTTAATTTTTAATAATGTTACTACTCTTTTTCTCACTTAATGAGACTAAACTGTCATGTTGTAACCATTTCGGAGTCTTTTCTTATCGTAAAGATAATGAAGTTGTTTAAAACCGTCTAAACTAAACCAAAATGCTGTGAATTTTTTCCTCTAAATATTGTACTTTTGTTAAGAATTTAAAGAAAAAAATATGTCTACAGTAGCAGTTGAAACCGAAATTAAAGCGGTTTTAGATCAATTAGGATTGAAAGAATTGAACAATGGTGCCTCAACGGGATCACATTGGTTCAATACCCGAGGGGAACAAATTGACTCTTATTCTCCAGTTGATGGAAAATTAATAGCCTCAGTAAAGAGTGCTACGGAAGCCGAATATGAGGCAGCAATTTTAAAAGGGCAAGAAGCTTTTAAAGAATGGCGACAAGTGCCAGCACCCAAAAGAGGTGAAATGGTTCGTCAACTTGGTGTAAAACTGCGTGAATACAAAGCGCCTTTAGGTAAATTAGTTTCTTATGAAATGGGAAAATCATACCAAGAAGGATTGGGTGAGGTTCAAGAAATGATTGATATCTGCGATTTTGCAGTTGGATTATCTCGTCAGTTAAATGGATCAACATTACACTCTGAAAGACCAGTTCATAGAATGTATGACCAATACCATCCATTAGGAATTGTAGGAATTATATCCGCATTTAACTTTCCAGTTGCTGTTTGGTGCTGGAATACAGCCTTAGCTTGGATTTGTGGAGACGTTTGTATCTGGAAACCATCAGAAAAAACCCCATTAACTGCCATTGCATGTCAACATATTGCGGCGCAAGTATTCGAAGCGAATGATGTGCCAGAAGGTGTTTCATCTGTACTAATTGGTGGAGCCGATTTAGGAATTGCAATGTCAAACGACAAACGAGTTCCTTTAGTATCTGCAACAGGATCAACCCGGATGGGCAAGGCTGTTGGTGAGGCTGTTGGAAAAAGATTAGGAAAATCATTATTAGAACTCGGTGGAAATAACGCCATTATTATTACTCCATCTGCTGATTTAGAATTGGTAATTCCAGGTGTTGTATTTGGAGCTGTTGGTACCTCGGGACAAAGATGTACATCAACGCGTCGTTTAATCATCCATGATTCTATTTACGATAACGTAAAGAATATTTTAGTGAATGCGTACAAGCAAATCACTATTGGCAACCCATTAGATGAAGCAAACCATATGGGACCATTAATTGATAAAGACGCTGTAACCGCTTACTTAGGAGCAATTGATAAGGTAAAAGAAGAAGGCGGAACTATGTTGGTTGAAGGAAAAACATTAACAGGTGAGGGATACGAATCAGGTTGTTATGTTTCCCCATCCATTGCAGAAGCAGATAATTCATTTGCTATTGTTCAGCATGAAACATTTGCACCACTTTTATATTTAACAAAATATAGCGGATCAGTTGACAATGCAATCGATATTCAAAATGACGTTGCACAAGGACTTTCATCTTCAATTTTCACCAATAATATTCGTGAGTCAGAAGAGTTTTTATCTGCATGGGGATCCGATTGTGGGATTGCTAATGTAAATATTGGAACTTCAGGAGCAGAGATTGGCGGTGCGTTCGGCGGTGAAAAAGAAACTGGTGGCGGTCGTGAATCAGGATCTGATGCATGGAAAGTTTACATGAGAAGACAAACAAATACAATTAATTACTCTGCTGAGTTACCCTTAGCGCAAGGGATTAAGTTTGATTTTTAGTCAGTCTGAAACTGACAAATTTTAGACTGCGTTTTAACATATTGTTTTGGCGTGGTTGAATGACTTAAAAGATTTTTAGAGATAAGGCCCCGTTCACTATTTTGAGCGGGGCTTTTTTGATTCATATTTACCATGTCAGATTGAAAATTGTACATTACACCTCGAAATAACCACTATGAAAAGAATAATCCAATATACCATCCTCGCATTGCTCTTTATGATTAATAGTTTAATAATGCCCCGTCTGAAAGCCAAGAGAATAGCACAGCTCCAGAAGGAACCGCGTCACTAGAAAATTCGGAAGATGATCCGGAAGAATTGGTTTATGTTCAATTAGACGAAGTTGCTCCATTTGAAATAAGCATAGATTCTTTCACTGAATTTCCACCAGAAATTGATTGTTGTGCCTGCTATTTTTCAAAAAAATTTGATGCTTTCAATTTAGGTGAGTATATCTATATGGATGATTTTAGAGTGAAATTTGCCTTTATGAAATTGGATGGAGAAATGAGAAATTTACTTTAGGTAGAAGCAATTGGGAAGATGACGGAAATGGAACTGTAATTGTTGCCAACAATGACTATGTAATTACCCTTAATTTTAAGCAAGTTTCCAGTTCGGATGAGACCTTTCAAAAGGAAGGGGACTTACATTAATAATAGTGACGGGCAAACGATCGTTATTCCATTTTTTGGTGAATGCGGATGTTAGTAGTTCACTTTACACATAGCTTTTAAACCATCCGTCTGAAGCAGATTACTAATTGCCTTTCCCTATTCCAAAATTATAATGAAGGGTTAACTGAAAATAGTGATGGTTTTGAAATTCTAATTGAGTCGGTGTGCGAAAATCGGTAAAACCATATTGGTAATTAACGTTTGCACCAAGATTATTAAATTGATATGACAACCCTGCTTTTAATCCAATATCTAATGGTTTTAAGCCCGATTTTGAACTGGACTCATTGAATCTAGTTTTCTCGGCAGCAGGCAAAGTAGCAAGAACTGCATCCACCGGAAGCCCATCAGGAATTAGCGAAACAATATCTACCGTTCTTAAAAAAGGCGTATCAACTGATTTAACCTCCTTCGCTTTTGCGGAAAGCATGAATCCAAAATACGGTCCAGCGTAAATGCTCAAATCTTTATAGCGATACGCGGCAACAAGCGGCAACTCAATGTATAATTGCGCTACACGGCCTGATGTATGTGAATATGATTCTAAGTTTACCTCATCAATTTCAATCAAATCTTCTAAAACAAAAAGATTCACTAATACAGTGTCGCTTGAACTATAGGATTGTCTTTTCTGAGAAGCAAACACACCCGATCTTAAATAAAAATAATCGATGAAATGGTACTCAACATTCGCTCCTGCATGAAAGCCAGGCTCAAAACTTTTACCGAGCTCAGTTGATTCTAAAAAGGGCATGTTAAACCCAATCTCTGGTCCAAGCTTTAATTTTTGACCATAACTGATTACGGATAGAAATAAAAACGTTGTTGCAAGTGCATTCGAAATTTTCATGTTTCGCAATTTTAAAAGTTTGAAGTATCAACCAAACGCATGGCTGCGTACCATTTCAATATTTTTTCTCCAACACCCGGCACGTCGATATGGAAGATGTATAGTCCGCTAGCAATTGGAATACTTGCATGATTTTTCAAGGTCCAATCTGCAAATGTGAGTGCGTTGTCTTTTTCAATTTTCTTAACCAAACTGCCGTTCATATTGAATATTGTTATGGTACAAGTTTCAGTTAGGTTGGTGATTTTAACGCGGTTGTCAATTCCATTTCCTTCATAAGCCGAGTAAGCATAATATGGATTGGGAACAATCTTTATTTGATCGAGTGCTGAAATTGCCGTTTCATTCTGCTCATACTGCGTCTGAATTCCATTTGTTGTGAATCGATAAGCCGGTAATCCATTATTAATTCCTGTGTAAACTTCCGTTTGATATGGATGACTAACGCGCAAACTCATGCGGGCTTCTGTACTTAACAATACCTCATCACTCACTAAAAGTGGCTCAACAATCCACAAGCAATTTTTCCACGTGTTAATGTAGTTAGATGCTGATTCATCTTGCAATTGATTGTACAGCCAGTTTCCATTGTCATAAGGCGGCATATCTCCTCCGTCAATATCAACGCCAAAAACATAAATAAAATGTCCACCACCAAATCGAGGTTCACCTGTTAAGGCATTTGCATATTCGGATGTCGGATTCCAAATCATATCGTGCCCATTAGAACCTGCTAACCACGAATTTTCTCCGAACGCCATATTTAAGCGTTCTCCCGTTTCAACATCAATGGCATATCCAGGAAACCAGCTCATTCCGGTTGTTTCCAATTCATTTCCGTTAATGTCTAATGATTTAGATCGGCGCAAGGTCATTATGGAAGCATTACCAATGTTTTGGTTATTAATATGCCCTGTTTCGATTACGGGACATTGCGTCCATTTTGTCTGGTCATCAGTAAATACAATATCAACACCATGAAGATCTGCAAAGCTAGTTTTGGTCTGACTAATTGTTGGACTATACCAAGAACTTGCTAATCCTGAAATAGGATCGTAAGTTGCATTTGGATATCCAATTGGCATGCCTTGAAATTCTGTTCCGGCTAGTTTAAATGGACCGGCAATACCACCAACTAACCCTTCATATAATTGATCGAAATCAACAACTTTGTCTCTATAATAGCAAGGGTTCAACACTACAGGGCCTAAGCAATCGTCTGGCTCAGGTTCAAATGATCCCGACCTCAGCCAGTTCGTGGCATTATATTGGTCGGTATCCTCAATCCCTGTTAACCATCTTTTGGATGAATCTGCAAAAGTCAATGTAGCGCCTATCGGATCAGTTTCATATCCTAAATATCCAAATGAAAGATTCGTATAATTGGTCTGAATAACAGAGATAGCTATTCCCCATTCTGGAATGAGTTGATCGCTTGCAAAATCAATATTGTTATTAGAATAAACCGTATCATTTGTAGCTAAGTTTACCACATACCAAGCGGCGGTATCCAAATCTTCTTCATCTAAAGCAGTAAAATAAAGTTCAAAATCATTTGCAGGTAAATTCAAAGGATCGATTACTTTAATTTGAATAGGACTAGCTCCTGACGCATATGTCAATTCATCTAACTGACCGTTTGCCAAAATTTGTGTTTCAGACTCGGCTGAAATTTCAGTCCAATTGCCGCCATTACCCCAACCATCAATTCTAGTAGCCGCTAATTCGTATCCATATCCAACACTAAAAATCGTTCCTCCGTTTTCAGGGTTTGGTGAGTGTGGAATTCCTTCGTAAGATATAATTTCGCCAATTGCTCCTTTACGACTCGATAAATAAGGTTTTTTCTGACCATCTAAACTTGTTGGAGAATCAGGATCATATTTTTTAAACTCGTTGGAAGCATAAGCAATTGCCATATAATAATAGCGCTTGAAATTTACCAATCTACGATCCCCAGCCGCGAATAAATCATCCGTCACACTGAAAGAATGTTCAATCCCTTCGTTTGCGCCCATGACCATGACTTGAGGAGCGGATGCCCCAATTTCATCATCAAACGCATAATTCACTAATCGACTAATTGAGTCACGAATGTCACATTGAAAAACTAACCGTGCTTTATCGACATTAATCAATTCAGTTGGCGATATTGTTGGGTTTGCCAATTGAAAGACTTGGTAACCTTGAAAACTATAGTTATTGTCAAATTCGCCTTCTCCATCCGGATTTACAATAAATGGATCAAATTCATCATAGTTTTCATCACTATTGTTGGAATTAACCTCGTTATAAATTGAAATTATTAACTCATTTTCCATTTCTTGAATGGACAATTCAGGGGCATGAGGACCGTCTAAAACTTTAAAGCAATTATCAAATAAAGCCTGTGCTTTATCATCTGCTTTTTGCAAAGCCACAACTGATTCGAAAGGATCGCCTGTATTTGCTCTTGCCCAAACAATTCCTGTTGTAATATTGTTTACTGCCCCAGGACGCAAAATAAACGGTCCAGCAGATTGGGCAAATCTTCGGTCAAAAGGAACATTTCCCGCAGTTTGTTCTGTCCAAGTTTCTTGTGGAGCACCACCGGTTCCAAAACCCAGCGGATCTGTATCTCCCGGGAACATATAATCAGCCGTTACACCCGTCAATGCATCAGGGTTACTTTGGTGTCCACTTCCGCCATAAACGAAAGGTGTACCATCTTTCCAAAATCCAGTTAAATAATTATAATAATCTTGTCCCGAAACAGGGTCTGTTTGTGCTGCAATTCCGCCCCCACCAAGGTTATTATAGTATAAAAAGCGGCGCATTCCTAAACGCTCATTATCTACAATTCCATCTCCATAACCTATTCCTAATCCAGCATAAGGAATACCGTTACCTGCATTCACCTCAGTCAAACCAATACTATCTTCAATATAAATAGGATTGTCTTGCCCGTCATTATCCAAATAAGGTCCTTCAAAAAAATCGACCCCAGCTGCAGGCGGATTAGCACCATAACCAAGGTAACCGCCATCCGTTGCATCAAAGGCATTTCCGTTATACGTGTACCCCAATCCACGGCTTACATCACAGCCTACATAATCATCATTCGGTCCACCCAATGCACCATCAATAAACACACCGAAATAAGTATTGTAAAGTGTTTGAGTGGAACGGTTAACCAATTCATAATTATAAAAAGTCATGTTATTAATTTCATCATTGGTTGCAAAAGCAAAAGCCTGAGCACGAATCTCCATTCCTAAAGGATCACCGCCCGTTTCGGTATGAATATTACCTTTATCATTCATCACCCACCAAATGGTTTGATCGCCAAATAAAGTTACGGTTCTATCCAATCGGCAATCCACTTGTTTTTCAATATCATACCATGGGTAATCTCCGTTGTTTGGATCATACAACCCATCTTCATCTCTATCATAAAATGGAGCGAGGTAAAAATTTTGTCCCAATGAAGGATCACCATGTGCCGGCCAATCAATTATTGACAATGGAATTTCATAATCAGAGAAATCATCCGCTTGTGTGGTAGTGCCATTCTCTTCATCAAATAAACCAGCTTTAAACCAGGCATCAAATTCACGCACTTCATCTTGACTTATGACAAAATGGCGATCATATTCTTGGCAAGTAGCGGGGATAATTTCGGCCTCCCCCGTCTCTGTTAATGGACCCGTCCAATAATCTTGACCTTGACGGTAACGAATTGCTGCGATTTTCAATTGTCCGTTAATATCAACTCCTCCCAACCAAAGGGCAGAAGTAAATAAAGCCATAATACCTGAACCTTTTGGGACCTCATATTGCGAAAAGTTTTGACCCGCAATTTGCCACAAATTTCCCCCCGTATGAATGAGCGCCTTTACATTATTAAACTCTAAAAAAGTGGAGGCAGATGCTGGGGCACACCCGGCTGCTCTATCTTCTGTTGGTCCATCCTCTTCAGATGCTGCAAGATGTTCATAATTGAGTGGTTGTGCCCAGACACTGGAACCTAAAAACAGAAGGGTAAGTATTGTAATGATTCGCATAGCGTGCAATTTATAAAATTTTGGACATTTTCACCCCTAAAAAGACACCAAAATTCTTGTTAATTATACGATTCTAAAACGCTTAATTTACTGATTTATAGAAGTGTTTGAATGCAGATTAGTCTCGTACTAATTGCACGGCACCTTGTCCATTGAATACCATATCATTCGTTGAAATCGCCTCATAAACCTAGAAATAGACACCAGAAACGCAATCATCTCCATTGCGATCCGTTCCATCCCAACTCTTATTTATATTATTCAATTCGGCCACTGTTATTCCTCAGCGGTTAACAATCGTACACTTAAAAGTTTCAAGTCCAAATGCTTTAAATTCGAAGGTAAACTCGTCATTAATTCCATTACTCCCCGGACTAAAAATATTGGGCGCTTCAAGTTCAGGTTGCACATGTACAATGAGGTTTTTACAGGTGGTGTCTGCACAGCCATTTTTATTCATGGCGATTAAACAGACCTCATAAACAGCCTCTCCCACATAAGTAGAATCGATTATTTCAAAATAGTCATGCGAAATAATCAAGCCAGTATTTGGATGGTCTAAATTCCATAAAAACGTAGTGTCAACTCCAGGGTCGTTTGGATTGGCGAAATTTTCTGATTCATTAATAAAGTTCACAATCACCAATTCCGTCCCTTCACAATCATCATTGCACAAACACGCTAAAAAAAGATGTCGAAGAAGAAGAAGAAGAGTCAGCGAAGAGCAAAAACGACAATGGTAATTTGATTTTTATCGTTTTAGCAATTATTTTGATAATCGCCATGACCTGTTATAAGTAATATCCTTAACTATGTTATATTTATAATATGAGGTTTTTAAGTCTTATATTTATTTTGTTGACACCAATATTTTCTGCCCAACATTGAACATTTAATTGTCCAAGTTTAAATTAAAACGTATCTATTTGGTTGGAATCTTAATAAAATGTCACCGTTTTTTAATATCTTCGAAAAAATTATTATTATTATGAGAAAGATAAACTATCAACCTATTATTGGACTACTTTTTTTTGCCAGTTGTAGCACAAACCCATCAGAAATTGAAGTCTCCAGTCTTGAAACACTTTGTGATCATGTGGAAGCCCTAGGTGAAATTTATGATGAAATGGAAGAAATAATGGGTGTAACAAGGATGGACGAAAGAGCTTTTGAAGTATATAACAAATTGTGGGCTGAATCGGAAGAATTCATGGCGTTAGATCAAAAAGAAGATGAAATAAAATATTCAATGAGTCATAATACATTTAGATTTAGTGAACGACTATTTAAGGATTGTCCAAAAGGTGAGAAGTATTATCCATGGCTAAATAAATAAAAACATTTCAACTTTACGCAATGTGTCCGAATTAATCATTTTGAATAACACTATCGGTAAACAGATATTAAACAATGATTAAAGTTGCAACCGATATAGAAGCTCCACGAGAAAAAGTATGGGAATATTGGACAGATCATAAACGTTGCACGACATTTTAGCCGTTAAGTTATAAGCTTTAGAATTAGTTCATAAATGAAAGTAATAATAACAGGTTCAACTGGAATGGCGGGTAGAAAATATTGGTGACAACAATGTATATAGCGCATTGAAACGCGCCATATACGGTCCGTTATCTTTTCTTGGCGTCAAGGCCCAGGCATATGTAAAAATTCACCCAAAAGGTAAGATTAAAGTACAGAATATTCCCCGTGCCAGACAAATATCATTTGATACAATTTTCTATGAAGTAGTAGAATACAAAGAAGGCGCCTTAACTATTTTAGTTGATTCTATGAACAGATATGTGTATGAGGTTTGGGTAACAAAAAGAATTGGTATGGATAAATGTTTTTATACACGACTTTATCAAACGAGCGTGCTACAGCTGTTTTGTTATTTACTGGATTACGAAAGTTTCTGGTGTGATGTCTTTGATTTAAAAATTGAATTTCAGCCCCTGTGTTAATATTCTGAAATTCAATCTTAAAATAGTCCCATTGCCATGGAGCGACTTCTTTCCCATGCTCTCTTTTTTCGTGGCGTTCATGAGCCTCTTCTTTAGACATTTCTTTGGCCTTGCCAATAATGAAGGCATCCTTTGAAAAAAGATTCTGTGATTGCCATATTCAGCAAAAACCTGAACTTTTTCCTGCATAACATCATCATAACGATTCAAATTTTCAGTAAATCCAAGATCTTTGAGGGGCTCTATTGTCCAAGCGGAGTTTTGTACTTGCGCATTAACCGTGTTAACTATTAAAACAAGGAGTAAGAGAATAGAACTTTTCATAGTCAATGTTTGGGAATTAGATTCATGTAATTGTTAAACGTAGAAAAACACTAAATAGTTGATTTTTAATAGATTATTCACCCCTCACTAACTGCACATTACCTTGTCCGTTGAAAACAGTACTATTGGTTGATACGGCTTCGTAGGTATAAAAATAGACCCCATTTGTGCAAGGATCGCCATTGAAATCAGATCCATCCCAACCTTCAGTTACAGCATTTAATTGGGCAACTTTAATTCCCCAACGGTTGACAATAGTACACTGAAATGTTTCTATACCTAAAGTGCTAAATTCAAAGGTAAACTCGTCATTGATTCCATTCCCTCCAGGACTAAAAATATTGGGGGCAACAAATTCAGGCTGTACGTGAACTATGAGCTTTTTACACGTTGTATCTGTGCATCCGTTTTTATTGCGAGCAACCAAACACACTTCATAAATGGCTTCACCAACATAACTGGTGTCCATCACTTCAAAATAATCATGTGAAATGGTCCAGGCACTAGAAGTATGATTCAAATTCCAGAAAAAGGTAGTATCCGCAATTGGGTTATTTGGATTTGCGAAATATTCAGATTGATTCACAAAATTCGCAAGAACTAATTCCGTTCCTTCACAATTCTCATCCAATTGGTCAGAATTAACAGTAAAAGCAGCAATAGGACTTACGGAGTCAAGTTGAATTGTTTCAGTCAAAACACAGCCATTTGCATCTGTAACCACAATACGATAAACCCCAGGGTCTAAACTTCCCCACGTGGAATTTTCAGATGTTTCAAGCGTTTCCAAATTAATCCAATCGGACTCATAACCCGGCGTTCCACCAATTGCAGCCGCGTAAACTACACCGTTACCCGATTGGTGATCGAATAAACGACAAAAAGCAGGTTCATAGCCAATTTGAGAAAACACCAATTCATCTGGTTCGGTAATCGTAAAAGAAACCACAGCTGAACAACCTAAATCATCATTAACGGTTAAGGTGTACTCACCCGCTGACAATTGAGAAGAAGAATCGGCCCCAACTCCTGTTACCCCATAAGGATCAGGTGACCAAATAAATGTAATATTATCCAAATCACCTTGAGCATTAAAAACAGAATCTACCACTGCAATTCCAGTAGGGTCGCCGAAACAAATCGGATCAAATAAGTCTAAATCAAAATAAACAGAATCGGGCTGAATCAATTCAAAAATTAAAGTATCTACACAACCAGCTGAATCTAAGGCATATACCTCATAAATGCCAGCACTCATTGAATTATATGTCGCTCCTTCAATCGGATTTTCAGGTAACCAGGTATAGGTAATAGGTTCAACCCCAATAGCTGTTCCTACTGTCGCTGAGCCATCAGCAAAACCATAACAGCTGGAGTTATTGGCGATTAAAGTGTCTAAGCCTAGGGTCTCCCCAACGGCTATTGTAATCGTATTTTCATAACTACAGCCATTAGCATCTATAGCCATAACTGTATACGTTCCAACGCATAATTCATCAAAGAAACCCGTTTCATTCATAGCGCCATCTAAATTAAATTCAAATGGAGCAACTCCAGATTCAGGAACTAAAGTTACGGTTCCATTACATGCTCCTGCGCATGCTCCATCTGTAATTAATTCATTTACGATTAAAGAATCAACATCAGCAATAACAACCGAATCTATAAAAACACAACCGTCAGCATCTGTTACCAACAAGGCGTACGTTCCAGCACATAAACCTGTATAGATTCCGGTTGCGCTAATGTCACCTTCCAAATCAAAAACAAAAGGTGGAAAACCGCCACTTACAGTAATTTCAACTGATCCGTCACAATCATCACTACACGATTGCAAAGTCAATTCCTGACTCAAGTCACCCGGTGCACCAATCACTACTTCAATTGAATCTACACGTACAATAGAATCACACAGCTCATTCGCCCATGTAATAGTCGCGGTATACCATCCGGCGCAAAGATCAGTTGCGGTTGTGGTTGTTTGACCACCCGGACTCCAAAGTACCGTTGCAAATGCGAGCTCCGGGCAAATGCTAGTCATATCTTCAATTGATGCCGTGCCAGAACATTCACCACATGGTTGTGGTGTTGAAGACATGGAATAATCCACCATCTCCTCAAAATCATAAGACTCCACATAATCTGCACCGCACGAACTCATGCGTTCTCTCGCAATGCGCAAATCAAAACAAGTATCTGGCAATGCAATCGCCTCAATATATTCCAATTCTCTAGAGTATTTGATCAAACTATCCTCAGTGCCAACATATACATTTCCGCAAACATCTGTATCGATTCCTCCGCAAAAAGCAAGATCACCGTAAGGTGTAATATCAAGCGGTGTGACTTCTACAGAACCTAAAAACCCACCTGTTGCTTTGTCCCACCTATTTAAGATATCTCCATCATAGGTGTAAACATCAAAACTACATGCAATTCCATTATGACCATTTGGTGAATACCAATCAGGCCCCTCCCCAGTCTCCACTTCGCGCCCTAAATAACCAATACAAGAAATCTCCTCATAGGTATGTGCCGTTGCTGCCTCCCATAAGATACTTGTAGGGTCAGAGATCTCAATTTTATAAAGCACATTATTATACAACCCAACGTCATCAGCCGAACAAAGCAGATAAAAATATTCTCCACAAGGATCAACCTCAAGCAAAGTAGCATCTGTTAAATTAGGAGGAAAAGGAATTAATGGTGCATAGCGGTTATTAGTTGTTAAATCACCGTCCACCGCACATAAATGAGCGTTACGTGGCAAACCACCGGCACCAACCACTACTTGGTCTGTAACCGGATTATAGTTAAGTCTCCAAAGCTCCCCAGGATCCGGGTTATCGCCCCATGGTGAATAGGAAATCCCTTCGCTTACTTCTCCATCCGTATCTAGTCGCCAAATATCATCAATTCCTAAAAATAGCGCCATATTCATGCAATAGGTATGACCTGTATACGGGTTCATATCTAAACCCCCATAAAATTCATTCAATTCTCCCGGAAAGGTCCAAATCCATTCCAATAAACCAGTATTATCATAATGCGCCACTTGGTTTCCGCGTTGTCCTAAAATGGAAACATTCCCTTCAAAATCCATCCCAATATCATAGGCTTGCTGTTTTTCTATAAATGGGAGAGCAGGCACTAACCAAGGGTCAATTATTACTTCTTCTTTAGGATCATAACTATCCAACTTAAATTGAATATTGCCATCATCCGTTAATTGATAGAAACTAGACAACGGCGCTTTATTACTGGAGAACCAAGCTGTCGGAGCAAGATCTTTAAAAGCATCAATTTTAGAAGCAATTTCTAATTCTCCCGCTTCACCAATCCGAACCTCAGCCTCATCAAAATCCATTAAAATATCACTAGCGTTACTTTCAGAGTGAAGAATAAATGAATATTTTAATCCACCTTCTTCAGGCATTATAAATTCTAAATCAATCCCATCATAAATATTATGATAAATCAGTTTTTTAAAGGTCTGTGATTTTAAGGTTTTTTCAAGATTTTTTGGGTCTTGAAAATTTAAGGTATGTTCATTTTTATCTAATGCAGAAATTTCAATACCAACATTAGCATTTAACCATTTTAGTTTAAAATAATTAGACGGAATTGCTCTAACTTGTTGATTATTCTCCTGCTTTTCATGACGTTCCCAAGCTTCTTCAGGTGTTAATTTTTCTTTTTGACCAATAATTACTCCATTTGAAGTAAAATAAAAGGAATAAGGTCCGTAATTGCTATAATACAAAAGTGGGTCACTCATTATTGTATCATATCTCCCACTATTTTCTGCTATTCCCAAATCACTGAATGGTGAATGCGACCAGTCAGATGGAGCTAGCTGACTAAAAGCCGACCCCATTATAAAACAGAAAAATCCAAAAATAATGTGCTTCATATCTGAATTGCAATGTACCTAAAAATTAGCTGATTATACTAAGTCGCACTAAATATTAGTCCGGATTTAAATCCAGATTCAATCTATAGACGTTGGATGATTTAGAAGATGGCGCATTAGCACAAGCTAAAAATTTAGCGAACCTTCCTTTTACGTTTAGTCATACCCCATTAATGCCAGATAGCCATCAGGGTTACGGAATGCCTATTGGAAGTATTTTAGCAACTGAAGGAGTTATTATTCCAAACGCTGTTGGTGTTGATATTGGGTGTGGAATGTGTGCTCAAAAAACCAATTTAACGGACTTGTCTCAAGCTGATCTTAAAAAAACATTAAGTCATGCGCGTAGTTTAATTCCATTAGGATTTAACTGGCATGAAAAAGATCAAGATGCAACGTTAATGCCCAAAGGTCATCAAAAATTGAACATAGTTTCTAAAGGATATGATAAAGCATTAAAACAAATTGGGAGCTTGGGTGGTGGAAATCACATCATTGAAATTCAAAAAGGATCAGATGGTTTTATTTGGGTGATGATTCATTCTGGAAGCAGAAATTTAGGGTATAGCGTTGCGAAACATTATAACAAGGCGGTTATTCAACCAAAATCTCAGCTATTATTGAAGCACATGCGAATACCTTTAGAGTCGCCAAAAACATCTATTTTTAACCATATGATAAAATCGATTTTTAGAATTAGCCTCATTCTGTCAGCACTTCTTTTAATTCAGACAGCAGCACCTCTTTTCGCTCAAGAACAACCTTCGGCCGTTTCTACAAGTGTGCCGCCACGCGATTTGAAAACGCAAATAAAGAAAATTCCTGGGGTTAAAAAAGTTAAAGAAATCAACATCAGCGATCATTTTAAAAGGTGTTATGAAATTTGGTTCGAACAGCATATCGATCCGAATGATAAAAACGCGGGCACCTTTTTACAATTGGTGTATTTAAGCGAATGTGATGCATCCGCACCTGTTGTAGCAGAGTTGGAAGGATATACTGCATATTCTGCACGAACAAACGAATTAACATCTCTATTAAAAGCCAATCAAATTCGCATTGAACACCGCTATTTTGATCAATCTGCACCAAAAAAAGGAATTCCTTGGGAAACATTAACCGTTGAAAATGCCGCATACGATCACCACGTCATTATTAACGCCTTGCGTGACGCAATTTATCCAACCAATAAATTTATAAGTACTGGAATTAGTAAAGGAGGACAAACGACCATGTTGCACCGTTCTTTTTATCCGAATGATGTGGATGCGAGTGTTTGTTACGTGGCTCCCTTAAACTTGACACGTGAAGACCCGCGTATCTATTCATTTCTAGCTGCTGTTGCCACCGCCGAGGAACGTAAAGCAGTTTATACTTTTCAGGTGCTCTGTTTTGAAAAAAAGACTGAATTAACATCACTTTTGCAAACAATCGCCGATAAAAATGGATATGCATGGGACATCCCAATCGTTAAAGCATTTGAGTATTATGTGTTAGAATATTCATTTGCTTTTTGGCAGTGGGGCGCTTACGAGGCAGCAAATATTCCAAATACGGATTCGTCTGACAGTCTCATTCTAAGTCATTTGATTAATGTTTCAGGAATCTCATTTTTTGAAAAACATGGCGTTAAAGATTTACAGCCTTATTTTTACGCGGCACTCACCGAAATGGGAATTTACGGCTATCAATATGAACCATTTTCAAAATATCTTTCGCAACAATCAGATTATTTATTTGATTTTACGGCGCCCGACGGACGCCCCACCGAATTTGATCCAGCACCAATGAAAAAGCTAAATGACTTTATTCAAAACGAGGCTGAAACCATTCTTTTTATCTATGGTGAGTATGATACATGGAGTGCAACAGCTGTTGAATTAAGCGAGGCCGCAAAGGAACGTGGACTGAAGAAATTTGTGAATCCTGGGGGTCATCATGGCACAAGAATTGGAAGTTTTGACTCCAAAACAAAAGCTGAAATTTTAAATACTATTGTAGGCTGGATTGGAGAATAATTAGCTCATTTCAATTCTATCCCCGAAGCAATTCTATTTCCTTACCCTTGCACAGGGGTCTATTTTATTCAGTTATCTCGTGGCCCAGTACAGAAAATGAGAAAATACTCATTGCACATTAATTCGGTTGTTTCACTGAATTATACTTATCTTGAAAGGCGATACAACTTTTTAGCGTCTAACCACGTTTATAGATAAGCAACTTATATCGGAATTATAATTAATACCAAACACATGAAATTAGCACTGAGTTTATTCGGTTTTATTTTACTAGCAGGCGGAGGAGCCTATAGTCAAATAGGGCCCCAAGAAACTGTTTTATCACACCAAAGCATTTGCTTTATCCAAAATAATGGACAATGGCATGATAACGTCAATTACCGAAGCCCCTTAGGAACAGGTTCAGTTTATTTGGAAGATAATGTTTTCACATATTCTCAACTTGACCCAGGAGACATTGATGCAGCACACAGCCATTCAGATGAGGGAGAGGAACACGGGCATGATCACGGTCTGATTGATGGACACGCTTGGCGAACAACATTTGTTGGAGCCAATACAAGTCCAACGTTAATTAGAACGGATAAAAGAACCGAGTATCACAATTATTTTATTGGAAACGATAAATCGAAATGGGCCTCAAACGTCCCCATCTTCAACTGTATCACTTATGACGATTTGTATGTTGGAATCGACATGAAAGTGTACAGTTCAAATGCACTTTTTAAGTATGATTTTATTGTGGCGCAAGGGGCAAACCCAGCGCTTATCCAAATGAATTATACAGGATTGGATAGAATTGAACTTAGAAATGGAAATTTAGTTTCTGTAACTACAATAGGAGAATTCATTGAAAAAGCGCCTTATGCGTATCAAGTAATAAATGGTGTGCAGGTTGAAGTTGCTTGTGATTTCGTTTTAGACGGAACAACAGTAAGCTTTAGTTTTCCAGAAGGATATGATGCAGCATTAGAATTAGTAATTGATCCAGAATTAATTGGAGCGACATTATCAGGCTCAACAGTAACAAATTACGGACATTGTGCTACTTATGATTTTGACGAGAATATTTATACAGGGGCACGTTCATTTGGTGATGGGTATCCAACAGAAGATGGATCGTTTCAAACTGATTTTGGAGGATCTCAGGATATCGCAATCAGTAAACTTAATCCTGATGCATCAACATTAATTTACGCAACTTATTTAGGAGGTTCTTCGAATGACCTTCCGCATAGTATGGTTTGTAATGAAGATAACGAACTTTACGTTTTTGGCTCTTCTCGCTCAATTGACTATCCGGTTGCTGATGATGCCTTTAATTCTACAGGACCAGATGGAGGAATATCGGAAGATATTATTATTACGCATCTGAATATAACTGGGACTGATATTATTGGATCAACATATGTTGGAGGTACTGGAGTTGATGGCATCAATAACTTAACGAGTAACTACGGTGATCAATACCGTGGTGAAATTGTAGTTGATAGTGATGGAAACTGTTATATTTCCTCATGTTCTGCTTCGACTGACTTTCCAACAACCGCAGGTGCTTATCAAGAGACTTATGCAGGCGGTGGCAGAGATATCGTGGTTTTTTCAATGCCACCAGATCTTGAAACAATGAATTGGTCAACTTATATTGGAGGTGGAAATACAGAAGCTGGCCTCGGTTTAAGATTAGATTTTGAAGATAATGTTTATATCAGTGGTGTTGCTTCAGATGAATTTATGGAAATGACTGGTTATCAAACCACTTATCAAGGTGGGGATAGAGATGCCTTTGCAATTCGTTTAATTGATGATGGAGCAACCATTTCAGCAAGTACTTATTGGGGAACAACAACACGAGATGCTGCTTTCTTTATTGATTTAGACAATGACGGAAATGTGTTTTTGTATGGACAAAGTAATGGCGGTTTATCAGAAGTGACAGACGGTGTCTATGTGAACCCAGGAAGTCATCAATTCATTTGTAAACTTTCTCCAGATCTCGTTGACTTAGAATTTGGAACGGTTGTAGGAGAAGGCGGCGCAAACTTTATTCCGATTGCCTTTATGGTAGATGCTTGCGGATACGTGTACTTTTCTGGTCATGGAGCCTCTCCTGGTGTGCCACTGACAGATGACGCGCTTTATGTTACCGGTGAGTTTTATTTGGGGGTTTTACAACCAGAAGCAATTGATCTAGAATTTGCAACACTTTATAGCGGTAACCACGTAGATGGAGGTACAAGTCGATTTGACCCGGCGAACGGAGTAGTTTACCAAGCAGTTTGTTCTTGCGAACCATTTACAACTACGCCAGGGGCGCACAGCACTGCGCCAGGTGGAGGATGTGATATTGGAGTTTTTAAAATTGACTTTGGAATTGCACACGTAAACGCGCAAGCAGATGCATCACCATCTACAGCAGGATGTATTCCTTTCACAGTTGATTTTGAAAACGAAAGTACAGGTTTAACTTATGAGTGGGATTTTGATGACGGGGGCGCAACGTCAACTGACTTTGAACCTTCGCACACCTTTACAACGCCTGGTGTATACAATGTAATGTTGGTTGCATTTGATCCTGATGGATGTTTAACCTCAGACACAACTTTTATTGAGATTGTTGTTGGAGACGGTGAATCACCAATAGCAACATTTGATTATGAAGTAAATTGCGCTACGGGGGAAATTACAATAAACTATACCGGTTCACCAGATGTTCCAGTTATTTGGGAAATGGGTGATGGAACAACTATTGAAGATGAATATGACTTCTCACACACCTATGGTGCTGATGGTACATTCACGATTACATTAACAGCAGGAGATGGTTTTTGCGCTGACCTTACTGTGGTAACAGAGGAAATTACTATTGGGTCTCCTTCAGTAGACATTATTTTTAATAATCCAACTTGTTACTTATTCTCTGATGGATCAGTTACCATTGATGTGCTTGCACCAACTGGTGATGAATTAATTGAGATAACAGACATTGAAGGCACGCTCTTGAATGTTGGTGGTTCCAATACAGCGAATACACTATCATCTGGTTGGTATTATTTCACCGTAGACTTAGGTGATGGATGTGAATTAAGTGATTCAATCCAATTAATAGACCCACCAGCCATTAATGCACAAATAAACTTGACACATGTCTTGTGTTACGGTGATGCAACAGGGTCTGCAATAGTTGATACTGTATTTAATTCGCAAGGTGATTATGATCAAATGGTTTACATTTGGGCACCTGACCCTTTTGATATAAGTGGACTAGGTGCAAATGAAATTACCGATTTAGAGGCAGGTTATTATACTTTAACCATTAATGATGAGAATGGTTGTTCTCGTGTATTTGACTTTGAGATTACGCAGCCTGACGAATTAATCTTGTCTGAATTTGGTTATGAACCAGCTTATTGTCGCGTATTCGGCTATCAATCAGGTAACGGAGTTGTGTTTGCATCAGCCTCTGGCGGTGTCGCAGATTACGATTATTTATGGACAAATTTAGAGACAGGGGATACGCATATTCCAACTACGTGGGGAGGTTTAAATCCTGGCACGTATGAAATGAGAGTAATCGATCAAAATGGTTGTATCTTAATTCAACAAATTGAGGTTGATTCCTTAAATCCAATTGCTGACTTTAAATTTGATACGGGCCAAACGGCTACTGATTGTGATGCGATTGTTCCTGTAGACATTACGTTTACAAACCAATCACTTTATTATGCGAATCCGAATAACCCAGGAGCAGACACTACATTCTTGTGGAACTTCAATAACCCGAACGCAAGTTGGGTGATTTCTCATGATATTAATGAAGAATATATTATTCCTTATACTCAAAGTGGAACTTATGAAGTATGTGTAATTGCACAAAACAAGAATGGCTGTAAGGATACTTCTTGTCAGGAGATTATTCTTTGTGATGAGTTAAAATTTGGAACAGTAAATATCTTTACACCTGATGGTGATGGAATTAATGATGATTTTACATTCGTAAATCGATCAGAATCTGTCATAGAATTCACCTGTATTGTTGTTAACAGATGGGGAATTACCATTGCCGAGTTTAATGACATTACCCAAGGATGGGATGGAACTGACAAACAAGGACAACCTGTTCCAGATGGCGTTTACTTCTTTATTTACGCAGGAAAAGGACAAACGGGAGAAGAGTTTGAAGGCCAAGGAACCGTACAAGTAGTCGGAACTGGCAACTAAGCTTAAACTTTAATAGAATTGATAACCTCCTGTTTGCCTAAGGCCGGCAGGAGGTTTTTTATTCCCTTAATTTTTTTCTTAAACCTATGGTACATATAGCAAAAAGCATGGTTCCTAAAATTCCTAAAGAAAAAATTTCTTCTGTGAAATGTGCTCCAAGTTCATGTATAATAACGATAATGCCCATTACCGTCAGTAGAATACTCGCATAATAACTTGCCTTTGTATAGCCCGATTTCTTTCTACCCATTTGAACAAAACCAGTTATCAAGAGCGTCGTTATGAAAACTGGCGCAAGAACAACAATAATGAACATGACCAACTAATCAAAACCTGCAATATGAAGATCCACCATAGTTCCATATTACGAAAAATGAGGGGTTAGTATATTTGAATCATTATAAAACAATAAAATTTATAATATGAAAAAAATAAAAAATTATTTGTTTGGATTTATACTGGTTGCCTCTGGAGCTTTAACCCTTGGCTCAGGTGGCTCAGGCAGTAGTGGGGGATGTGTTTTCTGCGATGGATCAGGTAGAACTGATTGTGCAATATGTGCTAATGATCCTTATTGCGCATTCTGTAATGGAAGAGGAGATAATACTTGCACTTTTTGTAACGGAACAGGCGACTAATCTTACGTAAAATCAAGATAAAAGATATTTTTCTTGGATTATTCTTTATTTTTTCATCTCTTCTGATATATTTTTTTTTAGAAATACAGATCAGATAATAGCTTTTAGATACTTAGGAATAAATTACGGAACATTTATAAAAATAGAGAGTAGTTTTATCAAGTTTCACTTGATAGATTTTCTTTTTTATTTAGGATTTATGTCAATAGTTAGAGGGTTTTTTTAAATACCCAAAAACTATTTATACTATCTTTTTGGTTTCTATTACTTGAGGTGTCACAAATGTATTTTGATATAGGAACATTTGACCCAATAGATATTCTGATGATTTTATTGTCACTGTTAATTATATATAATAAACCCAAATTTAGCACACATAAATAACCCCAAATTCAAAATCAAACTATTCTTTGTGGTTAAAATCGTGTCATAGGTCTCTAAAGAAAAAGTCATATTAACGAGCTTTGAAAGCCAGCCCACCATAAAAATATGTGTTGCAAAAAAGGAGTTATTATAAATAAAATAACCCGCCACCAAAATAGGGAAATAATTGGTTAAATAAGCGTCTATCCTTTTTACCATTCAAAGGGTAAGATAATAAAAACGACACTTTTAAAAAAAGCAAGAGGGTGAATTTGGAATTAAGTCTTGACATAAGTATTTACACGTTTCAATCTATTCATTTGTGAATTTATGCCAAAACTCTTCTTTATTCTTTTTATTGTTACGGTGAACAGCCTTTACAACGTCAGCCGCATCAATTTTTTTATCGAAATAAGTGAAATACTCTCCATTTCTCTCTTCTAATTTTCCAGCATTATCTATTTCAATACCAATACTGTATTTATTTAGCCCTGTTTTCCCATCCCAAGAACTTTTTCCTGCGTGTTACGCAATTCGGTCAAATGGTACCAATTGATTTGTAATACCATCTCTACCGATTACAATATGAGCAGATACATTGTTCTTGTCTCTTTTTTAGTCAATGCCCGAACTGAAGATTTTCGACTTGCACCTGCGGTATAGTGAATAATAATATAGAGAAGATTTCCTTCCTTGAATTTACCGCCAATATTTTCGGATTTGGTGTGTTCTACATTCGACCCGATTAACTCGTGATTATTAATGCTCATAGATTTAGGTTAGGTTATGTGCACCAAAATATAACTAAATCTCCTAATAATAACAGTTATTCATTAAATTTTCAACCTTCTATGCTAAAAATTCGTTAATATTATATCACAGCCAGCGTTTAGCAATTGAATCCCTAATAAATGAAAACTCTACTCGCAGTTTTAGCTTTCTTGATGATGCTTTTCGCCCCGGCTTACGGGCAAAGGCAAGGGTCTGCTATTACGCTAAATCACCAATCCATTCAATTCATCCAAAACAAGGGTCAATGGCATCAAAATGTGTACTATCGATCGCCTTTAGGAAATGGCTCTGTTTATCTCGAAAATAATGGATTCACTTATCTACAGCTCGATCCGTCAGATGTTGATCTCGCTCACGCACAAAGTCACGAAAATCATCCTCTGGAGATCGACCAAATAACCAAACTTCACGGGCATGTTTGGCGGACACATTTTGACGGCGCAAATGAAAACCCTATTATTTCGGCTCATAACAAACGCAGCGAATATCACAATTATTATATCGGTCAGGATGCTGAAAAATGGGCCAACAATGTCCCGATTTTCAATGTAGTAAACTATGAAAACCTCTATAACAAAATAGACCTAAACGTATACAGCTCAAACGGACATTTCAAATATGACTTTATCCTTGCGCCAAAAGCCAAAGCTTCACAGATCAAAATGAATTACGCTGGTTTAGATCAAATCACAATAAAAGACGGTCACCTTTTTTCAACCACATCTGTTGGCGAGTTTATTGAAGAAGCGCCTTATGCTTATCAAATAATTGATGGTAAAGAAATGGCAATTCCCTGCAATTATATCCTTAATGGCACCACTGTCGGATTTGAATTCCCAGAAGGCTATGACAAAAAACTAGAATTGGCTATAGACCCTATATTAGTAGGGGCAACACTTTCAGGGTCCTCAGCGATTAATTATGGGCATTGCGCCACTTACGATTTTGAAGAAAATATTTATACAGCAGCCCGTAATTTTGGAATAGGATATCCAACTACAGATGGTTCCTTTCAAGTAGATTTTGGTGGATTTCATGATATTGCAATAAGTAAATATAGCCCAGATGCCACTGCTTTAATTTACGCCACTTACTTGGGTGGAACGGGTATAGATTACCCCAATAGCATCGTCGCAAATCAAGATAATGAACTCTATGTTTTAGCCACTTCTGCCTCCTTTGATTTTCCAATTTCAGATGATGCTTTTAGCGGAGTTGGATCGGGAACCAAATTAATCGTAACCCATTTTGCAGAAGACGGAACAGACATCATTGGCTCAACCTATATTGGTGGATCTGGCACAGATGGATTAAATGAAATGACCGACAATACGGGTGACGGAAGCCGGGGAGAAATCATAGTGGATGAAGATGGAAATTGTTATGTTGCTTCCTGCACAAATTCAACCGACTTTCCTACAACACCCGGCGCTTATCAAGAGGATTTTGGTGGTGGGATTCAAGATGCCATAGTCTTTTCAATGTCGCCCGATTTATCGGCACTAAATTGGTCAACTTATATTGGTGGCGCTAGTGGCGAAGGTGGATTTGGCTTACATCTTGACGCTGATAATAACCTGTATGTAGCTGGCGTTGCTTCAGATGAATTTATTCCCATGTTAGGTTATCAAACTTCCTATCAAGGAGGATTAAGAGATGGCTTTGTAGTTAAACTAATTGATGATGGCGCCACAATTGAATACAGCTCTTATTGGGGGACAACAGATAAAGATGCTGCATTTGCGCTAGATTTAGATGTGGATGGTAATGTTTATCTCTACGGACAAAGTAATGGTGGCGCCTCAATTGTCACTCCTGATGTATATTCCAATGCTGGAAGTCATCAATTTATTTGTGAATTAAGTCCAAACCTGGAGGATTTATTGTTGGGAACCGTGATTGGAGCTGGAGGTGCCGATTTTATTCCACTTGCCTTTATGGTAGATGAATGCGGCTTTATCTATTTCTCTGGTCACGAGGCAGAAGGAGAATTGCCGCTGACAGCAGATGCCTTTCTTGAAAGTGGCGGAGTTTATGTTGGTGTTTTGCGACCTGGTGCTGTGGGGTTTGAATATGCAACACGGTATACGGGCAGTCATGGTCATGGCGGAACAAGTCGATTTGATCCAGAAAATAAAACAATTTACCAAGCCGTGTGTTCTTGCGAACCCTTTGAAGCAACCCCCGGCGCTTATGATCCGCTCAATGATGGTGATTGCGACATGGGCGTCTTCAAAATTGATTTTGACATTACAAGCGTGCATGCAATCGCTGATGTAAGTCCCGCAACTTTTGGCTGTACGCCTTTTTCGGTAGATTTTGAAAGTTTGAGTGCTGGTGGAGACTACGAATGGGATTTTGACGACGGAACTCCAGTTTCCACAGAATATGAACCATCACATACGTTTACAGAGGAAGGAACATTTAATGTGCGATTAATCGCTGTTGATACAACGGGTTGTTTACTCTCTGACACTACTTTTATTACCATTATAGTGGAAGATCCAATTACTCCAGAAATGTCTTTTGAATTTGAGGTGGACTGCGCAACGGGTGAAGTTACAATTAACTATACAGGAGATGAAGATGCGCCTTTCATATTTGATATGGGAGATGGAAATATCTATACGGATGAAACATTTTCACATACTTATGCTGTTGATGGAGCCTATACCATCTCATTAATTGGTGGTGACGGCGTCTGTTTTAATTTTGTAACGGTGACTGAAGTACTGCTTTTAGGAAATGCCGCAGTTGAAATTATTTCTAATAATCCTACCTGTTATTTATTCCCAGATGGATCAGTCACAATAAATATTTTAGAACCGAATGGGGATGAAATTATTGAAATAACAGCTCTCGACGAAACCCTCCTAAATGTTGACGGATCGAATACGGCAAATACATTAACTTCAGGATGGTATTACTATATCGTTGATTTAGGAACCGGGTGCCAAACAGCCGATTCCATCTTGCTTGTTGACCCACCTGCAATTACGGCTGACCTAACTATTATTGACGCCTTGTGCCACAACCAAGCGAGCGGATCTGTGATTGTTGACACCGTGTATAATTGGCAAGGTGATTATGATGACATGGTTTATCTTTGGGTACCTGACCCGTCCGGTTCAAGTGGTATTGGTGGAGATACACTTCATGACGTTCCGATTGGAACCTATACTTTAACTATTAATGATGGAAATGGTTGTTCACGTTTATTTGACTTTAGCATAAGTCAACCACCACCAATGGAATTTACTGAATTTGGAAAGGAACCTGCCTATTGTCGACTATATGGTTATCAATCAGGAAATGGGGTGGTTTTTGCAGCTGTTAATGGTGGAATCCCAGATTATACGTATTTATGGACAAATTTAGAGACTGGTGACACCAACTCTGGTTCCACTTGGGGAGGCTTAAATCCTGGAACTTACGAAATGGTAGCAACGGATGAAAATGGTTGCGAACTAATTCAAACAATTGTGGTGGACTCCCTCAATCCAATTGCAGATTTTACGGCAAGTTCAAATCAATTAGAAACGGATTGTTTCGCTATTGTTCCCGTTGATGTGACCTATACCAACCAATCGCTTTTCTTTGCTAATCCGAATGATCCATTTGCAGACACTACTTTCTTCTTTAATCCTGATAATCCGAATGCGGAATGGACTATTTCGCACGATCTTTATGAAACCTATGACGTCAGCTATACGGAAAGCGGTGATTATGAAGTTTGCATGGTTGCCATAAATAAAAATGGCTGCTCTGATACTGCTTGCAAAATAATCGTGATTTGCGATCCGTTTATTTTTGAACCGGTCAACATTTTCACACCAGATGGTGACGGTATAAATGATGAGTTTAATTTTATAGATCGATCACAAGCCGTGCGAGATTTTTACTGCGTAGTGATGAATAGATGGGGTGTTATTATCGCAGAATTTAACAGCATTGACAGCGGTTGGGACGGCACCAATAAAAAAGGCGATTTGGTGCCAGACGGTGTTTATTTTTATAAATACAACGGAGTAGGCGACACGGGTGCCACATTTGAAGGACAAGGAACCATTCAAAAAGTGAGCGATTATTAAGTTCATTGCTATTTGGTAAGAGCATTTTAGGCTGAAATTTCCCCAACAATCAGTATCTTGACCTGGTAAATCTATAATTAGTAGTATGAAAATACACTTGCTCCTTCTCTACCTCATTTGTTTTCAAGCAAATTCTTTTGCTCAAATATCCCTTGATAATGCCACTGGTAAACTCATTTCTATACCCGTTTTTAAGAATGGTATAGATATTGTGAACTTGGCTCCTGGTATTTATATGCTGCAACTAAAAACGGAACTTGGAATGGTTACGCGGCGGTTTACTAAAATTTAAAAAAATGATCTTATGAAAAATCGAAATTTATGGTTCATATTGACCCTGTTGTGCACAATCTCAGGGCTTGCTTTTACACTACCAGGGTCTAAATTGGAAAACAAAAAACTAACCGAGTCAATTGACAGCCTTTATAATACACTTATCAAAGGCGAGGCTGCAGGTGATATCGAAATTGGAATGACACTCGACGAAATTGCTGAAATAGATGGCTATAAAATTGTCGAAGAAAAATATATATACGAACCAAGTGACGAGAACGCAGAAGAAATTATTTATTGGGTGGTAAGAGGATCAGATACACTCATGGAACTATTTCCCGGTTATGATTTTGAAAACGAAACCTATGGCGATAAAGTTGAAACTATTTATGTAAAATCAACTGTTTTTCAAACTGCAGAAAAAATTGGGGTGGATGTGGTACTTCAGCTAAAATGGGACTGAATTCTTATTTTTCTAAGTGATATTTCAAGGCCTGATAGGGTGTTTTTCCTTTAAAAGCTCCATGAGGTCTGCCGAAGTTATAAAATTCTTCCCATTGCTTTAACTTTTTATTTAAATCTACA
>CAJQHR010000034.1 GCA_905478225.1 uncultured Crocinitomix sp.
TGTTTCTATGACAATGAACGGCGCCGTGATTCCTATTTTGGCTTTTTATATTGTTGCCGCCGAAGAGCAAGGGGTTGACCCAGCTGAATTGGCTGGCACTATTCAAAACGACATTTTGAAAGAGTTCATGGTGCGCAATACCTATATCTATCCACCGGCACAATCAATGCGCATTATAGCGGATATTTTTAAGTATACCTCTCAGAATATGCCTAAATTCAATTCAATTTCCATTTCAGGTTATCACATGCAAGAAGCAGGTGCTACGGCTGATTTAGAATTGGCGTATACCTTAGCAGATGGATTGGAATATATAAAAGCAGGAATCGCATCAGGAATGGACATTGATACCTTTGCTCCTCGCCTGTCTTTCTTTTGGGCTGTTGGCATGAACCATTTTATGGAAATTGCAAAAATGCGTGCGGGTCGAATGATTTGGGCTAAAATGGTTTCGGAATTCTCCCCTAAAAACTCGAAATCTTTATCCTTGCGCACACATTGCCAAACTTCTGGCTGGAGTTTAACCGAACAAGATCCCTATAATAATATTGCCAGAACGTGTATTGAGGCTATGGCAGCTGCCTTAGGTGGAACACAATCTTTACATACAAATGCCTTGGATGAAGCCATTGCTTTACCGACAGATTTTTCTGCCCGAATTGCAAGAAACAGTCAAATCTATTTACAAGAAGAAACTGGAATCACAAAATTTATCGACCCCTGGGGTGGTTCTTATTATGTGGAGAGGCTAACTGCCGAAATTGTAGAAAAAGCTTGGGAACACATTACTGAAATTCAAAGTTTAGGCGGAATGGCGAAGGCTATTGAAGCAGGAATTCCAAAAATCAGGATTGAAGAAGCCGCAGCAAGAAAGCAAGCCAGAATCGATTCAAATAAAGATGTAATTGTTGGTGTAAACCGCTACCAATTAGACGAGGAAGAACCGATTGATATTTTAGAAATTGACAATACGCAAGTTCGCCTTTCACAAATTGAGCGCCTTAACAAAATGAAGGCCGATCGGGATAAAGACAAAGTAAAAGCGGCGCTGACAGCTTTAACCGAAGGCGCTAAAAATAATTCGAATTTGTTAGAATTGGCAGTGATTTGTGCACGACAACGTGCCTCATTAGGTGAGATTTCAGACGCCTTGGAAGAGGTTTTTGGACGCTATCAGGCAACCATACGGTCTATATCAGGCGTATATTCAGCAGAAGCAATGGATGACAATGATTTTATAAAAGCCAAAAAATTGGCGAATGAGTTTAGTAAATTTGAAGGTCGGAGACCTCGGATTATGGTTGCGAAAATGGGGCAAGACGGCCATGACAGAGGCGCAAAGGTTATTTCGACATCCTTCGCAGATATTGGATTTGATGTAGATATTGGACCACTATTTCAAACTCCAGAAGAGGCCGTAATGCAGGCCATTGAGAATGACGTACACATATTGGGTGTTAGTTCCCTGGCGGCTGGTCATAAAACCTTAATTCCACGCGTTATTGCAGAATTAGCAAAACATGGTAGAGCAGATATTATGGTAGTGGCTGGAGGAGTTATTCCGGCGCAAGACTATGGTTTTTTATATGAGCACGGGGTGATGGGAATTTTTGGTCCAGGAACTAAAATTGCCACCGCAGCAATTGATATACTTGATATTTTACTGAAATTTCACACAGATTGAAGGTGTTAAATTTTCGTTAATGCCTATATTTGTGTAACTTTTGGCATCCTATTTGAGTTAAATAGAAAAAACGAAATACAATGAAAAATTTATTCTTCTTATTCATATTTACTTTGGGCTGTACCTTTCAATCGGCAGCACAACCACCTTTATATGATGATCTATTAATTTACTATGCAGATGGTGACTATGAAAAATTAGTGTCTAAAGCTGAAAAATATATAGGCAACGATAAGACTAAAAATGACGCTTTACCCTATTTGTATTGCTCAAAGGGATACTTTGAAATGGCAAAGGATGAAATTTATGATGATGATTATCCGAAAGCTTACAATTTGTCGATTCAAAACGCTGGTAAAGCCATAAAGAAAGACAAAGACGGCTCAATGTATGCTGATCAACTTCCATATTACACTGCGATTAAATCGTCAGTTGTGGAAGAAATTGAAAATATGGTTGATCAAGAAGATTATAGCCGATTAAGAGGTACGGTGATGAAATTACAACGCCTTGACCCTGCAGATGTAGGTTCTCATTATCTTTTAGCTGCTTGTCAGTATCAAATTAAAGATAAAGGTAGTGCTAAGCTTACCGTAAAGGAAGCTCAAAAAAGGTTAGATGCAATTGAAAGTGTTGAAGATTGGAGAGAAGTTGATTTTAAAATGCTACGAATTGGCGTAATGGAATATGCGCGTTATTTCGTTAAAATGAGACAACCGGATAAAGCAGATGACATTATGAATAAAGTGAAGCAGTGGTATGAGGATGATGAAACATTCATGGAAGAATATAACGCTATTGTTAACGGAGAATAATTTCGAATAAGAAAATAAAATTAGGAATCCCTTGTACTATGGTGCAAGGGATTTTTTGTGCATTAAAAACAAAAAGATCAATCCATAGCAAACTGATGGTACTGATCAGGGGTATACACTGATTTTGCTTGAAATTTAAAATGCCAAGTAATTTCTAGATTTTCACAAACTGAAGCGAAGCATTGCCGTTTGGCGTAATGACTCGAATTAAGTACGTTCCTTGGTTAAGATGCTCAAAACCGAATACGCGAGAATAACTTCCCTTTGCTAAATAGTCATATTCAAGAGCAGCAATAAACTGTCCTTGTAAATTATACAACTGGAGCTGCACCTCGCTTGATTCTTCCAATGAGAATGTGATTTGCCCTTGTGACAAAAGTGGATTTGGAAAAAATGCTAAATCAAACGGCGAATCATCCGATTGAAAAACCGCAATTAAACTATCCCCAATTGTCGGATCAACTTGAATATGCGAATCTGTAATAAGTTGACCTGTGCGTAAGTTTTCCCAATGCAAAAATTGTTCTCCTTCATTTGCTACCACCGTTAAGTCAATTCTGTTGGTTGCATAATATTTGCCAATGAATGGAAAACTATCCAGTTTAATCGTATTTAATTCAACAATTCCAGCACTAGAAGGATACATACCCATAAAAACATCTAAGGCAGGATCTTTGTCAAAAACAATGGATAATTCATTTTGAACAATCCCTACACGAGTTTCGAAAAACTTATCATAAGCTTCAAAGTTTTTATTCCAAAAATCAATAACTCCATACCATTTATAAAAGTGGCGCTCCATTTCAGGGTTTAATTTTTCCTTGGCGCCATAAATATAATTGATGAGGTACTCTCCCTCTAATATTGTATTCATTAAGTCAGCATAGCGATTTATAAAGTAGCGTTGAAACTCAGAATTTTCTAAAATCTTCTTGAAAATGACGACATGTACATTTCCATCACCATAGGGTCCCAAAATATATTCTAAACTGTGAAAATCAATTAATTCAGTACCGTAATATTTCATCCCGGCATCCAAATCAGAATAAAAATAACGCCATCTTGGGTGAGTTGGAGAATTCCACAGCTTTAGGTTATTATAGGGCCAATCCCTATTGTTAACATAAAGTTCCATTATAAAATAATCAACCATTGATTCTACATCTAGTCTCGCATTAACCCATTCAAAATTAGATTCAATTGTCATGTCATTCTCAATCACAAAATCTCTTAACTCGACAAACGTGGCAGAATCACCAGCAATGACAATCAACTCGTCCTCTTCCAATAGATTAACCGTTTCGGGATGAATGTCATAATTACTTGTGGGGTAGTATTTATCCAGTTTCTCACGCATATTGTGAATTCCCCAATACATCCCATTTATATAAACGACAACAGGCTGATACGCCTGTGCGTCCACATTCAAATTATGATCTAAAATAAACTTGTGCAACACCCCATCTTTTAAATGTGTCCTATTAAAATCGCTGCCCGAATTACGGAGCAATAAGCGTTTAAAATCACTGATATTTTTATTATCAAAATACGGGTAGGTGAATGATTCTTTGTCATAACGATCATGCGCTACAAGGCGAAGAGATTTCATTGGTCGAGTTGAGGATACCGTTCCGCCGTGGATCTTAACTCCGCAATCTAAGGATTCATGCATGACCCATGTGGTGTCAAAATATTCGTAAAAGGCATGAATCTCAATGTCTTTCCAAAAGTTAGCCCCATAATATGGGTATTCCTCTTCCGCATCCGGCCCTAACACATAAATCCCAATAATTTCATCCAGTAATTCTAAACTATCAAGGTGGAGGTTTACAATTGGTAAATGATGATTGACGCTTACAAAATAAGTAGCATAAGCCGCCGGGGAAGGTATTAATGAATCTGCTATCGCAACTGCTCGAATACTATTTGTTTGCTGTAAAACGACTGGCACAGTGTATAGATTTCCATCTCCCTCAGTTGGATTAGTTCCATTCAATGAATAATAAATCAAATCGTCTTCTACTCCCGTGTTTAAGGTAATATTCGTGCCTTTATTGTACTTTCCAGAAACGTGATTGAATGACGGACGGACGGCGTATCCTTTATAACCTGTTTCACTCGTATTAATGCTGACAGGCGTTGGTTCATCAAAATAAAACCACTTGGTACCAGATCGTCCATACGAATCGTTTGGTTGAAGTGAGGGATAGATAATTGAATCAATTAACGCTTCGGCTGAATTGGTCAGATAAATATGTCCTCCCCCTCTTTTAAATGAAAAAGGAATGGTTTGAGTAAGTTCGGGAAATTCCTTGGCAGAAATAACGACATATTCTCCAGTATTAAACGTTCCGCTTGGCACAATCTGCCATTTGGTTGGTTCGTTGCGATCATCTGTAATGTAAAAGTCATTTAAATTAAAATCGGAGCCTGTGTTGTTCCACAACTCAATCCAATCAGTAAAACCTTCATCTAGGTTTTCAAAATTATCGACATTTGAAGGACATATTTCATTAATGACTTGACTAAAGCCTCTCACGGAGAACAATAGGACGATAAGTGCGCTTAAGCGATTCATTGGATTCATTCTAGTAAATAGTCGTTTTTGATAACGAATAATTACGGTATAAATTGCAAGTTACAATTTTATAATTTGACTTGCTTCTCTGCCGTAAGATGTTGTTAAGAATAAAATGTAATGTCCTGCAAGTAATTGCGATAAATCCATATTAATTTTATGGCGACCTCTTAGAAAGAATTCAGGATAAGAAGTTGACATCACGTCCTTGCCTTGCAAATCGACCACGCTAATTTCAACTGGACTTTGTGACGTTAATGAAAAACTGACTGTAATCTCATTCTCAGCAGGATTGGGTACAATGTCTATCTCCGCTATTTCGTTGGAATGACAAACTACAACCCATTCATCTTGATCTTCGGGATCAACCTGAATCTGCAGTTCAAATAGGCGTTCTTTGGTTCTACGATTCTCCCAATATTTAAATAGTTCGCCTAATTTTATCTCGGCTGTTAAATCGATTACATTGGTATTAAAATAACTGCCTGCAAACGGAAACTCATCAAGTGCCAAACTATTTAATTGGACTGTTGCCGCACCCGCTGGAAAAACATCTATAGTCAAATCTACAGCTTGTGGTAGTTCAAAAACTTCTGCCAATTCATGATGAATTATTAATTCTCTTCCATCTATAAATCCTTTTTGACCAATGAACCGTTCATGCCAACTTGCAATGTATCCGCACCATTTTGGATAATGCATGCCCATTTCACTTTCAATTTTTTCTTTTTGATCCGAAATACTAGCGTAAATCGCCTGAGCATCAAATGTGGTGTTTAATAAATCGCAATACCGATTAATGAAATAACGACGAAACCCTTCATTCGCTAATAGCGCTTCCAAAATCTGCACATGAGGATTTGAACTTACTGCATTATTCAAAATAAATGCCAGACTCTGTTGTTCTGGTAAACCTGTTCCATTATATTTCAATCCCACGTCCATGTCATAAAGCATGTAGCGCCATTTTTCGTGCCCAACTGCATTCCAAACCTTTAAATTGAAATTGGGCCAATCGCGATTATTTACGTACAATTGAATTAAGAAATAATCTACAAATGAATTAATATCTAATTGATCATCCACCCAATTATAATGAAGATCAATTGCCAAGTCATTCCCATTTGCATAATCGGTTAAAGCAATGAATTCTGTTGCTTCACCATCTATTTCATCTAAAGTCGCTTGCCCCAACAAATTTACCTCATCAGGGTCGAGGTTATAATTAGATTCGACATAATAGCGATCCGCTTTTTCACGCATATTTTGAATGCCCCAATAATGTCCATTGATATAAACAACAACCGGATTATATGCCAAGAGATCTACATTAAGCCCACTTTCAATAAAATAGTTGTGCAAGGCGGCATCTTTCATGCAAGAATTGCAAAAATCATTGCCCCCATTTCGCAAAACCAATCTCCTAAATTCGTCCTGCTCTTTTTCCTCAAAATAATTGTGTGAAAAATAGGTTTGATCATATGTTTTTTTGCCTCTCAGCTGAATCGATTTCATTGCCCGCCAGCGCGATCCAATGCCTCCAAAAATTTCAATATGGCAATTCATGGCATCCTCTAACTCAAAATCCGTGTTAAAATATTCGTAGAACACGTGCACTTCTTTATCTTCCCAAAAATTCGCCCCTAGATGTGGAGGCGTTGCAACAGCATCTGGTCCCATCATATAAATCCCCGTTTCATTATCAAATAAATCGAGGCTGTCAACACCAATATTCACGATTGGTAGATCATGGTTGGCATTTACAAAATAAGTCCGATACACGGATGGAGAATTAATCATGGAATCCGCCTGCGCAATTGCTCTTATGCTCCTAGTTTGATCTAAAGAAATGGGACTATCATAAAATTCCTCTTCGCCCGGATTCATGCCATTATAGGAATAATAGATTGTTTCGCTCGGTAAAACGGCCGTCATAACAATTTCTGTTCCGACTTCGAATGCTCCAGAGCCTAAATTGATACTTGGGGAATTTGCGTACCCTTTATACCCTGTCTCTGAATTATTTGGATCTCCTGGACTGGGCGCCTCGAAGTAATAGTAGTTTGAATCAATTAATCCGTAGGAATGGTTGGGCTGTATTTCAGGATAAGCAATCGAGTCAACTAACTCTGCGGTGGGCGAGAACATATATACTGTGCCTCCTCGACGCGGAAATAAAAAACTGATTGTGGAGATAAGAATAGGGTCGTCTTTCGCGGTAATTGTTAAGTAAGCATAACTGCTTAGGTTGATTGGAGGAAAAGGCCACTTGCTTGGATTGGAATAATCGTCAGACAGCGCATACCCTTCTAGATTAATGGCATCATCAGTTGGATTATAGACTTCTAGCCAATCTAAAAATCCTGCAAAAAAATCTTCGTGTACCTCAATATTTGAAGGGCAAATTTCATTAATGACTTGCGCAAAACTGCTTGTTGTTATGAATGCTATGATAAAAAAAAGACTACGCATTATTCATTCCTGGTTCCGACTCAAACTCGATTATAAATTAACTGGTAACCAAATTACGCAGAATTTCAACTTTGCGTTGGCTATTGGGAGAAAAATTACAAGAATGGCTTGTTTTTTATTTGATGGTTTGATGGTTGATGGTTTGATTGGTTAATTATTTGAATTTTATTTTTGGATTTTTTTGGATTTTTTTGGATTTAGACTGATGAAAATTGACAAAGTATATGTCCATTACTGATTATCGTCAAACAATCCACCTTAAATCCTGTTTAACTTTAGCGAAAAGTAAATAAGATGAACATTGAACAGATCATGAGTTTCCCCGTCGTTGTGACAAGAGAAACCACAAAATTGAAACATACCCGCGAATTAATTAATCGTAAATCAATTAACGCTATTCCTGTCTTAAAAGAAGATGGGGAAATAGCAGGAATTTTGAGTTCCAGTGATTTGGCAAAGGCGCATGATAAAAACATTACTGTAGGAGATATCATGACAGATAAAGTTCATATCGTTTTAAAAAACAATCGGGTACAAGATGCGGCAAAAACCATGTTAAAACATAGCGTACATCATTTAGTTGTGATGGAAGATGGAAACGTTATTGGAATGGTCAGTTCACTCGATATTATTAGATCGCTTGTGAGTACTGAAGGTATTTAGCGCGACTGCGTCAAAAATTTCATTACCGTATCATATGCATGTGTCAACTCTTCGTTAGTTGTGCAATAGGGTGGATTAATAAATATGACATTACCCAAAGGACGCATGAGTAAATTGTGCGCTAGGAAATAGTTATACGCTTCTAATCTCAATGCCGAAAAATAACTACTTTCCTCCCCTACTTCAACTTCAAGGGATAAAATTGTACCCAATGCTTTCGCTTTTTTGAAGATTGGATTTTTTCCATGCTTCGCGAGAAACTCTTGATGAGCCGCCGAGATTCGATCAATCCCCTTTAATGTCACTTCTTTTTCGAATAAATCTAAGGACGCACAAATAGCCGCACAAGAAAGTGGATTTCCTGTAAAGGAGTGCCCATGTAACAAGGCCTTACTCGTGTCTTCGGAAAGGAAGGCTTCAAAAATTTGCTGTGTTGTTACCGTAAGTCCCACCGGCATCACCCCTCCAGTTACTCCTTTTGACATACAAACAATGTCTGGCTGTGCTGCTATTTGGTTGATTGCGAACATAGTTCCTGTACGGTAGAAACCGGTCATCACCTCATCTGCAATCGTTAATACGTTGTTTTCTTTTGCTAATTCAACCGCTCGATTTAACCAAGCTGAATCATAAATGCGCATTCCTGCGGCTCCCTGAACCAATGGTTCGAAAATGAAGCCCGCAAATTCATTTGTTTTAAAAAGTTCCTCAATTTCTTCTAAAATTTCTGCTCCGTTTTCTTCAGTTGGAAAAGGAATAAAGTCGACATCAAAGAATAAATGTTCAAATGGCTTATTAAAATATCCCCTTTGCCCAACGGACATTGCCCCAAATGTATCTCCATGGTAGGCGCCCTCTATCGCTAAAAACCTTTTTTTATCAATTCCTTTATTATGCCAATATTGATAAATCATCTTTATACCAACCTCTACACTTGTTGAACCATTGTCTGAAAAAAACACTTTTTGATAGCCATCTGGTAAACAATTTACAATGCGCTCGGCCGTTTCAACTGCTTTGGGATGTGTAGCTCCAGCAAATATGACATGGTCCATTTTCAAAAATTGCTCGTGAATTTGTGCCGCCAAATAAGGATGGGCATGCCCATGATTTATTGTCCACCAAGATGAATTGGCGTCCAGGTATTTTTTGCCGTCTGCATCAAATAACCACGCTCCTTTTGCAGCTGTAATTGCTATAGGATCTGGGGCGTTTAAAGCCTGTGTAAAAGGGTGCCAAACGTAATTTTTATCTTTTTCAATTATATCAGTCATTAGTGCTTTGTCAAAAGTTTGTTTGATTTATTGATGGTTTGATGGTTTGATGGTTTGATGGTTTGATTAATATGAAGTTGTTACAATATCCAACGAAGGCGTTAGGACATTGAGGCGCTCGCTATACTGTGCTGAAGCTTCGCAAAAGCAGAGAAATGAACAGATCTAATCAAAGTAAGTCCGAAATATCCTTGACACCCATGGGACGATCTACCGTAAATCCTTCGCCATATTTAGCACCAATACTACGCCCGAAACCACCCCAGCGCCCTTTTAAAAAGTCTAAAAACTCTTGACTCGAAATTGGTGTATTTGGCTCATTAGAATTTGGATTAAAGAATTGCGTTTGATAGGCTTGGATAGCGGCTAATTTACGTTCGTAAAACGGTGTAATGTCAACCACAAAATCGGGTTTCAAATAATGATCTTGTATACAACCGTAAACCGCTTTTGGACGCCATTTTTCTTGCAACTGACCTTTTAGTGTGGTTTCAATTTTCACCAAGCCAGCAAGAAAACAAGCCTCTTTCGCTAATGCGGCACCTTTACCATGATCTGGATGTCTGTCGGAATAAGCGTTAACTAAAACAATTTCTGGTTGGAAAAATCGGATTTGCTCAATGATTTTTATTTTATTCGACTTTGAAAAATCAAAAAATCCATCTCCTAAATTAAGGTTCACCCGTTTGGTAATTCCCATAATTTCAGAAGCATCCGCAGCTTCCGCATAACGCATATCTGTCGTTCCGCGTGACCCTAATTCCCCTTCGGTTAAATCAACAATAGCCACTTTTTTTCCTATACTAATTTGTTGCATTATTGTTCCAGCTGCTGATAATTCAATATCATCTGGATGCGCTCCAATGGCCAAAATATCTACTTTCATAATTTCTTTATTTAGTTCCGAATCTCCCTGAGTACTCGGCAATAATACCTTCTAATTCATCTAAATTAGTTTGCAAGGCGGTTACATTAATAACAATGGGTGTTTTATAGTTAGCTAAATTATGATTGAGCAAGCGTTTGATGGCATTATTCTTTGCATTTTCAATATACTTTTGAGGTTTCTTAACCATGACTAATATATATTGTGAAGAGGGTGTTTTAATTTTTGAAATCCCCTTAATGTCTTTCCAATAAATTAAACCTGAGCTAATCGAATTCGCTTGATCGTTTATCCCTTTTCTGTTAATTGTTAACCCAGCTGCCGCACTTTTCACATTTTTAGCGAAGGTACCCGCCAGCACCATAAAAAACAACAATACAATAACTGAGGCGACCTTAAATACGGTTGGACTTACCCAATCTTGGCTTTCACCTAAATAAAAGGTCACCAAAAATGCACCAATCCCTAAAATGGAATAGACCACTGTCATAATGATCATTTTTTTTCTATTAATTGGTATGAATACTTCGTCTGCCATTTTTACTTATTTTCTGTTGAACTAAAAAATTCTTTAAGTTGAATACCCACTGCTTTTTTATCCCAATATTTATAAATCTCATAGATTAATACACCATACACCATTATATATTCTGCAGTATTTAAAATCATATTCTCCTTAAATTCTGGATGTGAATAGGCAAAATAACTCAACATGATCACAATTGACCAAATTACACCAAATTTATAGTGTGTAAAGATAGATAATACGAGGATCAAACTAATATACCACGGATGCACAGTTGCGGTTAGGCTATAATAAATCATGAACGCAAAGAGCATTCCTGTGATCATATCTAAATCCTTTCTGTGTGCCTTTAGCAATGCCAATAATAAAATACCGCATGTGGATATCATTGAAAGAATTGGCCCGGCATGCATTAGGAGTTCCCACCCAACAACTTTAACACCTATAGCACTTACGATATAGGATATGCTACCATTAAATTGAAAACGTATAAAGTATTCGTTAACACTTTCCATCATGTTTGCGAAATAGACTTCATTTAGCATTAATCCGCCAAGTGCTAATACAACGAATGCTATTAACGCAGTGAATCCTATCGCGTTTTGCCATTTTAATTTTTTATAGAAAAAAGGAATCAACAAAAGTGGAATTAGTTTTATTTGAACCGCCATGCCTAGCAAGACACCGCCCCACAACCAATTGTTTTTAAGTACAAAATAAATCGCGCCCAATAAAAAGAAAATCATGACTCCTTCGAAATGTAAATTTCCAGAAAATTCAAGAATAATGAATGGATTTAGCGCATAAAGCCAAATGTTATGCACTGCTATTTTAAGATGTTCGGCAATTTTTTTTGCAAAAATAATGGCGCCAATGTCAGCTAGAATAACAATTATTTTTAGACCAATTACATTACCCGAAATCGTATCGCTCAAAGCAGCTGGAATAAAAAATAGGAGCTGATTAAGCACTGGATAGCAGGTATAATGATCTTGGGAAAGTTTTTCCATTCCTACATAAAGCATCCTTCTATAGGAATCCTCATAATACGTTTGTTCAATGCCATGATGAATAAAATGCTCGTGGAAAATTTCAACTGGTCGGAACTGAAACGGATTATAACCATCTGCAATTAACTCGCCGTCCCAAATAAATCGATAAAAATCATTTGACAATTCTGGCGAAGCAAAGAGTAAGAATAAGCGTAAAATTATGGCTACGGCAAAAATATGTGAGAATTTAAGTTTCCATTTGCCTGAAGCCGACCAGAAAGTATAAAATGCAGTGAAAAGTACTAAGTATTGACCAATAAAAAAAATAAAGTCCGTTCTTGGTGTATTCGCCCCAATATTCCATGTTAATAGGAGCATGATTAGCACGAATAATATGGGCAAAACTCTATTTTTTTTCTCCGTTTTTGTCATACTTGAATTTAACGCTAGGTAAATCAGTTTGTAAAAATCTGCATTTTATCGCAATTTGAAACAAAAAAAACTTAATTTTGCACAATATTTCGAAAGTAAAATGGCAAAAAATAAAAAACAAACGAAAGCTCAGACGAAGGCTGATGAGTTAGATCAATTAACGGGTACTGAGAGTTTCATTGACAAATATAAGAAACCGCTACTTATTGGTGGGGGTGCTTTAGTCGTAATTCTTTTAGGTATTGTTGGATACCAAAAGTTTATTTCTGAGCCACACGAATTAGAATCAAGAGAGGTTTATTGGCCAGCTTATTATGAATTTGAACAAGATTCTATGGCTTTAGCAATTACCGGTTCTGAAGAGTTTGATGGAATGGAAGATATTGCAGATGAGTATTCCGGAACATCTGGAGGAAACATTGCAAACTATACAATGGGGCTTGCTGCAATGGACGAAGGTCAATTCAAAGATGCAATTGATTATTTTGACGAATGCGATTTTGAAGACATTGTTGTTGGATCAATGGTTATTGGATTAAAAGGAGATTGTTACGTCGAGTTAGACGATTATGAAACTGCTGTTGATTTGTTTGAAGATGCAGCTGCGCGAGAACAGAATGAATTTACTTCGCCTATGTTTTTGTTAAAAGCAGGAATCGTATACGAAACACTTGATCAAAACGAAGATGCATTAAACGCATACGAAAAAATTAAATCTGACTGGGGCAATAGTGAAGAGGCGATTGATATCGAAAAGTATATAGCAAGAGTTAAAAACTAATGGCTACTGCAAATAAAAATTTATCTCAATACGAAAAAGGAACTATTCCTAACGGTGCCGATTTTAGAATCGGCATTGTTGTTTCTGAATGGAATGATGATATCACATCACCTTTAATGAACGGGGCAATTGAAGCCTTGCGAGAAAACGGCGTTAAGAAAAAAAACATCATTGTTAAAAACGTTCCTGGCACTTTTGAACTACCATTAGGTTGTCAATTTCTATTGGAAAGTGATGAAGATGTGGACGGCGTTATCGCTATTGGATGCGTAATTCAAGGCGAAACTAAACATTTTGATTTTGTGTGCCAAGGCGCCACGCAAGGTATTATGGCTGTTACAATGGAATATAACACGCCCGTTTCATTTTGTGTCTTAACGGATAATACTAAACAGCAGTCTATAGATCGTTCCGGCGGTAAACATGGCAATAAAGGAATTGAATGTGCCGTGTCATTGTTAAAAATGATTGGTCTTCAAGAAGAGTTGAACTAAGTCGACTTCCACAAATATTTACTCGCTAAACTTCGATAGGGTTGCCAATTTTCTGCAATCTCTAGCATTCGTTTTCGAATTACTTTTTTTTCACCACTCAATTTATAATGAGAACTCATTTTGGTTTGAATACCTAAATCGTCAACTGGAAAAACATTTGGTCGATCCATGGGAAACATTAAAACCATTTGCACCGTCCACTTCCCTACTCCTATAATCGCTGTTAAATATTCAATTATTTGGGTGTCTGACTTTGCACTTAACATTTCAAAGTCCATTCCATGCTCTATAGAAAATTGCGCCACATTTCTTAAATAATTTGCTTTTTGACGTGAAAGACCAACGCCGCGTAAAGTTTCATCCGAATAATCAACCAGAGCTCTATCGTGCGGATACTGATCTGGAAAAAGATTTAAAACGCGTTGCCAAATAATAGCAGCCACTTTTACTGATAATTGCTGCGATACAATGGATTGAAGTAAATCAAAATAAATATCAACACTGGGTTCAGGTTGGATAGGAACTTTTACGGATTCAATTGCAGCTTTGAGCGTAGTATCTTTCTTTTTTAGAATTTTAAGAATTTCAGCGTATGGTTTTTCGTCTTCATTCATGTTTTAAATTTAAGTCTTTATTATCTGCACACGCAAAAAAGTAAAATTGTCGAATTCAGGTTATTAACATTCACTTGCAAATTTTGTTAATCAATTGTCAATTTTAATTCTAATAATTCCTTTGTCGGACACAAAAATCCACTACCTTTACTTCCCGTAGTTACTAAACAATATTATGTCTAATTCAACTAAGTACATATTTGTGACCGGCGGGGTTACTTCTTCTCTTGGAAAAGGAATCATATCAGCATCTCTAGCCAAACTTTTACAAGCGCGCGGATACACAGTCACCATTCAAAAATTGGATCCTTATATCAATATAGATCCTGGAACATTAAATCCTTATGAACATGGCGAGTGTTTTGTAACAAATGATGGTGCTGAAACTGACTTAGACTTGGGACATTACGAACGTTTTTTAAACGTTCCAACCTCACAAGCTAACAATGTAACTACAGGAAGAATTTACCAAACGGTAATGGACAAAGAACGCCGTGGAGAGTTTTTAGGCAAAACGGTTCAAGTTATTCCACACATTACCAACGAAATCAAAGAACGTATTCAAATTCTTGGTAAATCTGGCGATTACGAAATTGTAATTACGGAAATTGGCGGAACGGTTGGTGATATCGAATCTCTACCCTACATTGAATCTGTACGTCAAATGATGTGGGAATATCCGGATGACTGCTTGGTGATTCACTTGACACTGGTTCCTTATTTAAAAGCCGCAGGTGAATTAAAAACCAAACCAACACAACACTCTGTTAAATCATTATTAGAAGTTGGGGTACAACCCGACATTTTAGTCTGTAGAACTGAACATCCATTAGATAATAAAATTCGTAAAAAAATTGCACGTTTTTGTAATGTGAATCCAACCGCCGTAATTGAATCAATTGATGCAGACACGATTTACCGTGTTCCATTATTAATGCAAGAGGAAGAGTTAGATAAAGTGGTTTTACAAAAACTAGATTTACCTGCAAAAGGAGATACGGAATTAAAAGAATGGAAATCCTTCTTAACAAAACTGGACAACCCAAAAAGCAAAGTTAAAATTGGCTTGGTTGGGAAATATATCGAATTAAAAGACTCATACAAATCAATAGTTGAAGCATTTATTCATGCTGGTTCTTATAACGAATGTGAGGTAGAAATTGATTGGATTCATTCCGATAAAATTACACCTGAGAATGTAAAAGAAACCATTGAAGGATTGGACGGTATTTTAGTTGCACCAGGATTTGGTTCTCGAGGAATTAAAGGGAAAATATTGGCAATTCAATATGTTCGTGAAAATAATGTCCCATTTTTAGGGATTTGCCTAGGAATGCAGTGCGCAGTTATAGAGTATGCACGCAATGTTCTTGGTTGGAAAGATGCACATACAACAGAAATTGTTGAAGATTGTACCCGACCCGTCATTAATATAATGGAAGATCAAAAAACAGTGACGGATAAAGGCGGAACAATGCGTTTAGGTTCATACAAATGTAAGTTACTGGATGGAACAAAAATAGCTAAAGCTTATAATGAAGAAGTTGTAAAAGAGCGTCACCGTCACCGTTATGAGTTCAATAACGCTTATTTAGAAGATTTTGAAACTAGCGGAATGATCGCAACCGGTAAAAATCCAGAAAGCGGATTAGTTGAAGTGGTAGAATTACCTGAACATCCTTGGTTTGTTGGTGCACAATTTCACCCAGAATATAAGAGTACGGTTGAAAAGCCACACCCTCTCTTTTTAGCCTTTGTTAAGGCGGCTATTGTAAATAAAAAATAGTCTGTTTAAAATATCCTCAATCCTGATTCGTCTTTCATACGTATGAGTGCATAATAATTGCTTAATCGTGATGCAGAAAACAGAATAAATATTAATTTTGCAGGCGCCTACGGAAAAGTAGACACAAATTTATTTTAGAATGGACAAAAGATCAATCATAGGTTTATTGATAATTGGAGCGATACTTTTCGCTTTCAGTTATTTTAATGCTGAACAACCGACAGATGATAAGAATTCGAGAACTGAGCAAACAGATTCAACGAAGCAAGTCACCGATACATTATTGACGGATGTTGACATAGTAGACACTATATCTCCAATTGAGGAACCAGTAAACAGTTTAGTTCCTGTTTTGAATGACGAAGGATTTCACCTCACAAATAATATTGGTAAATATAAATACAAGGATACGCTAACGGGGCTTGACACCTTGTTAAATGACAAATTAGCCGAGCCGAAACCTGTTGTCCAATCAGCACCAAAAGGACCTGAAGAGGTTGTTAGAATTGAAAACGACTTAATTGCGTTAGATATTTCAAATAAAGGCGGGCGTATTACCAATGTTTTGTTAAAAAACTATATCACTTATGATTCTTATTTGAAAGAAGAAGAAGACACCCAATTACAACTTTTTGACGAGCAGTCAACTTATGGAATTGAGTTCTTTGAAGGGGATAAAAAATTCAACTCAGTTGATTACGATTTTAAAATTGTAAGGCATAATGAAAACAGTGCGAAGGTTGTTATGATCAACCCAACGGGTAAAAAAGTGATCTATACTTATGAGTTAACGGACGGAAAATATGATGTTGATTTTGGAATAAGCTTCAAAGGATTTACTGATCGCGATGCAGCTGATCTTGATTTTGTCTCTGATTTCAAATTACTTTCGACTGAAAAGCATTTGCCTTCAGAACAACGCGTGAGTACTTTATTCTTTAAATATGAAGAAGGTGGATACGATTACTTATCAATAGCTGGTGATGATGAAGAAGTATTAGAAGAGTCGACGCAATGGGTAGCTTATAAACAAAGCTACTTCTCAGCAATTTTAATGAGCAAAACCGGATTTAAACCAGAAGGCGGTTCAAAAATTGAAGTTATTAATCTAGACGAAGCTGACACAACATACATCAAACAATTTAGATCTAGTTTAGATTTAGGAATTACAAACATCAACAATACAGTTGAATTAGAATGGTATTTTGGACCAAATGATTATGACGAATTAGCCACCTATGAAAACGGATGTGAAGATGTTGTTGATTTAGGTTGGGGCTTATTCAGATGGATCAATGTTTATTTCATGCGGCCTATCTTCCTATGGTTATTAGGCTTAGGCGTTGGTGCTGGAATCTCTATTTTACTATTGACAATTTTCGTGAAGCTACTTTTAAGTCCGGTAAACTATAAGATGTACAAATCATCAGCTATGATGAAAGTCTTGCGTCCGGAAATTGAAAAAATCACCAAAAAGTTTCCTAAGAAAGCAGATGCCATGAAAAAGCAACAGGAAACCATGGCCTTGTACCGAGAGACTGGTGTAAGCCCAATGGCTGGATGTGTGCCTATGTTGGTGCAAATGCCGATCTTATTCGCCATCTTCCGTTTATTCCCTTCTGAAATTGGTTTACGCCAAGAAGGGTTTCTTTGGGCCGAGGATCTTTCAACCTACGATTCCATTATGAATTTAGGGTTTGAAATTCCATTTTATGGTGACCATATTAGTTTATTTACACTCTTGATGGCAGCTACTACACTCTTGTACACGCATTACAACAGCACGAATATGCAGCAGCCTACTATGGAGGGAATGCCAAACATGAAATATATCATGTACTTCTTCCCTTTCATGATGATTTTCTTCTTTAATAGCTATTCTTCTGGATTAAGTTATTACTACTTCATCTCTACATTAATGACGATTGGAATTATGTTCGCCATTAAAAAATTCATGTTAGATGAAGATAAAATTCACGCTAAAGTTGAGGCGAACAGAGCAAACCCAAAAAAGAAAAAGGGCAAGTCTAAGTTTCAACAACGTTTAGAAGAAGCGCAGAAAATGCAGCAAGAGAAGCAAAAAGGGAAGAAAAAATAAACTTCCTCAGACAGGTAATCTTGGATTGCATTGATACCGCTTTTAGGTTATTTTGTCGAATAGTACGTTTAATTCATTTTTCACCCTCGAAAAAGACTTAACTTTGCAAAGCATGGAAAACAATAACACTTCAACAGCACAGCCGGCGTTTATTCCACCTAAGTTTTCAACTAAGGTAGGCGGTGAATTTAACGCTACTTTGAAAAAACGTGTTCGCGCCTACTTCAAAGACAACAATATTTCCAAATACGCCAATGCGAACATGAAGTTCAAAACGGTTTTCATGTTGTCACTTTATTTTGTTCCCTATTTTTTAATGATTACAGGAACGATAACGAATATTTGGGGTGTCATTGCTTGTTGGGCTTTGTTGGGCTTTGGAATGGCAGGAATAGGTATGACAATCATTCATGATGCCAACCACGGGGCTTATTCAAAAAACAAGAGAGTTAATTATGTGTTAGGGCGCTGTGTAAACCTAGTTGGGGCATTTGCTCCAAATTGGAAAATTCAGCACAATGTATTGCACCACACCTATACAAACATTCAACATTTTGATGAAGATGTAGATCCACCGGTTCCAATTATTCGATTTACACCACACGATAAATTAAGACCAATTCATAGATTTCAATTTTTATACGCCTGGTTCTTTTACAGCCTAATGACTGCAGCATGGATTACCATTAAAGATTGGCAGTCATTGTTTCGTTACAAAAAAATGGGACTCACTAAAAATGAAAATGAAAAGTTCAGCGCATTATTCTTTGAACTATTAATCTCTAAGGCTGTTTACTATACGTACATTCTAGTTCTACCGATCATATTTTTAGATATTCCTTGGTGGGGTATTTTACTACTGCTTTTAATGAAACAAATGATTTCAGGGTTCACTTTGGCCATTGTATTCATTTTAGCTCACGTTGTTCCAGAAGCTGCTTTCCCACTGCCAGATAAAGATCTTAAAATGGAAAATAGTTGGGCCATTCACCAATTAGAAACTACTTCTAATTTTGGGCCAAAAAGCCGAATTTTTCAATGGTTTATTGGCGGTTTGAATTATCAGGTAGAACATCACCTTTTCCCAAACATTTGTCATGTGCACTATAAAAAATTGTCAGAAATTGTGAAGGCAACCGCTTTAGAATTTGGACTTCCTTATTATTCGGAGCCAACTTTCTTTAGCGCTATACGCAGTCATTCAAAAATGCTTTACAAACTAGGTAGACCAGCACCGCAAGTTAAATCAATTTAGCTTCCATAGTCGGCTGTTAATAAAACAAAACAGATTACAAAGTCATTCGAACTAAAAATACTATCTTTGTACCTCAAGAAAATTATATTTAGATGGAGAACCAAACGCAAGCATTGAAACCTATCAAATTTTCGAAAAAAATAGGCGGCGATTTCAATTCGACACTTAAAAAAAGAGTTCGCGCATATTTCAAGGATAACAATATCTCGAAACACGCGAATACTAACATGAAAATTAAAACTGTTTTCATGACACTCTTATACTTCACACCTTATGTGTTAATGGTTACAGGCGTGGTTACTAATATTTGGTTAGTTACTTTGTGCTGGGCGATTATGGGATTTGGAGTTGCAGGTATTGGATTATCAGTAATGCATGATGCCAACCACGGCGCTTATTCAAAGAATGAACGTGTAAACTACTTTGTAGGTAGAATCGTGAATCTTGTTGGTGGATATGCTCCAACATGGAAGATACAGCATAATGTATTACACCATAGTTATACAAATGTTCATGGTTATGACGAAGATGTATCTCCCGCATTATCAATTTTAAGATTCTCACCCAGAGATAAGTACATTCCGATTCATAGATTCCAGTTTATTTACGCTTGGTTTTTCTACAGCTTAATGACAATAATGTGGATCACAACAAAGGATTTTCAGCAATTATTCCGTTATAAAAAAATGGGATTGACAAAAACTGAGAATATGAATTTTGGGAAATTGTTCATGGAATTACTCGTGACTAAAGTATTGTATTATGTCTACGTGATGGCAATTCCATTAATTTTTACAAGTATTTTATGGTGGCAATTAGCGCTATTGGTATTATTAATGCACTTAATTGCTGGATTTACATTGGCAGCTATTTTTCAACCTGCTCACGTTATTCCTGAAACTGAATTTCCTTTGCCGGATAAAGACTTAACTATTGATAATAATTGGGCTATCCACCAGTTAGAAACAACATCAAACTTTGCGCCTAAAAGCACCGTATTATATTGGTTAATTGGCGGTTTAAATTACCAGGTAGAGCATCACTTGTTTCCAAATATATGCCATGTGCATTACAAAAAAATATCCAAAATTGTGAAGGCTACAGCGGAAGAATTTAATTTACCATATCATTCTGAACCAACATTTTTTAGTGCTTTAAGAAGCCATGGGAAAATGCTTCGCAAATTAGGTGTAGCGCCAAAATCGCAAAAAAGCGGTACTATTCCTGCTACGGCATAAAATGAAAACATCAGTAAAATTCGGGATTTTCTTTGCGCTAATATGGATCATATGCATGCTATGTGCATTTCTAGCAGGTTATTCAATTGACTTTTTCCTTATCTCAGAAATTCTAAGTTTACTTTTATTAGTCGTTGGAATCTTTCTTGGATTATTCATGACGAAGAAAGAAAAAGGCTATGAGAAAGTAAACGCCCTCGCAGACTTTAAAGTCGCCATGCAATCTGGAATCGTCTATACAATTATTGTAACTGGTTTCATTTATATTTACCACAATCAAATCGATCCCTCCGTTAAACAAAGCTTTATCGACCAACGGATAGAAATCTTACATGCCGAATACCCTGACCAAGCCAGTTATGAAGCCCTACAAGCTATGGACCTTAAATGGGAAACCTTTAGTTTTGACGATTTTATTGAGAACCAAGAGGATCAAATCAATTCTTTTATTGGCCCGTTCTTTACCTCTCTCTTTCACCTAACGGTGTTGTTCATGTTCTCCCTTTTCTATTCCTTCTTCGTGATGTTGGTTATCCGAAAAGTGATATTGAGACAATAGAACAACAGGTAAGCTTATTCCAACAATTCTTTTGCAAAAGCATTTAAATCTACTCCGTGAAAATTCCCCGAACTCATTAAAAGTAAATTTGTGTTTTCCCAAGTGACATCTCTTAAGCGCTGAACTAATACATCAGAATCTGTATAAACAGTCACATTATTCGTTGCAAACGACTTTTGAACCACTTCAGTCGTGATAGATTCTAATTTCTTATGTTTAACCACATCTGGCGAAAAATAGACAAGCGCCTCGTCTGCCTCAGCCATACAGTTTTCGTAAAGCGGCAAAAACTCCTTTTTTAACGAAGAGAATGTGTGCAGTTCCATGCACGCCACCAATTTTCTATTGGGGTATTGTTGCTTAACTGCTGCCACAGTAGCTTTTAATTTTGACGGTGAATGCGCAAAGTCTTTATAACCATTACAGGTTGCATTTGACGCTATTAATTCTAATCGCTTAGCGGCTCCTGTGAAACTTTGGATTGATTTATAAAAATCGGCATCTGAAACGCCAATTTGATTCAGCATTAATTTAGCTCCTAACATGTTTTGCAGATTGTGGTCTCCAAATACATTGAGCGGAATTCGATTGCCCTCACTTAATATATATGTTTTCCCATCTGCCAACTCATGATCTGGAATGGTATAGCCAATTGTTTTTATATCTGCTCTCATTTGCGGCAAAATACTTTGAATAGATTCGTCAGCTTCAAAATAAATTAGACAACCGTTTGGTTCAATAATATCTGTGAAAATTTTGAATTGCTCAACGTAATTATCAAATGTTGGAAAGACATTGATATGATCCCAAGCAATGCCACTTATTAAAGCCACGTGGGGTGCATACCAATGGAATTTAGGCCTTCTATCGATTGGAGAAGATAAATACTCATCCCCTTCGATAACAATGTATTCGGCATCTGATAATTGTACCATACAATCGAACCCTTCTAATAAGGCACCTACCAAAAAGTCTGTTTCAATATTTAGCTGATCCATTACATGCAACAACATGGATGTAATTGTAGTTTTACCATGACTGCCGCCAATAACAATTCGTTTTTTGTTCTTCGTTTGTTCAAATACAAATTCAGGATAGGAATAGATTTTGAGGCCAAGTTCTTGAGCGCGCAGCAATTCGGGATTATCAATTCGGGCATGCATTCCTAAAATAATGGCGTCAATATTTGGTCCAATAACAGATGGATTCCATCCAATAGTTGAGGGTAGTATTCCATTTGACGCTAAGCGACTTTTTGAAGGTTCAAATATTTCGTCATCCGAACCGGTGACGTCATCTCCTTTTCTTTTGAGTGCGATTGCTAAATTGTGCATAGCACTGCCTCCTATTGCGATAAAATGAACGCGCATATATGGTAAATTTTATACTAAATTCATGAAAAAACTGCTTGCATTCATTGAAAACAGGGATAGTTTTCAACAACCCTCATTGAACTGAGAAAAGAGTACGAATGACGCTTATTGTTTTACAACACGAACGAGTTCACGCGTTTCTCCAACCAACTCCACAATATAGAAGCCCTTTGCAAAGTCACTTAAATCAAGAACTGTTTGTTGCTGATCGTAAGTAGATTCTGAATAAATGGACTTACCAGAAATGTTGTAGACGTTAATTTGATTCACGGCATTTCCGAAAACGATATTGAACAACCCTGAATTAGAAGGATTTGGATAGACAATGTGCGTGGCAGTCGCTGTTGACTCCTCATCTAAACTAACCGCCGTGCAACCATGACCGTACGAACTCAATTGCGTGCTTACCGTCGTATAACGATCAGTAATGAATGATTTAAGACCTGGAATAACAGTTTCAAACCCCCAACCATCTACTTCAATGATATCTGAGTTTATATTCGTGTTGAACTGCGAGATTGAATAGTATTTGTTTGGATCTTCGGTCAACGCATCTAATATCAACGCTTTTGTATCGTCTAAATAATTTTCTAAGTTTTCCAAAGTGAAATATTCTTCTAACAGCACACATAAATGATTAAAGTATTGTTCACGATAAATCTCACTGTCCATAACGTTCATGATGAGAGGTTTCTCTTCTGCCATCCATCCGTCATAATCAACCACAATATTGGTTTCGGTATTTGAAAAGGCCAAATTATAATCCCATGGAATCCATTGAAATGCAGATGCTGTTGAATCGTAATAAATATAGAAGTTACGGCCATGGTCGTAATAAGAATCCCAATTATACATGATAACATCTGCAGCTAAGACGCGCAAGTAATTGTTCATTTGTAGAACTGTTGAAATACTGTCCTCAAATTCATCTTCATCATTTACCTTCCTTACAAGGTCAATGAATTCGTTCCATTCATCTAGTTCTTCATTTGTTTTTAGTTCGAACTCATCTTCATAATTAATTTTAACCGATCCTTGCCAGTCCAAATTTGTATTATCAATACATTTAAAAATATTTCCATTTGAATTTTCGAACGAATTTTTTAAAAAGCGATCATCTACTTGCTCTACAACGACGTATAACCCCCAATACGTATCATTTAAATAAACTTTCGCGTAAGAAGTTCGTGGCGCGGCAACACCTGCATCTCTCATAAACCTATAAGCTAATGCATCACGCATCATGGATGGATCACTGAATCCGTTTTGTAAGTTCAATTTTTTTAATCCATCATATTTCGTTCCCTCCACATATTCGTTAAAGTCGATTTTTAGTGGTTCTTTAAATCCTTCTGATCCCCAATTAGAAAAGTAGCCTTTTTGTCTAACACCTACAGAATCAATAAAATCGCCATCAATTTCAACAGAAGCTACCATGTATTTTTTAGGAGCGTCATCTTCTAAATATTGTTCGTAATAATATTCTAATGAATCCCAATATTCCTCTTGCTCAAACGTAATTCGGATCTCATGGACATAAGATTCATCAAACATCTCTAGCCCATTGTCTTGTTCAAAACTTACATTGTAACAAATCAAAAAAATGGGAAAAATGATAAAACGCATAAGTATTTTCTTTTAAAGGTAATCCACTCCAAACTCACTCTTTTGAAAGAGGAGTACAAAAATAGGTTTTTAATCCATGATTCTTTCAGAATTATTCCTGATCTGTAGAAAGCATGATTTGAACAGTTTAATATACTTATTAAATGCACATACATCCAATACAAACGCTTGTCATATTGCCCCTAAAAGCGGGCAGAAATTCAGATTATCATATAATTTTAGAGTGAGTATTAGCCACAATCACCACGCATTAATTATATTTGAATAAGAACAAAAAAAACAAGCAATACATGAAATTATACCCTATAGAAACCGGAAATTTTAAACTCGACGGAGGTGCCATGTTTGGCGTAGTTCCCAAATCTCTTTGGCAGCGCACAAATCCAGCTGATTCGAATAATATGTGTCCCTGGAGCATGCGTTGTTTACTTATTGAAGATGGTGATCGTTTAATCCTTGTTGATACTGGTATGGGCGATAAACAATCAGAGAAATTCTTTAGTTATTATTATTTGTTTGGCGAGAATACCTTACAAAAAAGTATAGAAGCATTAGGTTTTTCATTAGACGATATCACAGATGTCATACTCACTCATTTACATTTTGACCATTGCGGAGGCGCTATTGCCCACAACGGAACAAACGGGTATAGACCTGTTTTTAAAAACGCCACGTACTGGAGTAGCGCCCGACATTGGAAATGGGCTACCGAACCAAACCATCGTGAACGTGCCTCGTTTTTAAAAGAAAACATCATGCCTATTGAAGAAAGCGGCCAATTGAAATTTATTCCAAGAAATGGATTAATAACAGAAAACGCTTTCCCAAATATTGATTTTCTTTTTGTTGATGGCCACACAGATAGCCAGATGTTGCCAATGATCACTTATAAGGATCAAAAAATTGTTTTTATGGCTGATTTACTTCCAAGCGTAGGTCATATTCCACTCCCCTATGTCATGGGATATGATACGCGTCCCCTACTCACGTTAGAAGAAAAAGGTAATTTTCTTTCTACTGCTGCGACTGAAAATTACGTGCTATATTTGGAACATGATCATGACAACGAGTGCTGTACTTTGCAGCATACTGAAAAGGGTGTAAGATTAAAAGACACTTTTTCTTTAAAAGAATTAGGCTAAATAAAGCCAAATCCCTAAAGTTTGGGATGAATTCATTATTTTGTAATCTTTTTGAAACAAAACGTTAGTTAAGCAAATAAAATTATCATGAATAAATATTTGATTGAGATCCTAAAAATTCAAAATTCAGTTATCCTTCCTGGGTTGGGCGCCTTAATGGTACCAAGTCAAAAATCGGGAAAAATTGTTTTTAATCCGCATCTTAAGTTTAATGATGGAAGTTTAGCTCGTTTTATTGCTGAAAAAGAAGGTATAGAAGAGCAAGAGGCACAAAATAAAGTAGCCAAATTTGTTCGTGAAATCGAAGCCGAAGTTGGCAAAGGGAATTCTTACGACATGTTTGAATTCGGTCATTTCTTTAAAAATAAAGATGCGGAAGTTGATTTCAAAATGTATTCTGCTGATGCTGAACCTGCCACACAAACTCCAAAAGCCGACCCTAAAGTGGATAAGGTAGTTACACCACTTGTTGTGAAAAAGGAAGAAAAGGCTGAACCAGCGAAAAAAGAAAAGAAACCGGCTACAAAAAAACCGACTAAAAAGAAAACAACGAAAAAGGCAACAGAGGGAAAAGTTGATACAACGGAAGACTCTAAACAAGCTAAGAATAAATTTATTCCACCTGTCGCTGGAGAAGTGAAGGAAGATTTGACTGAAAAATTAGCTGAAGCTAAAAAGAAGGTTACCGATAAGGTTGAAAAAGTTGAGGATAACTTAAAAGATAAGGTTGAAAAAATCGAAGAAAAGGTCGAAAACAAAACAAAATCTGTTGAGAAAGGAATTGGTGAAATTGTCCATGACTCCAAAGAAAAGAAGGAAGAAGTAAAAGAAAAAATTACGGATAAAGAAGATAAAAAAGCCGTAACACCTCCAATTATCGCCGATATCAAATCTGACGATAAAAAGGCAGATGATAAACAAAGTAAAAACACTTTTGTTCCTCCAGTAAGTAAAGACAAGGACGCAGATGAATCCAAAGATAAAGTGGGTGTTGCAGCCGCAGGCGCAGCTGCCAATGGCGGTACAAAAACGGTGATTGAAAAAACGAAAGAAACTACGGTCAATAAAGAGACTGTGGTGAAGGAGGAAAAGAAAAAGCGGAAAATTTGGCCGTGGATTCTATTACTCCTTGCAATAGGTTTAGCGGTAGCCGGTTATTTCTTTAGAGATAAAATCATGACATTTATAAATGGTGATGAGGCAATTGTTGCTGATTCTACAGCCGTAACGGATTCCATAGGCGATAACTCGACTATAATTCCTGTCGAGTATGAAGATACTGTAGTAAATGACATGGTTGATTTTATTGATTCTGCCGCAACAGATATGGACAGTATGGACATGCCTGTGGATGAAATAGAACCTATTGATGAGCCAATTGATGAACCAATAGATGAGCCTGTTGAAGACATTGCTCCGGTTGTATCAGGAAGCAATAATGGCAGCTTCCATTTAATCGGGAATTCTTTCGGAGAAGAAGCCAATGCAGAGGGCTATGCGCAAAAAATGAAGGACAAAGGATATCCAGCCAAAGTATTGGGTCGATTTGATGGACTTTATATGGTCTCATTGAAATCTTATGATTCGAAAGAGGCGGCTCAAATCGGACGAAGCTCCGTTTCTGCTGATGCCGGCAGCGCATGGATATTTGAGTATTGAAAATAAGCATAAAATCATTCTAAATTAGGGGTCTTAACGTATATCGTTAGGCCCCTTTTACTTGTTCAAAAACCTCATTTCCAATATATTGTGAATACTTCAACTAAAAGAGAACTTGTTTAATAAAACCCTAGTATACACTTTTAATATGAAAAAGACCAAAGAGACAGAAAAGTATTTGAGATGGAAGTTTAAGTTAAGAATTTTGAAGTTTGTAAGAGATCATGGGAGTATTAATGAAGCCTGTGAGATATTTGAAATTAGCAGAACCACCTACTTCAACTGGAAAAGAAAGTATGATAAATATGGAGAAGAAGGATTACTGAGGAA
>CAJQHR010000035.1 GCA_905478225.1 uncultured Crocinitomix sp.
CTTACACCAATATGTCAATTTCTCAAACCTTTTTCGCCTCTAATCAAACACCCACTATTCCCCGTTTGGGAGGCGCAAAGGTACACATCCTTTTCCAACTCAACCTAATTTATTTTTGCCTTTTTTTAATAAAAATCATTAAGCACTTATTCCCAGCAAATTAGGACTAGCCAAAACACGTCTTTTTCTATAAAAACGCAAGCAATAACTAACATTATTTTGTTGAAACTCCAAAAACGCATTGTTTTAAAGGATTGTAACAAAATGTATCTTCGTAGTTAATCTTAATGTGAGGGATCACTGCATTATCAGTAATGAATTCAATAGATGGGTAAAACATCAAACAAATATAAAGGCACAGCTGAGGAAAATCAAGGAACACAACCGAAAAAGGCTGCGACCAAGGTTGATGCGAAAAGCTTTAACCTACTTAAACCAATCACAAATTTATTTGCTAAAGAAAATCGCAAACTAAATTTAACCATAGGATCTATACTCGTTTTACTATCCACCTACCTCGTACTTTCATTTATCTCTTACCTGTTTACATGGCAAAGCGACCAGAATTTAGTAATCAACCAAAGCTTTTTTGATTTTCTATTTAATACCGAAGAAGTTGATTTAGGAAATCACCTTGGAAAGTTAGGCGCGTGGTTATCTCATCATTTTATATTTGAATGGTTTGGATTAGCCTCCTTTCTATTTCCCTTCGTATTTATGTTGCTGGGGATTTATCTTCTATTTAGAGTAGAATTATTACCACTTAAAAAACTTGTTGCGAAATCAGCTATTGGATTAATAATACTATCACTAATCTTTGGCTTTATAACGAAAGAAGACTCCTTTCCTTATGGAGGAATGTTTGGATTCCAATTTAACGTTTGGTTAAAAATGACCGTAGGTTGGTTTGGTGCACTCTTATTTTTAGCGGTAATTACTTTTGTAACTGTAGTACAATTATTTAACCCTGATTTTAAAGTATTGTATTCTAAATATTTCCCTTCAAAAAAGAATGCTGAAGCCGAAAATGAAGAAGAAGCAATGCTCAGACCAGATATTGTTGCTATCAATACAATAAAGGATAAGGAAATTGAAAAAGAGAATATTAGTGAAACAATCGAATTTGATGATGGAAAAGAGGAGAAAGAAGAACCGATTAATGAACCGACAATCAATTTGGAGGTTGAAACTCCAAAAGAAAATGAACCGATTAAGGTTGATGATGATTTTGAAATCACCATTCCTGAAGAAGAGAAGCAAATTACAGATGATTCCATTCCGATAGAAATTGAAAAGGTGGTTCAGGATGATCTTTTATCCAAAAAGGAAGTGAATGACAAGTTGAAGGAGTTTGGAGAATACGATCCTACACTAGATTTATCATCTTATAAACTACCTACCCTTGGATTACTAGAAGATTATGGTGGTAAGCTTTTAAATATTAACAAGGAGGAATTAGAAAACAACAAGAATAGGATTGTAGAGGCCTTGGGTCATTATAAAATTGAGATTTCAAAAATTAAGGCAACAGTTGGACCAACGGTGACCTTATATGAAATAGTGCCTGCTCCGGGTGTACGAATTTCAAAAATTAAAAACTTATCAGATGACATTGCCCTGAGTTTAGCTGCGAACGGAATTAGAATTATTGCGCCGATCCCAGGAAGAGGAACAATTGGTATAGAAGTGCCAAATTCAAAACCAGAAATGGTATCCATGCGTGCCATGATTGCTTCAGAGAAGTTTCAAAACTCTGACATGGAATTACCAATTGTAATTGGTAAGACGATTTCAAACGAAACCATGGTATTTGATTTAGCCAAAGCGCCACACCTACTATGCGCAGGTGCAACTGGTCAAGGTAAGTCGGTTGGATTAAATGCCATATTAGTATCCATACTTTATAAGAAGCATCCTGCACAGGTGAAGTTTGTAATGGTTGATCCTAAAAAAGTAGAGCTTACCTTGTACAATAAAATAGAGCGCCACTTTTTAGCGAAGTTGCCTGACACTGAAGAACCAATTATTACAGATACGAGCAAGGTTGTTAATACAATGAACTCGCTTTGTATTGAAATGGACGACCGTTACGAATTACTGAAGAATGCACAGGTAAGAAATATAAAGGAGTACAATAAAAAGTTTATTGAACGAAAATTAAACCCAGAGAACGGACATAGGTATCTACCTTATATAGTAGTAGTAATTGATGAGTTTGCGGATTTAATTATGACCGCCGGGAAAGAAATTGAACATCCGATTGCTAGACTGGCGCAATTGGCCAGAGCAATTGGAATTCACCTGATTGTTGCAACCCAACGTCCGTCTGTAAATGTAATTACGGGTATGATTAAAGCCAACTTCCCTGCGCGAATTGCTTTTAAAGTATCATCAGGAATTGATTCGAAAACAATTTTAGATTCAATGGGCGCCGAACAACTGATTGGACGTGGAGATATGCTGATCTCTTTCGGGAATGAAATAACCCGACTACAATGTGCATTTGTCGACACTCCTGAAGTGGAACGCATTTGCGAATATATTGGAAACCAACGCGCTTATCCAGATGCTCTATTATTACCTGAATATATAGGTGAAAGTGAAGAAGGGGGTGTTGATGTGAATTTAGATGATAGAGATGCATTATTTGAAGATGCGGCACGCGTGCTAGTGACGCATCAACAAGGATCTGCCTCCCTACTGCAACGTAAATTAAAAATAGGGTATAATAGAGCAGGAAGAATTGTTGACCAAATGGAAGCCGCGGGAATTATTGGACCATTTAAAGGGAGCAAGGCGCGAGAAGTTTTGATTCCCGATTTAGTGGCACTTGAATTGTACTTGCGGGAACTCTAGCTTTTTTGATATTGAATCGATCAATTCAATGCAAAAATTTGAATGAAGTTTTAAAAGGTTCGTACAAAGGAATAGCGCAGAAAATTGCATTAAGTATTGAAAGAGAGATAAATCCTTAAGAATCAATTTTTTCTGCAGCGATAAGCAAACGGAATAGTTAATAATAAATAAAAACGATCCTAGTTTGGCATAGATTTTGGATATTTGCAATGAAAATGATTAATATGAAAAAGGGTATAGGAATTTTAATGGCTGTTTTGTTTGTCGGAATGACATTTGGACAAGACGTAAAGGCGAAAGCCATATTAGATAAAGTAAGTGCTAAAACTAAAGCTTATAAGACTATTGCTATCGATTTTGATTTGACAATTAGCGGAGTGGACATGGAAACTATCACTGAAAAGGGAAAAGTATCATTAGCTGGCGATAAATATAAAGTTGAATTAGAAGACCAAGATATTTATTGTGACGCCGTGACTTTAACAACGCATTTGAAAGCGGATGAAGAATGTTATACTTCTTTAGTTGAAGATAATGAAGAGGAAGGTCTTGTTTCTCCCACTGACATATTAACCATTTGGGAAGATGGCTATAAATACAAGTATATTAAGGAAACAACTTTCAAAGGAATTGCTGTACATCACATCAATATTTTTCCGAAGGATCCGAACAGCAAATATTTTGCGATCATTTTAAAGATTGATATGGCAAAGAATGAAGTTGTGACAGCGCTCATTAAAGGTAAAGATGGAATTAACATGAGGTATACAGTTACTAAGCTTGAGCACGACATGGACTTACCTGCATCTACTTTTGTATTTGACAGAGCAAAGCATCCGAATGTAGAGTGTTATGATGAGTAGCGACTTTTTCTCGATACAATTTTTAAATGGTTTGTCACATTAAAAATCACTCGAACTCACATCTTTTGATTTTAGAGATTAGACTGCGCTTTGGCGCGGTCTTTTTTTTTCAGGTGTTTCTTTGTTTTCGCGAAGTCTCAAAATAGCAATGCAAGCGCATCAACGATCTGCTGCATTGGAGAGAGAGTGTCTGTGTTAGTTGATAAGTATCACGCTTATCAAAATCATCCAGTATCTAATGTCTAAAAGTGAAACTCCCGATAGTTATAGGGACTAGATCAATATTTTGCCTGGGTTAAGGATGCCCTTTGGATCGAATACATTTTTGATGGCATTCATAAGCCCGAGTTCTGTTTTGGAGAATGGGATGTCCATAAACTCTTTTTGAACATAGCCGATTCCATGTTCGCCGGATATTGTTCCGCCAAGTGCAACTGTAAGTTCGAATATTTCGCGAATGGCAATTGGTAATTGATTGACCCAAACGTCTTCTGTTAAATCACCCTTTATAATATTGATGTGCAAATTACCGTCACCGGCATGCCCATAACAAACGGAGTGAAATCCAAATTTACGACCAATAGCCTTTACACCATTTAGTAGTTGAGGAAGTTGATATCGTGGAACCACAGTGTCTTCTTCTTTATAAACCGATTGTGACTTAACCGCCTCCCCTACTTTCCGTCTTAAATTCCACAACTTATCTTTTTGGGCTTGACTGTCGGCAAACAACACTTCTAAGGCTCCAAAATTCTCAACGGTATGCATTATTTTTTCACAATCTTGCATCAGCACATCATCATGGTTTCCGTCTACCTCGACCAATAAATGTGCTTGAACATTATCCGGAATTGAGGTTGATTCGTCACCGATAAATTCTGCAGTCCACACAAGGGCGTCTCGTTCCATAAACTCTAAACCGCTTGGTGTAATTCCTGCCTGGAAGATTGCTGCCACTGCCGCACAAGCACTCTCGGCGCTAGTGAATGGAATCAGCATGAGCATATTTTTTGCTGGTAATGGGATTAATTTAAGCACGGCCTTGGTAATAATACCCAATGTCCCTTCCGACCCAACAATTAACTGGGTTAGGTTATAACCAGTCGCATTTTTTAAAACACTGGCACCTGTCCAAATAATATCACCATTAACCAATACCACTTCTAAATTGAGCACATACTCATTGGTAACGCCATATTTAACCGCCTTCGGTCCTCCTGAATTTTCAGCCAAATTTCCACCGATAAAACACGAGCCTTTGCTCGCAGGATCTGGAGGATAAAACAACTTAACCGCCTCTACAGCTTCTTGTAAAACTTGAGTAATTACACCCGGTTCAACAGTAACTTGCCCATTTTCCTGATCAATTTCAATGATGTTATTAAAACGTTCCATTGAAATGGCTATTCCACCGAATAATGGCAGAGCTCCACCACTCAATCCAGTTCTTGCGCCTTGTGGCGTAACGGGAATATTATTTTCATTACAATACCTTAAAATTTTACTGACTTGATCAGTGGAATTAGGCTTTGCGACAATTTCTGGTGAAAAAACAAAATCTTCTGTTTCATCATGCCCATATTCTTGCAAGGCTTCTGCGTCAAATAGTACATTTTCAATACCTAATAGATCAATCAAAAAATCAATCTCAACTTGGGATGATTTTTGAAAGTTATTTGACATGTTATTCTCCTATAAAAATCGTGAGGAATTGCTATTTTCCGAAAAGTGCGTCTGCTTCGTCAAATTGAACCACAATATTTAAAACATTGTGCAATTGAGAGATTTGGATCAACTTTTGAACGTTCGGTTGCAGTCCACCTAAAACAAATGTTCCACCTGAATCTTTACACAAACGATTTCCAATTAAAATTGAACTTAATCCTGAAGAATCGCAATACTTCGATTTGCTTAAATCTAAAACAATATTATTCACCGAACTTTTGTTCAAGAATAAGAAAAGAGCCTTTAATTCTGGTGCGTTTGAAGCGTCCAATTTTTCGACATTTGCGCTTACTAAAGTATATTTCTCTTTCGTTTGTTGTTCAAAATTCATAGTGTGCTCTGTTTCTTTTTAAGGCTTTTAGATTGGTTAGTTCCGTTTTTTGAATTCACCTATTTTTTTGTACGTGGGTGAACGCTCATACCTTATACTCAAATTTATCATTTTTTTTATAATATATGCCCTATCGGAAGGTAAAATTTAACAAAACAACCGTATATATCACAAAATCAGTAATTCAAGAGAAATAGACTTGAAAATTTAAAAGATTATCTGTTAATCTGCGAAGCCAAAAGGTAAATTACTGCCATTCGAACCGCAACCCCATTTTCAACCTGATCAAGAATGATGGACTGAGCTGAATCCGCCACATCTGAAGAAATTTCCACTCCTCTGTTGATTGGTCCAGGGTGCATTACAATGATCTTCTTTTCTAAGCTATCAAGGAGCTCCTTATCCAAGCCGTACATCATTGTGTACTCTCGGAGAGAAGGAAAGAACTGAATATCTTGTCGCTCTAACTGAATGCGCAACATATTTGCCACATCACACCATTCAAGTGCCCTGCGCAAGTTATGTTCTACTTTCACACCCAATTCATGAATGTGTTTAGGAATGAGTGTCGTTGGTCCACAAACCATCACTTCAGCGCCTAGTTTCTGGAGGCAAAATATATTTGATAAGGCGACTCTTGAATGTTTAATATCGCCAACAATTACAACTTTCTTTCCTTTAAAATCTTCACCTAATTTCTCACGGATTGAATAAGCATCCAATAAAGCTTGCGTCGGATGTTCGTGTGTGCCATCCCCAGCGTTAATAACGCGGGCGCCAATTCTTTCAGAAAGAAACTTTGCAGCGCCTGGATTTGGATGTCGCATTACAACTAAATCCACTTTCATGGCGAGAATATTGTTGACCGTATCAATTAAGGTTTCACCTTTTTTAACTGAGGAGCTAGCTGCGGAAAAATTCACCACATCAGCGGATAAGCGTTTCTCGGCTAATTCAAAAGAAAGACGGGTGCGGGTTGAATTTTCAAAAAACAGATTGGCAATTGTAATGTCTCTTAAAGACGGCACCTTTTTAATTGGGCGATTTATCACCTGCTTAAAGCTATCTGCAGTAGTAAAAATAAGTTCAATATCTTCTTTAGATAATCCCTTTATTCCTATTAAATGATCTACACTTAAATTGTTCATTCTATTTGTCTTCCGTAAATAAAACTACCTTGTCTTCTCCTTCTAATTCACTCCATTCAACTGAAACACGTTGACTTGACAATGTGTCTACAACTTTTCCAGTATAATCTGGTTGAATCGGTAAATGTCGTTCAAACCTTCGATCGATAAATGTCAATAACTCTACTCTATTCGGTCTACCAAATGCCAATAGCGCATCCAATCCGGCTCGTATTGTTCTGCCTGAAAACAAAACATCATCTATAAGCACCACATTCTTGTTTTCAATGATAAAATCAATATTAGTGACGCTAGGGATGATTGGTTGTTCTCTTCTCCTAAAATCATCTCGATAGAATGTGATGTCTAATTGACCACACTTTATCTCTTGTTTCAAATCTGCTTCAAGTATGCGCTGAATGCGTGTTAAAACATGTATTCCTCTGGGTTGTAGCCCAATGAGAATTGTATTTTCGAAAGATTGATGATTTTCTTTTAATTGACTAGCCAAACGATTGAGCGTTATTTCAAAATGTTTGCTATTTAGTATGGTTCTTTTGTCCATTTTCTAATGATTAGACAAATGTAACTTTTTTTTTGCTTTAGCATATTTTTTTTAATGACATTCGAGAATTAGGGTGATAATCAATTGTAGATGAATATGAAAAGAATGATGTTAGTTGAAAATAATGATTTTAGAGAGAGAATCATGGAAAGATCGCAGAATATTCTGTCCATAAATCTATACATAGAACCACTTAAAAACCAATCATTCAATTTAATTTACCGTTTAATCAAAAGTCATGACGGTTTAGGTATTTTATCCATAAGCCAGAAGAAATGATACCTACATTTGAGACAAGGGTTTGTACAAACAATCTTAAAGCTTGTACGACAAAATGAGTGCCGATCTTGTGTGATTTTAGTTTTCATAGGGTTTAAATTGGTAAGCTTCGGTGGTTCGAAGCGTTTATATTATTATCTCCAAGGTCGGCTCTACTCATTTTTCTTCAAAAAACAATTTCTTTCATTCTGTATTTTGATTATTTCAAATAATCAACAGTGTTGAATAAAATCCAACTAATCTTATCTTACCATATTGAATTCATACAACCTTTAATACTTATTGGTTGTACTTTGAGTACAAACTTAAAGGACGAGACATGTTTAACACCCATAAGTTCATAATTATTAGTCTATTGTTGTTCACTTTAATTGCTTGTAAAAAGGAATATTATAAGGACTTTTCTAAACTTAAACTGAAAACGGTTAGAGATTTTTCTGATCTTGATGAAACGCCCTCATCAATGAAAAGAGCTAATACTACAGAATATTTAATGGTAGTTGGAACGGGCCATTTTTCTCAGAATACATTATTGCTGACTGATCAATCGCTTTTTGAAAAGGAGCGTATCCATAATCCTTATAAAATCCATGACTATATTATGCTTCCAGACGGCAGCGTGCTGATCAGTCAGGTATATTCAGGCGAGCTTGCGAATTTAGCTATCATCTCAAAGGATTTTGCTACGCGAGAACAATTCGGCGTGGGTCTGCCAAGTGCTCCTCGGCTTCACCTTGCAGATGATGGAATTATTATGATATCTGCGAGTGGAAATGTGGGTGTTGCTGTAGTTGCGAAGTACGATTTTTACTTTTCTGAATTGTGGCGAGAAGAATTCTCTGGAATTCGATCTCACCTTAGTGCGTATTATCCACCAACCGATCAAATATACATTCTAGATGTCTATAATCATCTATATGAACTAGATGGTTCAAACGGGACAATTGACAATGAATTTGGACTTTCAACAGAACCATGGGATATTTCCAGAGAGGGAAATTCACTTTATGTTTTTGGATACGAAAATAATGGTACTTATTGTGGAGATGATTTAGAAGTGTTGAAGTTAAATTTAAACGGAACCGAAGAATGGAATGTTCAACTCGGAAGATCTGGCGCAAATGATATTATTGCTGACCTTATGGTTAAAGATGGACTCGTTTATATTTGCGGAGGTTATGGCGAACCCAATTGTCTAGAAGGAATTACAAGTAATCACAAAGATTTTTATGTTGCCGTTCTATCTGATGACGGTAAAGTTTTGGGACACCGAATTGAAAATTACGAAGAGGATTATACCACAGGGCGTGGAATTAGTTTAGCTCCTTCACCCTATTCGAATAGTGGAGCTTATTTACTAGGAACTAAAGATGTGAAGGAAGGTAAGAAAAATGTAAGTATTTATAAAGTTGAGACGAAGCGATTCCAGTGAAGTTAGGCACATTATTTATTTAGAAACCTAAGCTAAATTTCTATTTACACGTTTAAACATCCATTTAAATCAATAATTCAAACAGGTGAAGTTTTTATCGTAAAAAGATCAGAGAAAACACTGTACCTTTAAGACAAGGGTAAGTATAGACGATCTTGTCTATATGAAATGAGCCCCCGGTTTTGGACTTCTTTTCATAGGGTTTAAATTGGTTAAATGAGTGCTTCACACTCAAATGTCCAGAATCGGGTAGGCTCATTTTCATTTTTAAGCCTTTTTCCAATTCGTTTTATGTGCTAATTACCACCGCTTTGTTTGGCTTTGTAGCCTGATTTGTGTAGAATGTCAAGTACTTTTTTTACCACATTTCCTTGGATCATAATTTCGCCGTTTTTCACAGCACCGCCGACACCACATTTTTGCTTGATTGATTTACCCAAATCTTTTAAATCTTCATCAGTCCCAACAAATCCAGTAACTAATGTTACCTCTTTTCCTTTTCGCTGCTTGCGATCTACTAAAACACGCAAGTCCTGCTGATTCGGTTCTAATGTTTCCTCTTCTTCCTCTTCTCCATCATCATATCCAAAATTTGGATTGGTTGAATAAACGATATCAATTCTCTTTTTCTTCTTCGCCATAATTAGTTGTAATATCCTTTTGTCCCTGCAATATTATCAGAAATAATAATACGCGGTTTAAAATTTGCCGTTGCTTTAATTTCTTTTTTTGTTTTCACGCTCAATAATCCGTAATCGACATTGGCATTATCTAATAATATGGCGCCCTCTTCAGTTAGCGCGCTTAAACGAATAACGATTAGGTCCAGCTCATAAGCATTTACATAATCAATACCAAGCTGTATATTTTCTGTTTCGAAGGCTTTTTGCATTTCACCACAATCGATTTCGGCAAGCAGATCAATATTTCTGCTATTCGCTGTGAAACGCCATTTTTTATATTCTTCGAGTTCGGCCATTTCATTATTCAGCGCCCAATTATAGGTCTCAGAGTTCACAAATTCCTCGGTACAATAGTTATAATGTTTCAAATCTAATATCACTTTTTTAGGATTAGTTTTCATAATGGTAACAAGCTGGGACAGCCGAATTATAGGATGCTTTTTGCCATCATTATGAAGTTCGATATCTTCCCAGTTTACTTCTGGAATACATGTTAAATCATTTTTTTGATCAAGTGCGATAAATTCGTCGTGAAAGAGCACTAAAACACTGTCTTTCGTCATTTGGACATCCACTTCAGTTCCAGCCGCATCCAGCGCATTCAAAGCATACAATATAGACTGTTCAGAGTTAGGTGGATAAACCGCGCGCTCATCCGCCAACGCAGTTCCTGCATGTCCATAAACCATTGGAAAAACGTGATATTCTTCCTTTTCACAGGAAGAATTAATCGACAGAATTAACCCCAAAATGATATTTAAGCCCCAACGCCAATTCATAGTTTAGATATGTAAATTTACTCTTGTTTTCGTAAAATTCGGAATTGACTGCATTCACTGTGGTCCCAAACCCAGCTAGTAATTCCAGTTTAAAATGGTCTGACAAATTCCAAGAAGGCCCTAAGATCATTTTAGGATCGAAAAGCCATAAGGTTGTGATTAATTTCTTTTCACAGAAGATTCCAAGTGTGCCACCTATAATGATCTTCATTTTTTTATTGCTTCTGAATGAATAGTCATATCCCAAACTAAGCCCTGGATAATTCTGTTCGAAAACAAGGTCTGGTTCGTAAAACCGCGCACCTAAAATAAACCCATGATTTTTAAATTGACAGCTGCCTCCCAGCTCGTATAAAACGCCTATTCTATTCTGACCGACTTTACTATGAACGCCAAAAGAAGGTTGTGCCGTGCTATGGATGCTGATGCAAATTGCCAAAATGAGCACTATTGACCTCATTACATTTAATAATTTACAACACTGACCGAATCAAGCTCAACTCCACTGCTCGTTTTCAAATCAAAACAAAACTTACGGCTAATACGTGATTTGAGCTTTTTCTGCTCTACCGCGTCCACTTCTGGTTTAAAATTCACCGCAATAATATACGTTGTGTCCATTTGATTTTTGGCATTCACACTGTAGCTGCGATTAATTGCTAGGTTGTTGATTTCAGGATACTCTACTTTGAAACCCGTTAAGATATGATTCAAGTCAAGTTTATCTTTTTTAGCTTCTTCGGCAGCCTTATAAGCTTCGAATTTAGTTTGTAATTCACCAATAACAAGGTCCTTATTATCAACCATATTAACTAACTCATTAATATTGCCCACCTGCCCAAAGGCGTCTTGTATTTTTGTGTCAATAGAGGTCAAAATATCTTCTCCTTGAATGATTTTAATTTCGGCATATTCAAGGTCGTAAACGCTTAATTGCCGATTCCAGTATCCTTGCATATCCTTATCAATATATGCGTTAGCGACCGTTAATTCAATTACAGATTCCTTCCAGTCGAATTGAGGATCGTAAGTAACGGCTAAGTTAGTTTTAGAGTGTTTAACCACATTCTCTACAAAGGTGGCTGTGTTCGATTCAAAACTACTGCGCTTTGCCATTCTATAGAATAAATAACCCGACGGCGTAATGATCAATATCATGAAAAGGATGATGTAATTCTGAACTTTCTTCTCTATTTTCTTACTTAAATATTCAATTTTCGGAAATTTAAGATAGCGCAATAAAATTACTGTTGATAAGGCTATGAATAGGGAATTCAATAAAAATAAATAAGATGCTCCTAAAAAGTAAGTCCATTCGCCGTTGGCCAATCCCCAACCGGCGGTGCACAATGGAGGCATTAATGCTGTTGCAATTGCCACTCCGCTGATAACTGTATCATTTTTCCCGTTAGATGCTGCTATAATTCCAGCTAGGCCGCCAAAAAAGGCAATCATTGCGTCTAAAAAAGTAGGCTCTGTTCTACCTAGTAATTCACTATTTTCAATATCTGTAGGTGAAACTAAAAAGTATACGATTGAAGTTACTAAACTAATGGCGACCATCACACCATAGTTCTTCACGGATGACCTAAGTAAACCCAAATCATTCATTCCAACTCCAAAGCCAATTCCACGAATTGGTCCCATCAATGGCGAAATTAACATGGCTCCAATTACAACCGGTATCGATCCCATATCCAAACCAATGGAAGCCACAACAATCGAACAGATTAGAATCCAAACATTGTATCCTTCAAAAAGGACATTTTCCTTGGCTGCAGCAACTACTGCTTTATAATCGTACTTACCATGTCTTAAAGAGAGCGTGCTTTTGATGAATTGAATAGTCCCTGAGGCTAATTCACCGACATTTTTCTCAATCTTAATTTTGGTAGGATCCACTTCACTTGTTTTCCAATCCTCCCCGACAGGGTTAGGACCGAAAGTCTCAGAACTTCCATTACCATTCGGTTGACCATCATTTGGTTTAGGATTTTCGTCTTCGTATTTATTTTCCATTAAGCTTCAAACAATTAAGGGGCTAACAAATCTATTAATTTCTTTAATTCTTTTTGATTTTTTTCATTCTGAAAAGTTCGCTTAATGTCATTTTTTTCGCGTTGAGTTAAATGCCAACTCAATGCAATCTTCTCTAAAGGGTCTTTGCGCAGTACGAAAGTCAAAACATCTATTGGCAAGTCTTCGCATAAATTACTTTCAATCAATTCATTTGAATTAAATTCTTGTGATTGATAAAAGTTACCATAAAAATTCGAAGCAGGTTTAATTACACGATCAAATAACGAAAATTCTCCATCATCAGACAAATCATAATCCTTATTTATATCACGAATTTCAACCACAACTACTCCATTTGTGTTTTCGCGAAGCCAATCTTGCAACGACACTATGTAGCGCACCGTGCTTTTTGTTCCATAATTATCTCTTATTCCTGCATCCATAATATGTACCTTTGGATAAGTTGGTAAAGAAACCATTGGCAAAATATAAGGGAATGTAGAATTCATCCTTAACACAGATGTATTCCGCACATCCAACGCTCTATTGTTTTTAAAAAGCTTGATAAACTCCACATTCTCTGGTCCCAAATTCTTATGGACAAAATTATTTCCATTTAAAAAACCATAGGGCTGGGCCCCAATAATTAATCGCCTACCATCATTAATAATAGTTGGGGAATAAATCATGACCGGAATTTTACTCTGAAATTCCGGTTCCACATAATCACCTAGGGTTTTATTCATAACCCCCTCTGTATTATTATTCAGTTGTTCCTCAAAAGAGAAACCTCTATCTTTCAAATAAACTTCCCCTTTTTCGACAAATTTTCGATAACGCAAGAAAATATCATGAGCCGCCAAGTTAAATGCCACCTTGTTCAACAAATCTTTCGAAATATTTTCCAGATAAAGCTCTTTTTTGGTTAAGCGCTCCTCAAAACTTGTGTTTGCATAGATATCCCTAAAATAGGCCGCACCGATCATTCCTCCAGATGCACCAGTAATCATATGTGTGCTTTTGAAAAAACTACCGCCGGTTCGCTCGTCCGCCTCTTGCATAATATAATGCGTCCACATGGCAGCCCGTAAACCTCCACCAGAGCAATTTAAAATGACCAGTTTAGGATTATCGGTTCCTTGAGCTAAACTAGCTTTAGTTTTCCATTTTTCCAGAATTTGAATATGGTGCACCAAGTCATTTTGCATGGCTTCATCATCAAATTGTTGTGCTTTAAGTACTGCCAGATTGTACGGAACATCTTGTTCATAAGAAAGTCCATACGCTTTATTATCAGAACGTAAGAAGCCTGTTCCGTCTGAGATATAATTTACGGTGATTAATGTGAGTACGATTAAACTCACCGCCCAGCCTTTAAACCACGAATAAAAAATAGTGACCACCATTAATAAAATGGTACTTAAGAGGAAAAAACTAGCTCCAGATGGAATTACAACTAAAGTAAAATCTTGCAATAATCCCATTGCAATAAATGAAGCCACAAGTGCTAATTCGAATACCGAGGCGTTTAAATGATTCTGTCTAAAAATGTCTCGAATTACCTTTCGATCATAATGTTGAGCTGGTCTTGCACGTGTGATTTTATGCAATGATGAAAAGTAATAGGACGGCTGATACGTAATAGTTGGTCGTGCTTGAAACCAAAATTTTTCTCGTGCGAATAAAGATTTAGCGAGGCTATATAAACCTCTGCTCTCTTTCTTTTTTTTTTTGCGTCCTTTCAGTTTCAGAACGTCAAGGTTTGTTTTGAAAAAGTAAAATACTGAGATCAAGATGAATAGAATAATTCCGCCAGTTAAAGCAATAATTTCTCCTATAATTTCTCCTAAACCTATTAATTCTTCGTTGTGTTGAACGTCATAAATATTGGTAACTAATAATATATAGAAGAGAATTGGAAAGGTTGAATTGTTAATCGAGAATTTAAAAAAAGGCTTTGAAAATGTCACTAAAAAAGGAAAGGATGGTCCTAAAATAATGTAACTATAGAGGTGATATGCCATGTAGAATCCTCCAATGGCAAATCCTAGAATCATGTATGACACCCAATTCACTTGCCCCAAATACTCGGGTGATAAAAACAGATAGGGTAAACCAAATTTCGCACCTATACTTTGAGTCACAAACCCAATAAAAACGAGCCATATTGCCACAATGAAATGACTTTTTTTCAACTGCAGAAAAACCAATTGCAACGGAAAGAACTTTATGATGATATTTATTATTTCCTTGAATTTGGTCATTTGTTTTTTTCAGTATCTAGGGCTTGGCAGTTAGTATCTAATGTTTCGTGTTGTGTTCGTTTTGAGGTTTTTAATTTGATATAGGAGTCTTTCTCTTTATATTATTAACGTGAAAAAAGTCTGTTTCGTGAGTGCGACATTCTAAACTTACTGATTCAATGATTGATTGAGGTTATTTCCATTTTAACGGTCCGCCACAGCCTATTTCCATTCTGTAGTTATAGTCTTTTCCAAATCGTGAAATGATGCTGTCTTCAAATGTAGACCAATCTTGTTTTTGATGTTCGCACATATAGTTTACTGTAAGGATTACCGTATCGTAAGCCAAAACAAAACGAGGCGGGGTTTTAATGCTATTGGCATCTTGATTCAATTTTACTTCGTCGCCCTCTCCATTATTAAAACCATCTAACCAATTGTAGAAAGCATTCTTCGTTTTAGTGGTATCACTAAAGGTATAATAGAAGAATTCCGCACGCGGCGTTACCATTATATTTTCACCATAAGGGACATCCGTTTTTGCCCTAAATAGAATCTTATTGCGCTGATTATATGTGAACCGATCTATGGGATGAAACTCGTCGATTGAGATCGTGTCAAAACTTTGCAATTGGTTGTGCACAAATAAACCCATTGTTCCTGTAGGAACTTCAATGACGGCATCCACCACAACATTGGTGTCTTCTTCAAGTTCACCTGTTTCTCCAACAAAATCTTCCATTGAGATGATGTCAGGTTTCTCTTCAGCGCCGTTACAAGCTACTAAACCCATAATTAAGCAGAATCCTATGGTATTTTTCCAATTCATTCGCATTCTAATGAGAGTTCGACTGAAGCTTCAAAATCTAAATCTTCCATATCTTTGGCATTTGGATAGGCTTTCATTGCATTTTTTAAATAGCATTTGCAATACGATTTTGATCCGCCCTCGTCAGTACATTGTTTCATTAATTTTTTTTGATCAATGGCGTTCCATTCTGCGTTACTGCAAGAAACGAGCAGGAGACCTATTCCGAAAATTAATGTTAAAATATTGATATTTTTTTGATACATATTTCTATAAATCACCTGGTAAACTTGCTGCTAAATGATCAATATCCTCAGCAGACACATCTAAATGGGTTGTAAATCTCACTCGGCCTTTACCAAAACCCACACATAATATACCCTTTTCATGCAATTGCGTTACAACATCTCCCTCTTTTATTCCATCTGCTAAAATTGCAACCACAATATTTGTTTGAACCGGAAGTACTTCCTTAACCCAGTTTTTTGATGCTAAAATAGTCTCAACACGCTTCGCATTTTCATGATCAATACGCAAACGTGCCACATTATTTTGTAAGGCATATATTCCGCCCGCAGCAATTATTCCAGCTTGTCGCATTCCACCGCCAAAAGCTTTGCGCACTCTATGAGCTTTAGTGATAAAGTCCTTTGTACCCAATAGCAATGAGCCAACTGGAGCGCCTAGCCCTTTAGAAAGGCAGATAGAAATTGAATCAAATTGGCGTCCATATTCTAAGGGACTAATTCCATTTACCTCCAATGCATTAAAAACCCGTGCGCCATCTAAATGGAAAGCGAGGTTATTGTCCTTACAAATATGACTAATTCGTTTAATGTCCTCAAAATCATAACACAGTCCTCCTCCTCTATTGGCAGTATCTTCAATGCTTACAAGTGCAGTAACAGGGTAATGCTGATCGTCCGGATTTATATTATCCACTATTTCATCCGGATTTATGCGTCCTTGATTTCCGCGAATAAAACGAACAGATGCACCAGAATTTTTTGCAATTCCGCCGCCTTCGTACCGATAAATATGCGCCTCTTCATGACAGATCACTTCATCACCCGGCTGCGTATGAACATTAATCGCAATCTGATTGGTTTGTGTTCCTGACGAGCAATATAACCCGGCTTCCATTCCGAACATTTCTGCACCAATCCGCTGTAATTCATTCACCGTTGGATCATCTCCGAAAACATCATCCCCTACATTCGCCGTGAGCATAAATTGTCGCATGGCTTTGTTTGGTTTTGTCACGGTGTCGCTTCGAAAGTCTATTGGTTTATCAGTCATTTTTTTTAGTCGTTAGTCACTAGTTTCTAGTCGTTAGTATTTTGTGTAATGATTTCATATCTAAATCGTTTAATGGTCCAACTAAAATTACAATTCGATCATTACTCAGTGTCTATCAAATTTTCCTTAAAGCCATGATTCCGTCACGGATTGGAATTAAGACGTTCTCTACTCTTGGATCGTCGTGTACTTTTTTGTTAAACGCATTAATCGCAATTGTGCTTTTGTCATTTGGTTTGATTTCTTCGGCTACTTTACCACTCCAGAGTACATTATCTGCCAATATAAATCCACCCGGACTCATTTTATCAATAACAGCGTCAAAATAATTGCTATAATTCGGCTTATCGGCATCAATAAAAACTAAATCAATGTTGTTTTCTAAGGTTGGTATAATATCTAAAGCGGGGCCTAACCTAAACTCAATTTGGTTGTCGAATTCTGAATTATTCATGTGAGCGTCATGAATTTCCTTTAATTCATCATTATTATCAATGGTGATTATTTTCCCGTCGGAATGAAGTCCTTCAGCCAAACAAAGCGCAGAGTAACCTGTGTAAGTGCCGATTTCTAGAATAAATTTAGGCTTTAGCATATGAGCTATCATACTTAAAAACCTTCCTTGTATGTGACCAGACAGCATTCTAGGCACCAAAACTTTTAAGTGAGTTTCGCGGGATAAGTTCGCCAATAAGGGAGATTCGGCGGTGGTGTGTTCCCCGGCGTATTGGTCTATTTTCTCAGGTAAAAATTCCATTGATTGATTTTTTCTTAAAAATAGTTTTTTTGAGTGGATTATTCGCGTTTTTTTGATGGTTTTGGATGCAGTCCTTCAGAACGCGATACTCCGCCTTGGGTGCAGCGAAAAAAAAGTGTGTTATGCGCATTATTGAAATCAACATGAAAGAATCACGTTCCAACTAAAGGATCTAATTTGAGGGCTTCTCCTTATTTTAGGATTGTAACATGACCAGCATGTTTGTGCTTTTCATCCGTCTTAGAATCTCCAAATTCAATTTTCCAGATATAAACTCCGTCTATTACGTTACCAGCGTCCAAAAAATTCCCGTCCCATCCGTACGCAGCATTATAGGTTTCAAAAACAACTTATCCCCATCTGGATGAAAATTCAGATCGGTCACAAATTCTTTATGTCCATTAAATCGATTATACACCTCTTTCTTATCCAAGTCATAAAACACCAATGAACCTGAGAAAGATTGCAGTACGATAAAATTATTTGCTCGAAATAAACTGATGGCACTCAAATCAGATTTTTTCTCAAATAATCTCGTTTTAATGTTGTAGATGTACTGGCCGTAATGTTTTGTATTTATCCAAAGTTCATTGTCTCCCACAACTTCAAAATCTTCCATTACAAAGGGCCAAAACAAAAATATGGTTTTAATACAAGGATATCAAGGTATACGATACTGGATAATATATTCAAAAAAAATACCACCTCATTTCTGAAGCGGTATCTCTATCATATAATTGATTTTTTTAATCTCTAGCGCAATGGCCAGGAGATTGACAGCATTTTGGCAATTTATTAAATGCTTCTTCGTCTCGTTTCGTATCAGCAGCATCATAACCTAAACCTGTTACAACAGCTTTCACCTCATCTTCGTTTAAAAACTTCGTTTTATACTTTACAGTTACTTCCTTTGATTCTTCATCCAATTCAGCAAAAACAACACCTTTAGTGTAATTCAAGGCTTTTTCAATACGTTCTTTACATTCTCCACAAATTGCGCTTGTCAAAAAGCGAACTGTTTTTACTTTTTTCGCCTTTTCTTTTCCTTGCACAACAGTTGTTGCATTGGCGCTAAATGCAGTCATCATGAACAACATCATTACTAATCCTATATTTTTCATTTTTATCATTTTATTTCTTTTTTTGTTTAATTGAAAAGTGCAATCCTGCGTAAATATTTGCTCCACTTATAGGTGCCCATACTTGGGTAGCATCAAAATACGCTCCAAAAGGGTCTTCTGCCGAAATAATTGCATCATTTTGAATGACATTCAACAGATTTTCACCGCCTAAGTAGACGCTAAAGTTCTTAAAATTATATGTGATTTGGCTATTTAACATCCAGAAATTTTTTGAAATCACATCACGTTGATATATTTCTGGATTTGTAGCAGTTGAAGGCAATCGTTTTTTACCAATCCAATTTCCTGTGAGATCAAATCCCCATTTTTTATTTCTGGTTTGATATCCAGCATTTAAAAGGACCCGAAACTTTGGAACAAATGCCTTTTGTGTTAAAATGTTATTAAACGTTCCACGCACATCATAATATTTAAAGGCGCTTCTTAACTCGAAACCTTTTGCTGGCTGGATAGATAATTCAGCTTGGGCACTATGTGAAAATGACGTTGCATTGGTGTTGTAAATATGAACTTCGTTTGCACTAATATCCATATCAACTACAAGTTGATTTAGAAAATGCGTATAGAAGTAATCTATCGTAAATGAGGCAACATTGTCATTCACCAAAAACTTTTGAGTAAAAGTAACCCCTGCGCTAATTCCATCTTCAGGCACAATATCTGGGGAAACCACCCAAAGCCTGCTACTTGCCATTTGACTATTGTAATCTGCAAACGGATTTGGAACGCGATAACCACGACCAACGCTCACACGTAAAGCATTTTTCTTACTAATGTTCCACTTTCCGTGAATCCGCGGAGTAATTAGCGGTCCATATAAATTATGATAGTCTGCCCGAAATCCTGCAACCACAATTACCTTATCATTACTATTATAGGTATACTCAGCATAAGCGCCAGGCACAATCTCAGTCTTTAAAAAAGTAGAGTCGTTGTAGGTTTGGTCATAATCATCTAATAGAAAACTCAATCCCGTTTTGATATTGTGATTGGTATTTCCAATAATATCACCATAAATAGAGTTCAGATAGATTTTGCGTTGCGTTCCTTCATAACTGGTATTGCCAAAAGTATTGTGCATCTCATGATACTTGGCTTGACCGATTAAGCCAATGCTTCCGAACTTTCTCTTTTTTAAGAAATATCCATTTTTAGCAAATAGCTCGACATGTTGCGTTTTAAAACGTGCGTTCCAAGCTGAACCTAGAGGAGCATCTGAACTGCTGCCCAATTGTCCGCCTTGCTTATCACCAAGTATTGCTTTAATTCCAAACTTGGCTTCTGAATTTTTACCCTCGAAATTCCAACGGTGCATTGCGGCTGCGATATATCCTATTGGCATATCACGAAAGCCATCCTTATTCACATCTGTTTCTACAAACTGATTAGAAATATGAACAAGAGAAAGCGTTGACCATTTTTTACTCAGCACTTGCGCACCATGCACGTTAATTTCTGCACGGCTAAATTTATTTCCATACAAATTAACATATAAACGTTCAGCCTCATTTGGTTTTTTCAATTCCAAATTAATCATACCCGCCATTGATTCATAGCCGTTCAAAACAGAACCTGTTCCTTTTGTAATTTGGATGGATTCAATCCAAGTGCCTGGTGTAAAACTCAAACCATAAGATGTAGAAAGTCCGCGAACGAGGGGGATATTCTCCCATTGTAACTGCGTATATACACCATCTAACCCAAGCATTTGAATTTTTTTAGCGCCCGAAACAGCATCTGTAATGTTGACATCAACCGAGGCGTTTGTTTCAAATGACTCTGACAAATTACAGCAAGCCGCTTTTCTCAGCTCATCTGTCCCAATGGTTTCAACATGTCTGGGATCCATTAAATCAATATGTTTCCCCAAATTCTCACCAATCACCACAATTCCATCTAATACTTTACCCTCTTTTAAATTAAAGACAAAATCTAAACTTGGATCTACCACCTTATAATAAATGGTTTGAAAGCCAATGAAACTGATCATGAGCGTGTCTGGCAAGGACGCAGCTGCAATTTCAAATTGGCCCGCATCATCAGAAAAGGCGACGGCTTTATTTAAAACCCACTGGATTTTAGCTCCTGGAACAGTCTCCTCATCTCCCTCAGCATTTATAGTGATTATTTTTCCTTTCAACTGAAGGTCCGTTTCCTGCCCATATAAATGAGAGGAGAACAGGCAGATGAAAACGATTATAATTTTATTCATTCTGGATTCTTAATTTATTTAATAATCAATCATTTGTCGCTTATTCACTGAATGAAAAAGATCAAATCAAGTTAAGAGACACACCCACGTCATAGTTATGCGTGGAGATGTGAAATCAAATTAAGAACCGTTGTAATTTAATTGGGATGTCGACCCAAGACTCGGGGTCTAAATAGGTTAATTCCGAATTAACCTCAGTAGCTTCCGCTAAAAATAAAGAAGGATTTAAGACCAATAATGCAATCCAAGCTTGTTGAATAGATTTAGGCGTATGTTGGAATTCAATCGTGTTAATTACCTGACCAAACACTGATTCGCAACAGGGTTTTTCTTCTAAATTCTGATCTTGTTCCGCTACAGGCGACTTATCACAGCAAGAGCTATGTTCAGCATGACATGCTTCTTCTTCAGCGAAAACTACTTCATTTTCACACACACAATTAGCCGAACCAAACAAAGAAATATCCGTTACTTCCCCTTCACAATAGTGAATTTCAAACGTGTTTCCGAAAGCGGAAAACGAAAAAAGAGTCAGTAAAAATATTGCTTTTATTCTCAACATTAGTGCAAAGGTAGGTAAAAAGGTGATTTATTACCGTTAACAGTTTGTTAAAAATGATTTTAGCTTGCAAGGCTACTGATCAAAAATACCAGACGGTTACCGGCTCAGTTTTAGCATTAACTGTGATTGTTGTAAAAATTAAAAGAAAGTATATAATTGTTTTCATTCTGCTAGTTTTAATCTTGATGCAAAATAATCCGAAATTGCATAATGTGCGTTAAAATGATCTAAATCATTTTGCTTTATTGGACGCTATTTTGAGATTTGATAAACAACATGTCGCTTAAGTGGGTGCTTCGCCTCCAATTTCGGATGATCAAATTCGCCAAGCTTTGTCATACCAATTTTTTGCATTATGTATTCCGATTTTTTTATTTAATACTGAGGTAATGGAATGAATATTATCCATTTGTAAAACTTCAAACCCATATTTCAAACAGGCAATGGCTCCTTCTGATGCTAGGCCTTTGTTCCAAACAGATCTTTTCAATCTCCAGCTTATTTCATAGCATGGCGTGAAAAAAGCGTCAAAGGAGGAACGAATTATGCCAATGAATCCAATAAATTCATTTGTTTCAAGAAGATCTACCGCAAAAAATGTAAAACCAAGATCATTGTGAGTGTTTTCCATTCTGCTAATCATTTCAGAAGATTCCTCAACGCACAGTCCCTTTGGCAAAAAAGCCATGACTTCGGGATCATTATTTAAATCAGCAAATGGCTCGTGATCCCCTATTTTCCAATTTCTAAATCCCAACCGATTAGATTGAAATAAATAGTTTGTTTGCATTAGCTTGTACTTAATTTTGCCTTTATTTAGTTCTTAACAAACTTTTTCACAACGGTTTCACCCTTTGCGTGAATGGATAGATAATATAGCCCCGCAGAAAGTTCAGAAACGTCCAGTTGCGGGGTATTCGACATTCTTTTAATTAATTTACCTCGTGCATCATAAACTTCAATTTTTGCGTCAATTGAGCTCCCTTCAATTCTAATAAAATCTGTACTTGAAGGGTTTGGTACAATCTTAATTTCATCAATTATAGTTTCATCAACACCAACATATACGTTGTAATTAAATTCATGAATCACGGTCACTCCTTGATAATCTGCCTCAAGTGTCCAAACTCCATTTGGACCATCATCTGGCAAGAACCATGACCAATACCACCAAGAAGCATTATAGGTTACACCAATTGTATAAGACCAATCATTCCAAATAGAGCCATCTGGCCTTCTAATTCGGCAGTCAAATACAGTTCCCTCCAATCCATCATGAAAATAAAATGCAGTGAAAATTTCGTCTCCAGAATAAAAATCATTGGACATGTGCGGATCTTCATTTATGGATGGGCAGCCATGATCCGGGGTTTCGTCATGCGTTAATATGGTGTTAAGTGTCGGCACTCTATTTTCATCTTGATCTTCCCACCAAGAATCAACATTAAAGTCATTACAATCGCCAGCATAAGGATCTACTAAATCACCATCAGCATCATATATTTCCAAATGTAAGTGTGGCCCACTTGAACAACCAGAACTTGCCACAATTCCTAAAAATTCACCTTCAGTCACCTCATCACCGACCTCCTTGTCGGTAAGAGATCCTTCTTTCATATGACCGTACCAAGCAACCGAACCATCTTCATGTTGTACATAAATAGCATTCCAAGACCCAAAACATTCACAGTGATCGTCATCAAATCCATCCGCTTTATTAATAATCACCCCTGCTTCACCCGCAATCACTTCAACCAAATCATTGTCAACCATATACCATGGAAAGGGCCATGTAAAAATGTCTGTCCCTTTGTGACCGTTATAGGTTCGCTCATTACAATAATAGTCGCCCAATGCAGGAGTTGGATTTTGATCTACATAATTCGAAATGCCGTAATAACTGTTCCATTCAAACCCAGCAGCTTTTTGTAAGGGCCAAATAAATTTAACATCTTCACGATCATCCGAGAAGTTCAATTTCCCCTCGGCTCGGAGCATTTCAACGTTTATTCTTAAATCGGCGCGAATAGCCTTTCGATCGGCCTCAGAAAGACAATTATCTTCAGAATGCGGAACGGCATACTCCCCTCCGCCGAAGGTCGAAGGGCTGCTTTGCGCATAAGAAAATGTACTAATTACTAATAAGAGAAAGGTGTTTAAAATATATTTCATAGCTGTATTGTTGATCAAAACAATCAAGTTTCCTTCTAAATTTAATCATTTTTGAATAGACTCATTTAGATAATGGCATGAAAAACTATTTATTACTAAAAGAACAGTAGAAGGCCACAAAAACAATTTATTTGTAAAGACCGGGGCTAAAAACGTTGCAGGACTTGTTATTTACGCAGTTCAAAACGGTATTATTAACGCTGATAATTTGCCAATTATCTAAAATAAATCGCTAATGGGTATTTATTACGGTTTAAGGCAAGCGCGTATTAACATCCTATTTTCACCGTCAGTTTATTCGCATATTTGTAGTGAACAATAATTATTATTTTTACTCAAAACTTGTAAAAGCAAGTTGCACTGCAAATAACAGACATGTAATTCAAGACGAACATTATAAGTCCTTCGACTCATAGAATTTATAGTAAAGCCTTCACCTAACAAAATGTATGCAACTGCAACGCAATCATTGGTCCATCTCGGGTTAATCTTGGACCATTCGCGCAATCAATTCGTTGGTTGCGCACGTTGCGTTTATTAGATTTTAGTAATCATATCGATATAAACACATAAACTTGTCCTTAAAAAACACCTTCTATCGTTTAAATAGGTCATTTTATAATATTTTTAGTCAAAAACATTTGTTTTCGATAGAATTCTATTAAATTAGGTCAAAATTATTACATGAAACGCAAAGGAAGACCGGCTACTAAACAGGCCGAACTAAAAGAGGGGTTTTACATTGAATTAAGAACTAAAGGTTCTAATTCACCTGTGAAAATAAGAAGAGAAAACATGGCGGAAGTTGAGTTGGCAATGGAACAGTACGGTAGAAGTAAAATCGTTACTTACTTGGGCCAAGTTAAAGAGGGCAAATGGCTCGACGGCAAAAATAAGGGCAAAAAAACAGCTTGATAATTGGGGGTTGAATTTCGGCCATCTAACCTATCATTTCCCATTCATTTAGTTTAATACAATTACTACTGCTTAAGGTTAATTGTATTGTATTGTATTGTATTGTATTGTATTGCCTTAAAATGACTTAAAATTATCTGAATTCGAATTCGTTATTTTCTTGAAAATGATTGTGGTGATTAATCCTATAAAAGGAGCAAACTGCTAGAATCCCGAACACCCATTTAAATCCTAATTCACCTGGATACGTATCGAGAAAATACCCTATCAAGGGTCCCATAAAGATATCCGGAAAATAACCAACAACGGAAATTAAACTAACGGCAACAACTAATGCTGTTAAAATTAAAGCCAAGGCCATTAGTTTGCGTGGAGCGACTAAATCGGTTATAAATGCTCCAAGAAAATAAGCAATCAAAGCCAAAATTCCATACACTGAAAAGCAGTTTCCAAGTTGTGTATTGTCCAACTCTAATGTGCTCATTAACGCTGGTCTAAAAATGCGCGCAATGACAAAGGGCAATAAAAAAATGGACTAGCCAGCCAACATTAGTAAAATTATAATGCCGTAATTTGAGCGCTTTTTTATAGAATTATTCACAGCTCTAAGAAATTGATTACAAAATAAAATCAACTTTTAGCGCTAACTTTTATTCAACGTCTGACTTATTTACGAAACAAATCGGCGTGAGCTTTCGTGCCAATGGCGGCAATCGAAAAGTTCTTCCTATTTTAGGCTTTGAATGAGTCGATTTAATCCTTTTAAGCATTTAAAACTACCAAACAAACCATTAGTATATTCAAAATTGAATTTTTTGAAGTATCTTAGACTTCGCAACCATCCTTAAATTTTACTTAATCAAAATTTAAACAAATGAAAAAAACGAGACTTTCTTTTACAATTCTTGCTTTGGCAACAATTGGAATGGGTGCAAACCTAAATGCACAAACCAGTGGCGACCATGCCTTTATGATCGGTGATTATATTGAGATAGGAATCCACGAAGCGGGCTACGAAGGCGCGCCTCTAGACACGGCAATAGCCACTCATTACAGAGGAGCTACTGAAAAACTTGGCTTTGTTGCAAATCCAGCAGCAGATGGATGGGTTGAATACAACGGTGACTTTTATCAACCAGGTTCTCCTGAATCGGGTTTTGGAATTGGATATACAGTAGGTGGTGTTGATTACGACTTGGCGAATAACGCCGTAGGATTATTTGAAATCCCAGGTGAAATCACTTCTTATTACGAGACTGTTGATTCAATTATTGTAAACTGGGAAGGAATGCCAGCAAGCGACAGCATAGTAGTTATGCTCACTTATACCTTAAAAAAGGATCAACACTTTTACAGAACATTTATTGAATTTGACAATGTAGGATCAGAAACATTTACAGATGTTTACTATTACCGAAATATTGATCCTGATCACAATCAATCGATAGGTTGGTCATTTGTAACTTCAAATACAATAGAATCTCAATCTGAAATGGCGGATGATTCAGTAATTGTATCTGCAACACAAACAAGTGCTTGGACAGCTGAAATGATATTAGAAGCGAATGGTCCAGAGTGGAAAGGATTTACAGGCGGTTTCTCAAATAGAGATGCATCAGAAATGTGGGAAGGGACTGGACCTTTAACGGGCACTGAAGGATATACAGCATTGGCGGACCAAGCTGTTGGACTAGCGCTGAAAGTAGCTTCTTTGCCTCCAGGAAGAAGAGAAGAAAGCCCAGTTTATTCATTTGCAACTGCATTTAAGTCGGATATTGTTTATGAAGATGAGCCGGTTGAAACTGGCGGATTATATGAGAACACAATTGATTTTAAATTGTACCCTAATCCGAATGAAGGTGAAGTAGTAGACCTACAGATTACCGGAGAATTTATTTATACCATTGTAGATTTGAAAGGCAGCATTGTTCTTCAAGGACAAGGAAATGGATTCACGCAAATTAATTTGAACTCAATTGAAAAAGGCATTTATGTGATCAACATTGAGCAAAATGATGCGCATGCCACTGAAAAATTGATTTTTAGATAAATAGCTTATAAATTTTTTGATTCGTCGCAATAATACCAGAACGTAAATAGATTACGGAGTGCTGTCATTAATTTGTAATAAAAAAACAATGACTATACTTGAATTTGTGACAGAATTCCCAACAGAACAGAGCTGTCGGG
>CAJQHR010000036.1 GCA_905478225.1 uncultured Crocinitomix sp.
TCCCGACAGCTCTGTTCTGTTGGGAATTCTGTCACAAATTCAAGTATAGTCATTGTTTTTTTATTACAAATTAATGACAGCACTCCGTAATCTATTTACGTTCTGGTATTATTGCGACGAATCAAATCTGGAAATAATTCAACAACCGCAATTTTGTTTTCATCAACATCTAGATTTATTATTGAATCTAAGACAACTCGCTCCTCAGCTAGCTCCTTTTGATTCTCTGAAGTACATTGAGTAAATAAGAAAAGTATTAGAATTAAAAACGGTCTCATTCCTTAAATCTAGGATTAGAAAATTGAGAGAAATCATTTAATTACCGAAAACTGTGAGGGAATTATTATCCGTTCAGATCAAGATATTAATGACGTTTTGCATTTGCTATCTAAACCAAATAAACATCCCCATCTTCCGCACACTTCACATTATCAAACACCGCTTTTGCTTCAGATTTCAAGCCTTCCGTATCTTTATATCTGGAAGAAAAATGTCCTAAAATAAGTTGATCTACCTTGGCCAGTTTTGCAATATTGGCTGCGTCTTCAGCAGTTGAATGACCAGTAGCCTTGGCACGATCCGTATGGGTTTTAGTAAACGTGGCCTCATGATACAGCAAACTAGCCCCATCAATCCAAGCGGGTAATTTTTCGACAAAGCGGGTATCTGTGCAATAGGCGTATGATTGACATTTCTCAACACCGTGCGTTACATCCAAGTTTGGCAAGGTTTCGTCCGCCCTTACAATGTCCTCTCCCCTTCTTGCCGCCAAAATCTCTTCTAGGGTTAATTTATATTTCTGAATTTTTGCTTTATCCATTTTCGGTGGACGCGGTTTTTCTTGAAATAAGAATCCGTGACATTTCACGCGGTGTTTTAATGGAAATGCATAAATCTCAATTGAATTATCTTCAAAAACTAAGGTTTTCTCTTTGCAATCAATCACTTCAAATTCCAATTCATAACTCAAATAAACTTGCGATAATTTGAATTGATGCCGCACAATTTCCTCTAAACCTTCTGGTCCAAAAATTTTGAGTTTAGTCGTTCTTCCCAACAAGCTCATGGATGAAATTAAACCGAAGAGCCCTAAAAAATGATCGCCGTGTAAATGAGAAATAAATATATATTGAATGCGCTGAAATTTCACTCGAAATTTGCGCATTTGAAGTTGTGTACCTTCCCCGCAGTCAATTAATATTCGGCGCTCGTTAATATTAAGGTGCTGTGCGGTAACTCCACGACCCAAAATTGGTACGGCTGATCCTGATCCTAATATGGTTAAGTTTATTGGCAAGGTTGGTCAGGATTGATTATTGAGTGTGAGTATTGAGGAGTTTTTCATTTTCTCTTTTTAGTTTTGATCGTTAAAATTAATTCACAGCCAATGCACAATTTAAACTCGAAACTCAAAACTGTTGCTCTAAACTGACCTATCCTGGAAGTCCTCCACCTTTCATGCCTTTCATTTGGCGCATCATATTCGCCATATTCTTTTTATTAGACATCATGTGCATGACTTTCTTGGTTTCGCTAAATTGTTTAATCAACTTATTCACTTCTTGGATAGAAGTTCCTGATCCGGCTGCAATTCTCTTTTTCCGTGAACCATTCATAAGCGAAGGTTCCGCTCTTTCTCTTGGAGTCATGGATTGGATAATGGCTTCAATACCTTTAAAGGCGTCATCATCAACCTCAACGTTTTTCATGGCTTTTCCCATACCAGGAATCATTCCCATCAAATCCTTGACATTCCCCATTTTTTTGATTTGTTGCAATTGACTGTAGAAGTCATCAAAATCAAATTTATTCTGAGCAATTTTCTTTTGGAGTTTTTTTGCTTCCTTCTCGTCAAATTGTTCTTGGGCTTTTTCAACTAGGGATACAACATCCCCCATTCCCAAGATCCGATCTGCCATACGTTTTGGATAAAAAATATCCAAGGCGTCCATCTTTTCACCCGTACCAACAAACTTAATGGGTTTGTTCACTACTGATTTAATTGATAAAGCAGCTCCACCTCTTGTATCACCATCTAACTTGGTTAAAATAACCCCGTCAAAATCAATTCTTTCATCAAATTTTTTAGCAGTATTCACGGCATCTTGCCCTGTCATTGCATCAACAACAAACAACGTTTCTGATGGATTAATTGCATTTTTTACATCCGCAATCTCTTTCATCATTTGCTCATCTATAGCTAAACGACCAGCGGTATCAATAATAACCACATTGAAACCATTACTTTTCGCATGTGCAATTGCAGCCTGAGCGATTTTTACCGGATTTTTTTCTTCTCTATTTGAATAAACCTCAACTCCCAATTGCTCTCCTAAGACATGCAATTGATCAATTGCCGCAGGTCGATAAACATCACAAGCAGCTAAAAGTGGATTTTTTCCTTTTTTGTTTTTTAACCAATTGGCTAGTTTTCCAGAAAAAGTTGTTTTACCCGAACCTTGCAATCCAGACATTAAAATAACCCCTGGACTTCCTTTAAAATCAATGTCAGCTTGCTCACCGCCCATTAATTGAACCAATTGTTCGTGACAAATTTTAGTCAATAATTGGCCGGGAGAAATCGTTGTTAATACGTTTCTACCCAGTGCTGTTTCTTTAACCGTTTTTGTAAATTCCTTCGCCGTTTTATAGCTAACATCCGCATCTAATAGCGCTCTTCGTAGTTCCTTAAGCGTTTCTGCTACGTTTATCTCAGTAATTTGTCCATGCCCTTTTAAAACTTTAAAAGCTCTGTCAAATTTCTCGGTTAAATTCTCAAACATCTTTTTAACTTTATTTTTTGGAAAAGCAAAGATAAGAATTTTATGACGGTTTTAAAACCTGCGTTCGATTATTCTATAGGTGCTAATTGATTTGATTTAAAGATGGATATTGAGAAACAATTATCGAGAGAAACTTCCCGCAGAAACTGGGACAAAGTAATTGCCCACGTTGGAGAAGATCAAGAACGATTTGCAGACTTGTTTAATATCTTTTTAAAAGGTGAATCAAATGCGATATTAGGTGCTAGCCAAGCAATAGGATCTATTTCTGAAAAACAACCGCGCCTCATTCAACCCTACGCCAATGATTTAGTTGGCTATTTAAAATCTGATCCTATTGATGCCGTGAAACGCAATACCATGCGGATTTTTCAATTTATCGACATTCCTGAGGAGGTAGAAGGAGATTTATTTGACATTGCCATGAATTACTTAAAAAGCATTGAAGTTGCGATTACGGTCAAAGCATTTTCAATGACCGCCTTGCGAAAAATCTGCGCAAAATATCCTGAATTAGCACACGAAGTTATTTTTCAAATTGAAATTCTAGTTAAAGAACAAGTTTCTGCAGGGCTCACCAATAGAGGTGAACATGAACTGATCAAATTAAATAAAATTCTGGATAAGACTATGCGGTTCTAACCAAGCGTAAGCTCGTATTAACCTGTCTTTTTAAATTGTTTCCAACTTCCTTTCTTCCGTTATAACGCAATGACATAGATTCGGCATAAGCACCGCATGAACGAATGCTAAGAATATCTCCCCTTCGTAATTCTGGTAAAATGACATCCGATCCAAAACTATCGCTCGATTCACAAATTGGCCCAACAATATCATAGGTCAACTCACCAAACAAACCGTCTTCTTGGTTCAGTTTTTCAATTTTATGTTTAGCGCCATAGAGTGCAGGGCGCATTAATTCTGTCATACCTGCATCTAACACAGCAAAGTTTTTACTTTCTGATTTTTTAACGTAGAGCACTTTTGTATGCAAACTGCCGCATTGCGCCACAATTGAACGACCAAGTTCAAAATGAACGGGCACATTTAATTTGCGCAATCCCCATCTAAATGTGTCAAAATAAGCCTCAAATTCTGGTATTATACCTTGGTCAGGATTGTCATAATTTACGCCTAATCCACCACCAACGTTTAAATATTCTATTTTACCAATGGTGTTTTCGTATTGGGGAACAATTTCGTTAATTCGTTCACATAATTGTTCAAAAACACTCATTTCTATAATTTGAGAACCAATGTGAAAGTGCATTCCAACAATATTAATATTTCTTAAACTTGGATGAATTGTCACCAACTCTGCAAACTCCAACACCGTTAATCCAAATTTATTTTCTGATAATCCTGTAGAAATTTTCTCATGCGTTAAGGCACTTACATTCGGGTTAAGACGCAAAGCGATTTTTGGAATATAGTTCATTGAATCTGCCATTTCATTAATGACCAAAATCTCTTCTAAACTCTCGCAATGTATCATACCAATGCGGTTGGTCAAAGCAATTGCAATCTCATCATCTGTTTTACCAACTCCTGCAAATGCAATAGATGAAGGCTTGAAACCAGCGCTAATTGAGGCTTCAATTTCCCAGCCACTCACGCAGTCAGCCCCAAATCCCTTTGCAGCAATTATTTCCAATATCTTTTTATTGTTATTGGCCTTTATCGCATAATGAATATGAAAATTGTCTGATTCCGTGCAATTTAGCACGGTGTTCAACGTATCATCTAAAACGTTCAGGTCATAAAAATAAAAAGGTGTATTTTCCATTATTATCGATTTTTTTTATCAAATTTATGACATAAGGTAATGCAAATGTTATTTTAGCTATATTTGTATTATATTTTTAACGTTTTGTTTTATTTTTAACATGGATAGAATTAGTAAAGTTATCGAACGGTTGATTAACCAGTCACCATTCATTCAAGAGGCCATTTCGGAGGGTTTAATAAATATTAGTTCTTTGGCCCGTAAACTAAACCCAGACATTGCTAATATAACGGGTAAGGAAGTGTCTGATAGTGCTATCATAATGGCAATAAAACGGATGCCACCTGGCACGAATCAAAAAATAGAACGCCGAATTAAAAATTTCATGGCCGATTTAGGTGACCTTATCGTACGAAGTAATTTGGTGAAGAGTACCTTTAATAATTACGTCGGCATCTCGCAGGATCAAGCCAAGTTCTTAACACAGATTAAGGATATCAGTGATAACTTTTATACCGTATCACGCGGTGTTGCTGAAACAACTATCATTACCAACGAGCAATTCAAAAGCCAGATTACGACCATATTTAATCAAGCACAATTGATTTCAGAATCATCTGAATTATCATCTATCACCATGAAATTACCACCAGTTAATTCAGAAATATCTGGTGTATACTACTATTTATTGAAGAAACTAGCCTGGGAAGGCATCAATTTAGCCGAAGTAATTTCCACGACAAATGAGTTTACAATAGTTGTTGATACCAAGATTGTAAGCAAAGCTTTTACCGTATTAATGGATTTAAAAACAGAAACGCTTAGCTAAATTCGAATTTCGGCTCATTTTAACAAACTTTAAATTCGCAAGAACTTGATAATTCTTTATATTTGGGGGCTATCTACATGAGCGAGAACGAAAAGATTGATATCAGCATTGTTGTCCCGTTATTTAACGAGGACGAATCACTTCCAGAATTGCATGATTGGATTGTTAAAGTAATGACCGAAAATTCATTCACTTATGAAATTGTTTTCATTAATGATGGCAGTACAGATGAATCTTGGGCGGTTATTGAAGATTTAAAATCAAAGAACGGTTGTGTTAGAGGAATAAAATTTCAACGCAATTACGGAAAATCGGCTGCACTGCATGTGGGCTTTGAAGCGACAAAAGGTGAAGTTGTTATTACAATGGATGCTGACTTGCAAGATAGCCCAGATGAAATTCCAAAATTGTATCGTATGATTACAGAGGATCAATTTGACATAGTTTCAGGTTGGAAGAAAAAACGATATGATCCGCTTACAAAAACAATTCCTACAAAAATATACAATGGTGTAAACCGGATGATGAGTGGCATTAAATTGCACGACATGAACTGCGGTTTAAAGGCCTATCGGAAAGAGGTTGTTAAATCAATTGAGATATTTGGTGAAATGCACCGCTATATTCCCGTGATTGCAAAAGCAGCTGGTTTTTCAAAGATTGGCGAAAAGGTTGTTCAACATCAGGAGCGAAAATATGGTGTTACAAAATTTGGGTTAAATCGTTTTGTAAATGGATTTTTAGACATGTTTACCATAACGTTTATTACCCGTTTTGGCAAAAAACCAATGCACTTTTTCGGACTCATAGGGTCGATATTCTTTTTTATGGGCGTGTGCTTAGCGATTTGGTTAGGAGTATTTAAACTTTGGATAGATACAGATTCACGATTAATTGCAGATCGCGCCGAGTTCTATCTTGCGCTAACATTTATAATACTTGGAACGCAATTATTCTTAGCCGGATTTATAGCCGAGTTAATTGGTAGAAGTTCTACTACAAGAAATAACTATTTGATTGAAAAAGAAATCTAATCTTGAGCAGTCCAGCCAATACTCCTGAGAAAATAATTATCATCTCTCCAGCATTTCCTTATCGCGGAGGAATCGCCGCCACATCTGATCGCCTTGCAAAAGAATACGGCAATCGTAACGTAGATATTGAAATTTGGACGTATAAAATGCTTTATCCTAAAATCATCTTTCCTGGAAAAAACCAACTCTTAGATTTAGATAAACACAGCGCCCCTGAAGAAATTACAATTCACCGTAAAATCTCGTCTATCAACCCTTTTAATTGGATTAAAGTGGGAAAGCAGTTAAAGAAAGTAAATGCCAGCAAAGTCATTGTTCGATATTGGCTTCCTTTTTTAGGGCCCTGCTTAGGTACAATTATTCGATTTGCAAAAAATGGTAAAACCAAATTTGTAGGTTTGATCGACAATGTTGTTCCGCATGAATCGCGAATGGGAGATAAAATGCTTTCACGTTATTTTTATAAGCGGTTGGATGGTTTTTTGGTCATGTCAAAGAAAGGGATTGGGCAATTAACAGAAATTTTTAAAGTCGATAAACAAATCATCTACTCACCGCATCCATTCTTCGATATTTATGGAGATGTAGTCGAAAAAACTGCCGCTTGCAAACACTTAAAGCTTGATGCAAACCTCAACTATGTGCTGTCCTTTGGCTTAATTAGAAAATATAAAGGAATTGATTTGCTGATAATCGCATTTAAATCCTTTTCAGAAAATCATCCAAATCACCGCTTATTAATAGTTGGTGAATGTTATGATGATTGGAAAATTTATCAAGCACAAATTGATCAACTCAAACTCAATGATAAAATTATACGTTTTGATAGTTTTATTGCGGATGACCAGGTGAAATATTATTTTTCAGCAGCAGACTTTTTAGCACTCACATATCATACGGCAACGCAGAGTGGTGTTACTCAAATTGCGTATAGCATGGAATTACCTATTTTGGTTACAGATGTGGGCGATTTGGCAACCATGGTTCCTGATGGTAAAGTTGGTCGTGTAGTTAAGCCAGAAAATACGGATGCAATAACTAATGCCATGGTAGAAATGATTCAACCCGACAATTTAAAATTGTACAGAGAAGGAATCGCGGAAGAGAAAAAACGCTTCGAATGGTCAGTTTTATGCGATAATTTGGATCAATTCTAAGCCAAATCAATGGATTTCTTTAACTTTAAGATGAGATATTAAAACGCATGATTGTACGCAGTAAAGCTCCTTTTCGATTGGGTTTGGCCGGTGGTGGCACAGACGTTAGTCCCTATTCAGATGAATTTGGCGGAGCTATCCTCAATGCAACTGTGAATTTATATGCGCATACGACTCTCATTCCCAGAACAGATGGCAAAATTATAATACGTGCAACTGATTTAGCAAAAGAAATTAGACTGGACGCCACATCAGAACTTGAAATAACGGGAGAATTAGATTTACAAAAAGGAGTCTACAACCGTATTGTCAAGACTTTTTCTATGGAACCACTTTCATTTGAACTGACCACAAGAATGGACGCTCCTTCTGGCTCAGGTCTGGGTACTTCCTCTACATTGGTTGTTTCAATATTAGGCGCATTTATAGAATGGTTGCAATTGGACCTAAGTGAATATGAAATTGCCCGTTTAGCCTTTTCAATTGAGCGCGAAGATCTTAATATGGCTGGTGGAAAACAAGATCAATATGCAGCGGTGTTTGGGGGAATTAACTTTTTAGAATTTGGGGCAAACAATCAGGTTCAAGTTCACCCCTTATCAATTAGCAAGGCATTGGTGAATGAATTGGAAGTAAATCTCTTGTTATTTTACACAAAAACGAGTCGAGAATCTTCCAAAATCATTGAAATACAATCACAAAACGTACAGACCAAACAAGCCAAACCTATTCAAGCAATGCATCTGCTAAAAGAGCAGGCGTTTGCTATGAAACAAGCTTTAGTAGACGGCGATTTAAAAGCAATTGGACAAATACTAAACACCAGTTGGCATCATAAAAAAATGATGGCGGATGGGATTTCCAATTCAATAATTGATACAATTTACAATACCGCCATGCAAGCTGGTGCAGTTGGAGGAAAAATCTCAGGCGCTGGCGGTGGTGGTTTTATGATATTTTATGTGAATGACCCTGATCGCAGCTCTGTTGTAGATCAACTAAATGCTTTTAATGGTGATGTGAAACATTTTGAATTTTGTTTTGCAGGATTAACAACATGGACGATTCATGAATAAGTCAATCGAAATAAATGAGGCTATTGTATTAGCTGGGGGCTTAGGGACACGACTGCGTGATGTAATTGGAGAATTCCCAAAACCTTTAGCGCCCATTAATAATCGACCGTTTTTAAAGTATTTATTCGATTACCTTTTAGAAAACGGGATTGAGAAAATTGTGCTAGCTGTTGGTTATAAATGGGAATTGATTCAAAAACAATTCGGAGATAATTACAAAGGCATTTCTTTGACCTATTCTGTTGAAGAAACAGCATTAGGAACTGGCGGTGGCATTAAATTGGCTTTAAACAAAATTAAAGGTGATGCTTGCTTTGTTTTAAATGGTGATACACTTTTCAATATACCATTAAATGAACTAGCGGAACACCATTTAAATAAAAACGCCACGTGTACCTTAGCGCTTAAACAAATGGACAAAGGCAGCAGGTACGGGAGCATTGATTTAGACAACAGTGGAGAGGTTCAAGCATTTAAAGAAAAAGAGGCAGAAGCCCATCCGATTATTAACGGTGGCATTTATTGTATAAATAAGCTGGAGTTGACTGACTTTAACGCCGAACCATTTTCATTTGAAACGGATTATCTTGCGCTCAATACGGCAACGGGAAAACTTTTTGGTAAGGTGTATTCCGCTTATTTTAAAGACATTGGAATTCCAGAAGATTATAGACAATTTGAAACGGACCTGCGATTAGGTGCCATAAATTTGAACAAATCAATGCCCTTAAAAAAAATTAAAATTGACAAATCTTGGACGCTATTCTTGGATAGAGATGGAGTAATTAATGAGCGTTTAATTGATGATTATGTCAAACAGCTAAATGAATTGCGAATCATTGAAAAAGTGCCACAAGCCGTTCAGCGCTTCACAGAATTGTTCGGTAGAATTGTTGTCGTAACGAACCAGCAAGGAATTGGGCGCGGAATGATGACGGTGGATGATTTATCCATAATTCATGGATTTATAGATGAAGTTATTAAAACTTCAAATGGAAAAATTGATAAATTTTATTTTGCCCCGCAACTCCGCAGCGAAAACAGTAATTACCGCAAACCTGGAACAGGTATGGGACTTCAAGCTAAGATTGATTATCCTGAAATAGACTTTTCAAAATCGATAATGGTAGGAGATTCTGAAACTGATATTGAGTTTGGTATGAAATTGGGAATGAAAACAGTAATGTTAAAAAATACCAGTAACATATCGACGAAAGCTGATTATATTTTTGAAAATTTGTATGAAGTTTCACATGAACTAATTCATTAAGATGAACAGAGCATTAAAATATCTATTTCTAACATTCACTTTTATTTCAATAAGTGCTTTTGCACAAGTGAATCAAAAGGACGCGCAAGGCCGCAAACAAGGGGTTTGGAAAAAACCTTATGAAAACAGCACAGCATATGTTTACATAGGTCAGTTTAAAAATGACAAACCTTACGGCGTGTTCACATATTACTATGAATCTGGAAAAACAAAAATCATAATGGATTTTCGGACTGATGGAAAAACGAGTTATGCCAAAATGTATCATGAATCGGGCTACTTAATGGCGCGAGGTAAATATATCAATCAAGAAAAAGACAGTACTTGGGTACAGTATGACGATCGAGGCGTAATTAGTTATCAGGAAGATTATAAAAGAGGCAAATTAGACGGACAACGTGTCGTTTTTTATGAACCTCAAAACGGAAAATACAAAGTAATGGAGTATTCTTATTGGAAAGCCGGATTACAACATGGTGAATACAAAAAATACCATCCAAATTCAAACTTAGCAGAAGAAGGAAACTACGTTGATGGAAATAAACACGGTGCTATTAAACACTATCATCCAAATGGAAAAATAGCGCGAATTGATCGTTATAAATATGCAGTAAAGCATGGATATCAAGTTGTTTACAACGATAAAGGAATCCAAACCGGATATAAGCTTTACTGGGAAGGGGCTGAATTAAAAAATGAACCTTTAAGGAAAAAAGAGGCCGAATTAAAGGCGCTCCAAAAATAAAACTTTTCCTGCAAAACATTATTCATTACAAATTGATATTCATATCGAATCATCTCGATATTTCTGCCTAACTTTAGATGGGTTTAGACAACTCTAGTCAATAAAACAATTGAGTCAAATGGATTTTAATCACATTGAGTACAAAAAGCCTTTTTATAAAATTAAAGCTCCATTGCGTGATCATTTAAAGCATTACGGACGTTTAGCAGACATTCCAATTTCCTAGACTGATTTAACGCGCTATCACGAATTAATACCAATGACAGATGAGGCCGATAATCCAACACTCTGGCATGGTGTATTATACAATCAATTCGAACTGGAAAATTTGCAAAGTCAGCTGGTTCGAGTATATGAATTGCTCGTAGCAGATGGTGATAAAATCCCCTTTCTTAAAATAGCGAGTATAGAATTTTGCTCTTTCGGAAATTCAAAGCCATTCCGGATTAAAGTCGTGAATGAACTAAACGATAACCACGACTATTTTTACATCAAACGTGGAGATGCATCTCGCGTTTATGGGTTGGAATTGGAAGAAATATTTTCACCTGATAAGATTTCATTTCTCGTACAAGGTGAAACTTTAATTGAAGAACATATTGTAGGTGTACCCTGTGATGAATTTCTACTCATGAATAAAAACGTGAAAATCACGAATCGTTTGCGCTTTGCAAAAGAGTTTGTCAAATTTAATGAGCGCTGCTTCACTCGTTTATTAGGTGATATGCGTGCGTATAATTTCGTGGTAGAAATTATTCAAGATTTTGACAATATTCAATACCGTTTTCGTCCAATCGACTTTGACCAACAGTCGTATGAAGGAAAGAAAAACATTTATTTGCCACAATATTATGTAGACAATCGGTCTTTAGTGCAATTAGGACAAGAACTATTGACAGTTAGAACGACTGAACAATACATGCATGAAGAAAGGGTTGCAATGAAAAAAAGATTCTCGGTAAATAGGCAGCGTACAAGAAGTTTATTGCGAAGAATGAAAAAAGATACCATCTCCACACCTAATAATCGCGAATTGCTTAAACAGAAATTGAATAAATACCACAAAACGAATGCTTTTGATTCGTCAATCTCCATGGGAGATATTTTGACAAAACATATGGAATTGAAATTGGGTATTAATTTTTTCTAAACACCTTTGAGAACATCATTTTTATAATTCCACATAGAACGGTCTAAATGATATCATGAAAATCAGTTAACAAGAAGAACTTATCGAAGGAAAACAGTGGTTTAAACTTTATTTTCCTATGTTTTATAGAAAAAATGTTATATTTGAAATAAAAGATTACCATATGCCATTTTTAATTGAAGGAGATAAAAGATGTCCTAGAATCACTGCTGATTTTAACAAAGGACTCATTGAAATTTCTGGTATCTCGCTTCCGGAGAACCCTTATAATTACTATCAGCCTCTAATTGAGGAGTTAAATAGTTACGTTAAGGCGCCTAATAAAAATACATTGTTGTCATTTAAACTGGAGTATTTCAATACTGGTTCTGCTCTTGCTCTTAGAAATACCATTCAAAAATTAAATGACGAATTGCCTGAAAATACGTTTTCTGTAAAATGGTATTACGAAACAGATGATATTGACATGTTTGATTCTGGCGAAGAATTTGCAACCATTTTTAGCAAAGCTAATTTTGAAATTATAGAAGTAGAAGGGTTTTAAAACTCTAATGAATTGCATTTCCCTCACCCTCTTGAATGAGATCCCCTTTTTGATAACGGTAGATTAAAGGATTTTGATCGTAGATAAAACGCTCAATTTTTGCTAGTGTCTTCAGTTTTCCTTCATTATTCACCGTGTAATAAAAGCGATTTAATAACAGCTTTCTCTTATCATAAGTATTCTTAATTCTAATATTAACCGGCGCCCCTCCACGCGTTCTATTTACACCTCTGCTGAAATAATAGGCAACTGCATTACCCATTTTATCATACTTCACTCGCATCTCAGATTTAAGCTCACCATTCGAATCCCTTTTCTCCCAATTCGTTATTCGATTAAAAGAAAACCAGGTGGTGTATTTTTCTGATGACAACAAGGTATCTGCCCGATATGTTTTTTGAACGGTCACCACTGAATCCTTCATTGTTTCGTAAGTATATGCAACGCTGCCGTTACCAGAAATTGTTTCTACAATTCGCCCTAAATGATCAAATTTCCTGTTCCAATCTTTATTCGTTTAATTCGAATAAATTAATTCAGCTTCAATCATCTTTCCTTTTTCCCAGTTAAAGCCAATTTGAACAACCGTATCCACTCCATTTAAATAAGTGACGTTGGTTTGATTTCCTTTTTGATCGAAAGTCCTTAATTCTTGATTAGTTCTTTGATAATCTTCTGCATAAACAGCGACTAGGTATCCATCCGGATCATAGCTGTACTCATAGAAATAACACCCTCTGCCATAAGCAATAAAAGGCGGGTTTCCTCGATTATCAGTTCTTAAACGATAGGTAACAAAACCTTGTGAATTATAGGTCACCTCTTCTAGTTTCCCAGTAATACTCCCCCGTTCAGAAATATCATCTTCATTCATTTCAATAAAAATGAGGAGTGACTTAATCTTGTGTTTTTTCACGGATTTGTGAAGTGAATATGGATCGAGAGGTTCTTTAAAATTTATTTGCGCAATAATTGAACTTGATCCAAATGCAATGACTAATAGTACGAAGAGTGCATATTTGGACGGACTAGTTTTCATAGTAATGTTTTTAAAGTAAAAAAAAAGAATACTAAGTGTCTTAACGCTCCCTTTAACCCGGTTTTGGTTGAATATTAACTCTTGCAATATGCCTTTAATTCAACAAGATATTGCGGTCCCCACTTTTCAAGTATTCCTTTTTTTAAGCACTTTTTGAGCCGTTTTTTGGCCGCCTTTTTATTGTTTTTTTTCATATAATAAAGTCCTAGGTTACGATAGACAAAAGGATTTTTTGGATTCATTTTTTTGGATTCAAGAAAATGCTCTTTTGCCAATTCCAACTCTCCTGATAGTAGTTCTGCGTATCCAAGGTTATTCAATGCTACAGGATCAGTTTTATCCAACCCATAAGCCATTTTAAAATATTGGATGGATTTTGATGGTTCAATTGACAAATATGACCATGCTAAATTATTCAAGGCGTCTCCATCAGTCGAATCTAAATCAATTGCTTGTTTCAAATAATTAACCGCGCTGTCCATTTCTTGAGCGAAAAAGTAAGTAGAACCAAGGTATGCTAAAAGGTCTTGAATTTTTTCTTTTTTTAGTTGATTTACTTTGTATAAATAAGGAATTGATTCGTCGCAATAATACCAGAACGTAAATAGATTACGGAGTGCTGTCATTAATTTGTAATAAAAAAACAATGACTATACTTGAATTTGTGACAGAATTCCCAACAGAACAGAGCTGTCGGGA